>JAEEPT010000182.1 GCA_016284895.1 Prevotella sp. | reverse complement strand
CCGAAAGCACACACGTAATGAGTAAAACAATGGGTAAAATGCCCTTCATCACTACTATAGCTCTATCATGCCGTAGAAACAATAGTTGCCACGAAGAATCTGAATTTCATATTCGCCCTCAAGCGTGGAGGGGAGTTCCAGAGACTCGCAGTCTGTAGGTATTACAGTAGCATATTCTACCTCGCCATCCTCATTCATGACACGAAGTGTACAACCATCACAAGGAGTATCGAAGTACAATTCATGGTCTTCAACCCATACTTCAGGGAGGGCTACAGGACTTCTATGTGTCCCCTTTTGGTCAATTTTAGGATCAACATAACTGAACTGGAATTGTATGGGATACATCGTGTTAGGCATTACAATAGGTTCATACGCATACGCATGCATATTTGCACATAACATAACAATAGTCACTAAAGCCAATAAATAATTTCTTTTTTTCATGTTTTTTGACATTGGATTAAAAATTTTGTGGCAAAAATATGACTTTAGAGAAAGACGTACAAATTTTGACATCTTGGAAAATACACAAGATTTCACTTTTTAATGCAAAAATATGTAAAAATAGATGATAACCTACTAAAACATAGTAGGTTAAATAACATACAAAACAATTTCACGAAATTACACTTTAAGGTGCTAACCTAAGTAGATTTCATAATGTCGGACTATATTACTGTATAGAGAACGAGCTGTCGAATTATTGAATAGTACAACATTGATTTGCTGTTTAAGATTTGATACTTGCTGAAATGAAACGCTCAAAAGATTAGCAATATCACTGGAACGCAGATTCGCTGCTGTCAGAATACAAACAAAAATAGCAAGTGGCGGCAAGTGCCCTTTTACTTTTAAATCGTGTATTAGAGCTGGATAATACTGAGTGGTAACCATCAGAAGTTGTTTCTTCTCATTCTCCGATAATGATATCTGAGGAGTTTTCAATAAAGAAAAAACTCTTCTCATAATACCCTCTTCAAAATAATCATGGGCAACATTCACCGTCCTTGCAATATCGCCATGCAGCTGGAAATCCTCGATTCTTTGTCTTAAAAGAGTGTTTTCTTCTTGTAACTCCGCTTTTTCCAATTCAAACTTGGCATTCTGTTCTATAAACTGATGTTTTACCTCGCTATTTTGCTTTCTAAAAGATGAATTCTCTTGTTTGGCATTGTCTAATTCTGTTTGAATTTCTTGAATGACAGCTTTATGGGATTCCTCTAATAGCTGAAGTGTATGAAGATTCCTGCTATATTTTTCTGTTGCATCAGCATAATCAGTCTTTAGTAAATTCAATTTAAACTGTTGTTTTCTCTTATATTGATTCCAAGATGTTAATAGAATAACACCTACTAATGCTATAGTCACGCAAAGAATCACGAGAATCATTTGCGCCCTATCCGCTTCTATTTCTTTCTCATGAGCTTGACGTTGAAAACTGTTATATTGGTAGGATGCTGCCATTCGGGCTGTCATCTCTTGATCATTGATAGCTATTGACGAGTCGTTTACCATACAGAACAGGCGAGCATATTTCGCTATCGAGTCAGCTTCATGGCGTTTTTCAAAGACACTTAACAGCCCCCTGTACATGGGATCCATTGCTACGAACGACATGCCCGAATAATATATCTTTCTGTAATAATACTCGGCTGAATCCAGATGCTGCACTCCTTCATAATACTTTCCTTTATAATAATAGTATTGTCTCTTAATCGGAGGTAAGTCAATATTGTCCTTAAAGAGTTCACTCTCGGACTCAAACCGATCAATGAGCTGTTTAAGATTCTCCAGACAATCTTTTTCTACATAAAGGCTCATGAGGACTGTGGACGATTGAACTTCATCTTCTGTCATTCCCAATTGGCGATAGAGACTTAGAGACTTCTTGATAGAATTCTCCGCACTATCCAATTGATGAAGCAATATGTACGTTGCCCCAATGCTTTTCAGGTCACAAGCCAAGCCTAATGTGTCGCTTGCCCTCTCAGCATATTGAATGGCTTGCTTCCGACTATTCAATTCATTCGACAGTAGCAGTTGTTGATAGTACACATCTGCCATCTGAGAATACACACATCCTAAAACATGATAGTCGCAATCGCTGGCTGTGGTGTCGGCCTTAGCTATGGCATCTTTGTAGCAGTCGATGGCACGGGGTGCCTCACCTCGGTCACGATAGACACAGCCTAACAGATAGTGAGCCCGCATCTGCTCGTTGGGGGTGCCATAGCGGTCGTAATAGCTACATGCCATGAGCAGCAAAGAGTCGTTGCTCATGGCTATGTCATTCCGGTTCAGCGAGTCGGCCTCATGGATAATCTGTGACATGCGCCTGTCATCGGCTGTGTTTCTGCACGAAAAGGTTAACAACACGCACAGGAGCAGAAATGTAAATCGCACTAATGAGAACAATTCGTGTCTATTCATAAGGTCAATATTCTTTTTGTACAACTATCATCAGCAATTATGCGGTGCAAAATTACACATTTCTACCAAAACGAATATTCACTTTATGTTTTTTTAGCAGCAACTTCAGAGCAACCCTGTTTCAGCCAACTGCTGTGCTTCGCTGCGTGCTGGCTTGCCTGTAGCAGTGAAAGGGAGATGGGCAACGGTGAGATAGTGACGGGGCTGCCAGAAACGGGGCAGATGTTGCTCACAGGCCGCTCGCAACGGCTCCACATCAGTTGCCTCGGTGAGCAGCACTACGGCTTCGCCAAACTTGGCATCCTTGCACTTCGTGATGAGGAAGGGGCATGACAAGTGGGGACGAAGCATGCGCTCTACCTCCTCAATCTGAATCTTCACCCCACCTGAGCATATCACATTGTCCTTGCGACCAAGGATGCGGAACGAGGGTGCCGATGCCTTACCTTCGGAACCGGAGGACGACGGTATGAGCTCTACAATGTCATTGGTCACCAATGGGCCGTCATGCACAGTTGGGGCATCGATGACCAGACAGCCATCATCATTCTGAGATATGCTTACGGAGGGAAAGGGGGTATAACAATCGCTGGCCTCGGGGCCGCTGAGTCGGCGAAGGGCGATATGCGAGAGGGTCTCGGTCATGCCGTAAGTGCTCCACACGGCATGGGGAAAGGATTTCAGCTCTGCCGCCATCTGGTCATCGATAGCGCCCCCACCGATGATGAGGTGACGTATCTGCATGAGCCGATGGCGCTCCTCTGGCACTTGCAGACTGTTATAGACCTGAAGCGGCACCATAGCGGCAAAGTCGATGGGCTCGCTAATGCTGGCCAAGGGGTGACCGCTGGGCTCAACGGTGATGAGCCGCAACTGGCGAACAAGTGAGCGCACCACCATCATCTTGCCTGCGATATAGTCGAGGGACATGCAGAGCAGGGCGGTATCGCCTGCATGGAGCTGGAGGAAATCACAGGTGATGCGGGCTGAAGCCTCCATGCGACGCTTCTCTACCCAGAGCGGCTTAGGACTGCCAGTGGAACCGCTGGTGTGGACTAAGACAGTGGGACTGGCACTGCGCCATTCGACAAGAAACTCTTCTATAGACATAGTAACGTAGATTGTATTTTAAGACAGAATAACGTGGGGTTTAAGACATAATATATGTTCTTATGTTATTATGTCTTAGAAAAACGTTACTCTGTCTTCACCCACAGGCGGTCGCCCCGTATCTCGAGGTGCATGTCGATGTTATCGGTGAAGAGTTGTCCTGTTCCGAGTCCTTGTGGCATTCTGATATGTTCGCCATAAACGTCGCTGCAGAACCTGGCGATGGCATTCAGTCCCACGTTGCTCTCCAAGGCAGAGGTAATCCACGAGCCGATGCCCTCATCGTTTGCTATGTCTATCCATTCCCTGCAACCGGCCATGCCGCCATGCAGCGATGGTTTCAGCACGATGTAGGCAGGCTTGACGATACGCAACATCTGGCGCTTCGCATCGGGTGTGTTGATGCCGATGAGCTCTTCGTCAAGAGCGATGGGCAGCGGTGCGTCACGACACAACTCAGCCATGAGCGCCCACTGACGCACTTTGACGGGCTGTTCGATGGAGTGGATGGCATACTGCGACAACATTTCCAACCTGTATAGAGCCTCATCGGGACGGAAGCCACCGTTAGCATCGAGCCTCAGCTCTACCTCACGACGAGAGAAGCGTTCGCGGATGCGACGCACCAAGTCGAGCTCACGGTCGAAGTCGATAGCCCCCACCTTCAGCTTCACACAACGGAAGCCCTGTGACAGTTTATCCTCCATGCGGCCCAGCATCTCCTCGTAGCTACCCATCCATACCAGTCCGTTGATGGGAATGCCCTGCTCACCGCGAGCAAAAGGAGTGTCGAACAACTGTGGAGAGCGGAGGCTCAGCATCGCCGTCTCCAACCCGAAGAGCATGGAGGGATAGTCGCGCATGGCCTCATAGTCTATCTGGCCTGTAGCCTCGACCTGATTGCAGAAGCGACGCAACACCTCGGCATAATCGGGGCGGGCATCGCAACTCAAGTCGGGCAACGGTGCACACTCGCCCAAGCCTCGGTGCTCGCCATCAATGATTTCTACGAACCAAGACTTACGTTCGGTATAGATACCACGGGAAGTGCCAGCAGGCTGGCGAAAATGGAGCACACGCTCCTGAACAGTGATTTTCATAAGATTCTGTATTTAAGATTACTTACCCAGAAAACGGGTAGAGAGATAGTCGTTGAACTGCTCCTTGTAGTTGTCGCCAATGGGCAGATAGACATCATCGGTGCCTGCAGGCTGCGAGACGGCAGGACCGAGGATGACACGGTTCTTGTTCACCTCCTGAACCTTGTCGAGATTCACGATATAGGAGCGGTGTATGCGCATGAAGTTCTGCGGCAGGAACTCCTCCATCTTCTTCATGGAGAGAAGGGTGATGACGGGTTTGGGCTGGCTGTCGAGATAGAGTTTCAGATACTCGCTCATGCCTTCGACGTAGCGTATGTCGGAGAGCGAGATGCGAACAGTCTTGTAGTCGGTCTTTACGAAGATGGAATCCTCTACCCCAGCCTCTTCCTTGGGAGAGGGACTGGGAGTGAGGCTTTTCCTCACCTTCAAGGCGGCCCGTTGGAAATCGGCAAAGCCGAAGGGCTTCAGCAGATAGTCGACAGCATCGACCTTATAGCCTTCGATGGCATATTCGGAATAGGCGGTGGTGAACACGATGATGGGACGCACAGGCAACTGGCGAACGAACTCCATGCCTGAGAGATCGGGCATGTTGATGTCGCAGAAGATGGCATCGACCGGCTCACGGTCCATCACCTCACGAGCCTCGAGTGCACTCTGGCACTGGGCCACCAGTTCAAAAAACGGTATTTTCTTGATATAGGCCACCAACTGTTGCAAAGCCAGGGGCTCATCATCGATAGCGAGAACTTTGATCATAATAGATAAAAAAAAGAAATTCCGTTAGTATAACATCATAACGGAATTTCAAGACGTATATTGTATGTTTCTTTACCATCGTCAATGTCTAAACGGTAGCGATCGCTATAGATGAGCTGCAGACGACGCTGCACGTTCTGCAGGCCCACGCCACCCTCCTTCGACACCGAGGGACCGGCACTTCGCGGCTTGCTGTTGCTGCAAGTGAACAGCAGGGTGCCATCGTGCGCGGTGAGCGAAATGCTGACAAACGACTCCTGCTGGTAGCTGACACCATGCTTAAAGGCATTCTCGATAAAGGTGATGAACATCATGGGGGGAATGTCGCAATCGGGCAGCTGAGGGGAGATATCAACGTTGACTGTCACCTTATCGGTGAAGCGCAGGCGCATGAGATGGATGTAGCTCTGCACAAAGGCCACATCGCGACTGAGGGGAACGGTGGGGCGTGACCCTTCGTAGAGCGAGAAGCGCATGAGCTTGGACAGCTCGACAATGGTGTCCTTGGCTTTCTCACTGTCGATGTCAACTAACGCATGGATGTTGTTGAGCGTATTCATGAGAAAGTGAGGGTTAATCTGATAGCGCAGGTACTCCAGCTGCTGATGCAGGTTCTCCTTGGCCAACTGGTCGAGCCGTGCCTCGTCGTCGCGCTGCTTGAAGTAGAGCTTCACTCCTAAGTTCATGCCCAGCATGAGGATGAGGAAGATGGTGGAGACGAGATCGTGCTGTCCAAAGAAGAGCGGGGGTCGTCCGTCGAGTGGCTTGTCGTGTGGACCTCGCGGAAAATCGGGCTCGGCAAAAGGAGGCAACTCGTCATCGAAGGAGAATACATCGGCATCGGCAGGCTCATGACGCTCATGACGCACCGGCAGTGTCGGACGATGGTCGTCGGGGCCTATAGCTGGCTTATGGGTGCACTGCAGGATGGCAAAACAAGTTGTGAGCAGTGCCACGAATGAGAAATAGAGCAGACGCTTATGGCGATAGACCAGCAGTGGTGCCAGGAGGAAGTTGTGGAGCAGGAACACAAGGAACAGATTGACCACCTCGAGCCAAACCGTGTAGAACTCTTCCCAGGGGAAACTGTCGCTCTCGGCATGGTGGAACTGCATGCTGACTATGGGGGCTATGAACATGATAGCCCATAGCACCACATAGACAAATAATTCCTGCTTGTTTCGGATACTGAACTTCATTCTGGCAAGGACACAATGAGGGGGGAAAGGACCGTAGAACTATTTCACAAGTACCTTGGTGGACTTACCATCCTTGCGAACCACGTAGAGTCCCTTTGACAGGCTACCCGACGACTTATACTGACGACCACGGAGATCGAACACCTGGGTGGCACCCGCAGCTGACGGGGCAACTTTGAGGTAGCCTACAGAGGCCAGCATCTCGGTGTCGGAGGTATCGAAGTTCTGCTGGCCTCCACTATAGGTGATGGTGCCGTCGGTTTTGATTGCTTTGCCTTGATAGCCGCTGATGGTGAGGGTGCCGTCAAGCATGTAGAAGTTGCCTGTGTTCTCTTCTTCATGGTCGGTGGTAATGCCTGTCGTCGGGATGTCAGTATCAATCTCGACCTGAATGCCATCGTCAGTTGCGCCAGTGAGGTTCACTGTGCCGTTCTCCATGAGGAAATACTCCTTGCAGTGAATGGCATCCTTCGTAGCAGCCGTAACGTTGAGCGTGAGGTTCTTCACCTGCATATACTCCTTACTGTAGATGCCATGCTTACTGTTGCCTACGACGTTGAGCGTGCCCTTTCCCTTCAGTTCAAGATGGCCTTTGCAGTGAACACAACCGTTATAATCAGCATTCACACCGTCGGTGAGAGTGCTCACAGTGCCGTTCTTGGCACTTAGCTTG
>JAEEPT010000181.1 GCA_016284895.1 Prevotella sp. | reverse complement strand
CTCTTCAAGGCTACCGAGCTGAACGTAAACATAGGCTCCCCCCCCATCAGCGATGATGAGTATGAAGACTGGGTGGGCCATCAGGGCAAGAACCGCTACATCCTCATGGTCATGGGCCGACAGCTGGAAGCCAAGCAGATTGAGGCAGCCACACGCATCATAGCCGACCAGGGGCTCAACATTGACAGCATCATCCGTCTGACGGGCCGCAAGAGCATCAAGAACCCAGGCAAGCACATCCGCGCCTGCATCGAGTTCTCCCTTCGCGGTGAACCGAAGAACCGACAGGACATGCAGCGCCAGTTCATGAAACTCTCGTCAGAGATGGAGATTGACTTCTCCTTCCAGCGCGACGACATGTTCCGCCGCATGCGCCGCCTCATCTGCTTCGATATGGACTCCACCCTCATCCAGACCGAGTGCATCGACGAACTGGCAGAGCGAGCAGGTGTGGGAGCCGAGGTGCGAGCCATTACTGAGAGTGCCATGCGTGGCGAGATAGACTTCAAGGAGAGCTTCACCCGTCGTGTGAGTCTGCTCAAGGGACTCGACGTGAGTGTCATGCAGGACATTGCCGAGCACCTGCCCATCACCGAGGGCGTTGACCGTCTGATGACCATCCTCAAGCGGTGCGGCTATAAGATTGCCATCCTCAGTGGTGGATTCACCTACTTCGGCGAGCACTTGCAGCGCAAGTACGGCATTGATTACGTCTATGCCAACGAACTGGAGGTCGATGAGGACGGCAAGCTGACGGGCCGCTATGTTGGCGAGATTGTGGACGGACACCGCAAGGCCGAACTGCTCAAGCTCATCGCACAGGTGGAGAAAGTGAATCTGGCACAGACCATTGCCGTAGGCGACGGAGCCAACGACCTGCCCATGATCAGCGAGGCAGGACTCGGCATTGCCTTCCACGCCAAGCCCCGTGTAGTGGCCAATGCCAAGCAGAGCATCAACACCATCGGACTCGACGGTGTGCTCTACTTCCTCGGCTTCAAGGACTCCTATCTAGGCGATCAGGGCAAGCTCTGAATAAAAAAAAGAACGATCATTTTTGCCCCAGATGTAATGAGGTCGTAACGATACTTTCCACACAAAAAAAGAAAAACAGTGCCTGCATCATGTGTAGGCACTGTTTCTTATTAAGCTTGAGTGCAGCCGACGGTCTAAAACGAGTCGTAGGTAGAATTATCATCTATTTCTCCTGGACCTGCAGATCCAGGTCGCTCTCCTGACCATTGCATTCTTTCCTCAGAGTCAGAGAGCAGGTATTGAGGCTGTACTTGGTACACCTTGACACAGGGTCTTACATAGTGCTGTTTCTTCTCCATTTTGCAATCCTCCTATTTTTTTATTATTTTATGTCGGTTGTGAATATATACCCCCTTCTTGGGCTGTTCGTTGAGTTTGCGCCCCAGCAGGTCATTATAGCTTTGTGCGTCAGCCTGTGAACCTTGAGCATGCTCAATGCCTGTAGCTTCATCATCGAACTCCAATAACATATTGCGAGCCTCACCCACCTTATTGACTGAGATATATGCACGGAAGGCAGGAATCTTCTCCTTTCCCTTATAGATAAAGAAGCCCACCTTGCCCGACTTGTTCAGTCCCAGTGTGAGACAGCCGCCATCGTTGGCATCCGACTGATAGACATTCATTCCGTTTCGATTCACGCCGTCGAGCAGGTTCTCCGACATGGGTATAGGAGCCCATTTCTCAGCCTTTGAGGGGTAAAGCGTGTAGTTGCCTGCCTTCTGAGCCCTGACCACTACAGGCGTGCCCATAGGCACCTTGTTGCTGATTTTCCTCAGCACGAGGGTTTCCTCGTTCTCTTTAGTCTTCTCCTTGTCCACGATGTAGGGGGTCAGCCCTTGCGGCAGTTGCGTATCCCATCCTATATACATCGTTGCCCAGTAGTAGCCATTGTCGTCCTTGCTTCTCTCACTCACGTTCAGCACCCAGTAGGCTCCCACGGTCTCATTCGACCAGGCTCCATTTTCCTTATACTCATTAATCAGATGACCATTGCCCTCACCCGTTGTTTCCGAACCAATGCGCCGATGCCCGAAAGACTGTTCGCGAGCACTGGCATTCTCTGCGTACAGGTCGTCATTGGTGGCATCCTCAACGAAATAGACAATCTTCTTTCCCTGATTGGCATGCACGAAACTGTTGGCAGAGCGCTGCAGCACCGTAGCATAGTCATAGTCGGCAGCATTGATGAATACCGTATCCACCTGCTGCAGTTTGTAGACCGCATTGTCAGCCACCGTCTTCACATAGTCAGGAATCTCGATGCTGGTGTTCTGACGCCCATTGGGATAGCTCAGCAGCAGCGTAGAGTCCTTGCTGGTGAGCACACCACCTGGGGTGACAAACTGGTCATGGTCGAGCTCCACTTCGTAGTTCTCCAGACCTGAATTGTCAAAGGGATGAGCCCCTATGCTCGTCATGGTGACAGGGAGGGTGAAGGTGGTCATGCTGCTGTTGCCCTTGAAGGCATTTTCGGATAGTGTCGTAATGTTGGCAGAAATGCCCACCTCCTGCAGCTTGTCCTTGTCCTGGAACGAAGCCCCCAGTCCGTTGACTCCTGCAAAGTAGCGGAACTCGGGGAACTTAGCTATCAGTTCGCCATCGTTATCATAGGCATTGCCATCGTCCTCGTTCATGTCGCTCTGGAACTGTTCCAACGTGACGTTCTTCAGTTCGCTCAATGATATCTCGTTGTCCTCGTTGGCATCGTAGTGAGCCAGACAGAATTTCTTCGCTTCGATATCAGCAAACTCAATACCAGTCTTGACAGCTGCTGCCGTAGTGATGGGTGTCACCATGCGTTCGCCGTCCATGGTTCTTACCAACCACAGTGAGCTACTTGCCGTCTTAGGTTCCATCACACGTATATCGGTGTCGATGCTGACGGCATCACTCGTGACCTGCCAGGTGGCACGACCTGGTGTGAAGTCCAATAGATAATTCATATCCTTCAACCCATTCGTCGCACTGGTATAGACAGGCAGGGCAATCAGTTTGCCGAAAGTCGTTCCGGCAAAGCTCTTCAGCATGGGGAATCGTCCTTTCTGCGAGATCCACTTCTCATAGCCGGTGCCAGTGAAGAACACGCCGTCGGTCATCTCTTCCACCGCCTTTGCATCCTTCGTGTAGCTGCTGAATAGCATAGACAGGTAGCCGGCAGGGAAATAGCTGTCAGCATAGGCCGTTTCGCTGCGGCTCAGTCCGTTGGATGCCTGGCTGTTGTTCAGCACCAGGACGCGCCGAACAGTAGAGGGAACAGTAGAGGAGTCGAAGAGGGCATAAAGCGATGTCACGCCTCTGGTGGTGACAGCCACCACGCAGTCCTCAACGACAGGTTTGCTGCCCTCTGAGCTTCCAAAGTCATAAAACAGGCCGCCCGTTGCTATATAGTTCGACCCAGCGCAGTAGTACAGTCCGTCGAACAGGCAGTTGCGCACAACGGTATTGTCGGCAATCGACGTACCGACGAATCCTGATAACTCTTCACCCGTCTCAGGGGTCTTCACAGCACAGTCGACAAACGCCGTATTCTCAAGGGAGGAGCCGTTAGCCATTGCTCCTAACAGCGAAATAGCGGGAGAGGCATACAGCCCACGAATGGCATGGCTGTCGCCGTCAAGGTGAGCCCTCCAATTCTTGCTTGCCTCACTCCATGCAGCCACATTGTCGCTGATGCCACCGCTCTCGCTGACCAGGTTCTCGTTGAACCAGATATCGTTTTTCAGCTTGTAGTACTGCCCAGCCTCGTTAGTGGTGAGTGCCTTTATCAGCTGGCGGGCATTATGGATGATATACGGCTTGGCATCTGTACCGTCGCCGGCATCGTAGGTCCTTGCTATCTTCTGGTCCCATTTTCTGCTGGTGTTCACATTCAGATAGAACTGCTTGCTGATTTTATCAGACGATGCAATGGTCAGCACCACCCCACCCTCTGTGTTCTCCTTCGGTGTTGCCTTCTCGCCGGAGACCGTGAGCAGTGTCTGCTCTACAGGCAATGAGAAAGTGGCTGTCTTCACTTTGGTCACATTACCGATGGTCTCCATGTTCTGTTCCTTTTCAGCAAGCGACAGCACGTCATCCAAGTGATGTGTCAGCAGGCCGTTATGGATGCCTGCTGGCACCGAGGCCAACCAAGCATAGGCAGGAAACAGCTTCGGGGTATGCAGGTCTGCACTTTCCCCCACTATGTTTGCTGCACGTTGTATGTGACAGTCTCTCACAGCTGACAGGTCATCCAATCCGTTGGTTATGTTCGAGCTCCCCACCTGTATGCGTGGATAGAACCCCTCCAGATACTGCCACTCACCGCCCACACTATAGTTGACCGACGTTTCGGTCTCATACAGACGGGCTTTCCAGTCCATATAGACGGTGGCGCTGTTCTGAAACGGCATCTTCAATTGGTCGCCACTGGTCAGCTCTGAAAAGGAGCGGTATTCATTGCGATCACGCCAGTCGTCATATAGGTTCTGGTCACAATAGCTGAAGTCATTATCATCATCACCAGGCCATAGCGGTGCGTTGAGGTTGTCTTTTCTCAGCGTACCTAATAGCAGACAGTTGACTGGCTTCTGCCCTGAATTGTCCAGCTCGCCCGCGATGCCATGAGCGTTGGAGCCACCAAAGAGATATCCGCTATAGGCACAGTTGGCCACTATCGCCACCTTCCTTGTGTTGTAGGTGAAATTGTTTTTGCCTACAATACCACCAGCAGTATAGGCCGTCTGGATAGAGACCAGACTGACACAGTCCATGATGGTCTGTGTGTTGCAGCCTGCAATGCCGCCAATGTATGACCCATCAGAAGGAGCTGGGCAAGAAATGGAGCCCGACGAGGCGCAAGCCACGATTTGACACCCATCGTTATCGCCGCAGATGCCGCCACTCTTCACCGCTTTCTGATAGGAGCTTAGCGACATCGTCACATCAGCCGTACAGTCGAAGAGATACGACACCTTGGGTGCTGTCCCAGTATTCCCGTCATAGCCGCCACTGCCTATACCGTTTTCAATAGAACCGACGATGCCACCCACACTGCCGCAATTCTCTATGTTGAAATTGACCTTGGCATGACACTGATAGATACTGACCGGAGAGGTGATCTTTCCTACCAAGCCTCCGATATTATTGTTGGTAAAGTAATCTAATGCATGCTCCACATTTCCGGTTATCGCACCAGCGATGTCGCATCCCCAGATGGCGCCGCTTGCTCCGTTGTTCAGCATACCAGTGGCACACCCTGCATATCCGCACAGCAGCCCAATATGGAAGATGCTGCGTTGGTTCTCTTCCGTTTGGCTGATGGTGACCTGTGCGTCTGTCATGTTCAGGTGGTGAATCACTCCTTTCATAAAGCCGAAGAGACCATAGCCGTATTTTTCGCCATACGATTCTGTTATATCCCCGACGGTGATGTTCATGTGCCTGACGGTATGGCCGTTGCCATCGAAATAGCCGGCAAAGGGAGCCCCCTCCCTGACACCGATAGGATACCACACGGCACCGTCCAAGTCGATGTCAGCATCCAAACGGAAATACTTACTTTCAGCGTTGATGCCATTTACATTCCCCTCATAGCCGCCATTCACGAGGTCAGCCAGTCGACACAGGTCCCATACGTTCTTGATGAGATAATGATAATGGTTTTTATAGACTTCTTTGTCGAAACTGTCATCAAGACTCGCACTACGGGGTGCCAGTTCACTATTTGCTATCTTCGCCAGATATTGCTGATGCCAGATGTTACCTCCATCAATGCCATATTCGGCAAAAGCCTGCAAGGGCAGCAGTGCCAGCATGCACAGCATCAAGCCCCACTTAGCTGTTCTTTTCATCTTATTATTATATATGTATGTCATAGTCTCATTTCACCATTTTTTTTAAAAAAGTGTTTTATGATTCACCATTTCAATATCTGAACTTCACCACTTCCTGTCCTGTGCTGAGCAAGTAAACGCCACGCTCCTGTATAGGTACGAACACGCGGTTTGCAGGAATCTTATTGATATAGACCGGTATGGCTTTCGCATCGAAGATACGGATGTAGTCGCCGGGCTCCAGTCCGCTGAGCCACACGCCATTCTCCACCATTTCCACCTTTACCTTATGCATCTTCTCGTCGGCAGCCACGACAGGCATTCCTGTCACGTCGTCGAGCTCAGAGGGGAGCAAGGTTAACTTACAGAGGTTGTCATGCCATGAGCGGTTGTCAACTACAGCTTCGAGTATGTTGTCGTCTGCCCCCATTGATTTCAGCACATTGTCGTTATAGACTCGTGCACGTACATACACCTGCTGTTCTTCTGACAGATTGTCGGCAGTCAGTTCCACCCAAGCCTTACGCTCGCCATCGACTTCCATGAAGTCTCCAGCTTTCAGCAATACCTCTGCAGAACTGGTGATGGGCACATCGGCAATGTGGTCGGGATAGAGTCCTACGTAAAGTGTCTCCTGGTTGTTCAGTCCGTCATAGTCGGTCAGTTCCACATAGACCGTATTCTTACTGCCCTTCATCTGGTGGCTGACCACCTCACAGCGCACATCAGAGTAGCCGGTGATATAGTCTGTCGTTGTCTTCTCTGACTTAATGGAACGGCTTGCAGCCTTACGCCGAGAACTGTATGACACGTAGCTCAGATCGTTGAACACAGCCGTCACTCCTTCTGCCTGCAGCAGTCCGTTGAAGTTCTCCGGCAGCTCGTATTCTATCGACAGGGTCTCAGTGCTGTAGGGAGGTATGAAGAGCTCTGAGAACTTGAAATCCTGTCCGTTGAGCTTTCCTTCCACATCGATAATGGGTGAGTCGCCGGTGTTATAGATATTCAAGTCAACGAGCATCACTTCGCCGTCGTACATCATGTCTTGCGTGTAGGAGATATCGTAACTGAAGTCATTATAGAAATCCACCTCGTTTCGCATGAGGTAGGTATCTCCTTTTTCTTGATCAGACAATGTCCAGAGGGCTATTGCCTTTTCATTGTTCAGTAGCACATCGAATGCCGAGATACGCAGTTTGTCAGTCGAGCTTCCCAGGGTGATGAAGGGTGATGCCTGCAGGTTGTCGTTCATATAGACTCGCGAGCAGTTCAGCATGAACTGCATACTGTCAGTCTGCAGGTATTCGCCATTCTGACAGATGGCATTGTCCATTTTCTGCCACACGACGGCAAAGTCCTCTGGTGCCTCCACCGTTTTGTCGGCAATGAGCTTCACACTCATGGGGCGATGGTAGTTGAGGTCGAGGTCAGCACCGTAGCCCCAGTATTCGCCCTTCATGTCGATGGCTTTGACATCGATGTCTGTGCAAGTGCTGTCGGGGCGATGCAGAATGGCTATGAAAGGCATGTT
>JAEEPT010000180.1 GCA_016284895.1 Prevotella sp. | reverse complement strand
CACAGTGGTATAACATACAGGCCGACATGGTGAACAAGCCCATGCCCCCCATTCATCCGGCAACAAAACAGCCACTTGGGGTTGACGACCTGGCACACATCTTCCCACGCGAGTGTTGCGTACAGGAACTGGACACCGAGCATGCATGGATTGACATTCCCGAGGATGTACTGGAGAAGTACAAGTTCTACCGCTCCACCCCACTTGTGAGAGCCTACGAATTAGAGAAGGCTCTTGGAACACCGGCTCATATCTACTTCAAGAACGAATCGACCAACCCATTGGGGTCACACAAGGTCAACTCTGCCCTGCCCCAGTGCTACTATGCCAAGCAAGAAGGTACCACGAATGTGACCACTGAGACGGGTGCCGGACAGTGGGGCGCTGCATTGAGCTATGCTGCCAAGATATACGGACTGGACTGTGCCGTCTATCAGGTGAAAATTACGATGCAACAGAAGCCTTACCGCTCGAGCATCATGCGCACCTTCGGAGCTGTGGTGGAAGGCTCGCCTTCCATGTCAACACGTGCCGGTAAAGACATTCTGACACGCGATCCATTGCACTCAGGCTCGTTAGGAACTGCCATCAGTGAGGCAGTAGAACTGGCCACCACTACCCCACATTGTAAGTATGTGCTGGGATCGGTGCTCAACCATGTAGCGCTGCACCAGAGCATCATTGGCCTGGAAGCTGAGAAGCAGATGCAGATGGCAGGCGAATATCCTGATATTGTGATTGGCTGTTTCGGTGGTGGTAGTAACTTCGGCGGAATTGCCTTCCCCTTCATGCGCCACAACCTGAAGGACGGCAAGACTACTGAGTTCATAGCAGCCGAGCCCGACAGCTGCCCGAAGCTCACGCGAGGACAGTTCCGCTACGACTTTGGCGACGAGGCTGGCTATACGCCCCTATTGCCTATGTTCACACTGGGTCACAACTTCAAGCCTTCCAACATTCACGCTGGAGGACTGCGCTATCACGGAGCTGGCATGATTGTATCGCAACTCATCAAGGACGGCCTGATGCACGGTGTTGACATACCTCAGCTGGAGACCTTTGAGGCAGGCATGCTCTTCGCACGCACCGAGGGCATCATCCCCGCTCCCGAGAGTTGCCACGCCATAGCCGCTACTATCCGTGAGGCGAATAAATGCAAGGAAAATGGTGAAGAGAAAGTCATACTCTTCAACCTCTCAGGTCACGGACTGATTGATATGCCCAGCTACGAATCATTCATCAAGGGCGACCTGCAGAACTACACTGTCACCGACGAGATGATAGCGCAGAACCTGGCTGAACTCGACAAAGAATAGAATCTTCGACCACGAATTTATCGAATTTTACGAATGTCTATTTATAGCAAAGCAGCTAAAATTCGATATAATTCGAAACAAATAATATAGCAGCGCAGCTAAAATTCGTAAAATTCGATAAATTCGTGGTCAAAGAAAAAATTCGTGGTCTAAGATAAGATTAATTCGTGGTGATGTGCAGGAAGCGGTTCACCTTGCCCACAAGACTGCGGTCCATATTGTCAATAAAAGCATCAAGAATACGCGTCCTGCCCTCAACAGGAATCACGTCATAATCGGCAATAGCTGCAGGAATAAAGCAACTATTGCCTTTCTTTAAGAGAATCTCGTCGCCCGTAGTGCGGATGCGAATCTTGCAGTCACCCTCAATACAGGCAGAGATGATAAAACTGTCATATTTCAGAAGATTACGATGAAACACGCCTGTCATCTCTGTGACGCGTACATCAAAATAAGGTGAATCGATAATCTGTATGGCACTGTCTTTCTTGTCACTATACACCGTACGGTACTCCTGCTCCACGTGGTAGTCAATGGCCTGAGCAGCAAGCTCAGTGTGCAGTTCACGAGGCTTGCCATCCATACCGGGACGATTGTAGTCATAGATGCGATAGGTGACGTCAGACGACTGTTGCACCTCAGCCAACATAATGCCTCCACAAATGGCATGCACGCGTCCAGCAGGTATATAGAACACATCGCCAGCCTTCACCTCATGTCGGGCCAGAACCTCGGTGATGCTACCGTCCTCAACACGTCGCTGATACTCGTATGGTGTGATGTGCTCCTTGAAACCAGCATAGAGGTAGCTGCCTTCCTCAGCCTTGATGACATACCACATCTCCGACTTGCCCATCTTGCCATGCACTCGCTGCGCCATCTCATCGTTGGGATGCACCTGAATGCTCAAGTCGCGCTTGGCATCGATGAACTTCACCAATAAAGGCAACTTACCATCATATTGCTGACTGACCGCACGGCCTAACATCTCGGCTGGAGCATCATTGATGACCTCCACCAGATTACGTCCTCTCTCCGTTCCATTGCTCACGATGCTGATGCTTGAAGGCACAGCGCTCACCTCCCAGCTCTCTCCTATCGGTTCCGAAACGGGGTCCAGCCCCTTAAATGAGCACAACTGTTCACCTCCCCACACGACGGGATGCAGATTCGGTTCAAAAAGCAACGGATATAATGTCATAAACAGAATAACGCACAAAAAAGTGATATGATTTAAATCTTAACTTTGCAAAGATAAGAAATAAAAACATATCACTCAAATAATTTGGCCAACTTTTCTCGAAAACGGCCTTTTTTAGGGGTATGTGTCGGTGTTTATCCGATCTCAATCTGACGGCTCACCTTCACTTTCTCCTCCACAAGCTTAGGCAGTTCAACGGTCAGCACTCCGTTCTCAACACGGGCGGCGATGTCCTCCTTCTTCACATCGTCGGGCAGGATCAGGGTCTGCTCGAACTTGGTGTAAGAGAACTCACGACGCAGGTAACGAGCGCTCTTGTCCTCCTCCTTGTTCTCCTGCTTCTTCTCCATCTTGATAATGAGGTTGCCCTCGTCGTTGATGTGAACGTTGAAGTCTTCCTTCGTCATGCCTGGAGCAGCCAGCTCTACGGTGTAGCCTTTATCGTCTTCCTTCACGTTGATGGCTGGTGCAGTGGCATTAGCCTTCGGCATGAAATCGGTGTCAAACAAATCGTTGAAAACACTGGGCAGCCAAGCTGCGTTACGTCTCATCATTGGTGTCATAATTTTGTCCTCCTAATTATTTTTAATTGGTTATACATTTTTGTTGTCTTTTCTGAGCGTCTCTTTTCAGCGCCGCTCACTTACTGTAATGCAACGTTCGTGCCAACGCGAAAACAGAAGACAAAATGACAGATACAGCAGACAAAGTGTCAGACGTATCACATTTTTATCTTGACTGGCTAAAAAACTCGAAAATTTTACCTATATTTGTAGCAGAATCCTAAACGATATGATTATGAGTTACTTTTATGAAATAGAAAAAGGAAATAACAATTTATTGATATTGAAGCGTTAGCTTTTGATTCTGGCATTTCGAGAATCGGCAAAATTCAAGAAACAACCAAGAATAAAAGAGAACGGTTCACGTGTGTAGCGTGGACTTTTACTCGTTTAGGTTGTTTAGGTGTTTGGCGATACCTCAGAAAGCGTAGGCGAAGTGAGTTCACCCTATTCTTATGCAAAAAAATTTTTATTAACCAACCAAAATGATAAATTTATGAGAACATTAAGAATTCTTTTGCTTAGCCTTGTAGCAGGACTGGGCATGATGGGCGCAAAGGCGCAAATCGGTTATCAAATCTCTCTACTCAACACGGCAACGGGTGAGCCCCGTGCCAACGAGACCGTGACGGTCACTGTATCGCTGAGCAACAATGCCAGCGAGGTGTTCTACAGCGAAACGAAGCAAGCCACTACCAACGACTTCGGTGTGCTCTCCTTATCCATCGGCAATGCCGATACGTTCAAAGACGTTGACCTCAACAAAATGCCTTTTTTCATTGAAGTGACCGCCAATGGCGTGATGATTGGCAAAAGCCAAATGCTCTCCGTACCTGTGGCAGAGGTGGCAAAGAATATAGTACCAATAGATCAGAGCTTAATTGTGGGAGAGTGGAGTTGTGAAAGAACAGGAACAAAACCTTTATTTTCAGGAGATTATTATACTTTCAAAAACGATGGTACAGTTTTATTCAAAAACATTGAAAGATATCCTGGTTCTAATGAAGAATATACAACTATTGCTGAATTACGTTACTTCATTGTAGGTAATATAGTTCAGTTATACGATTTTAATAGAATAACAAGTATTATACATGCATCTCCCCACTATTCTTTTATTTATCACAATGGAAAACTATATGCTTCGACAGGTTATGTAGTTCTTTCAAAATGATTTCACATAGATATCAATTGTAATAAAAACGATACTAAAGTTTAGTAATATAATTACCCGACTAAGCAAGAATATTAATGAAAAAGCATAGAATATTATTCCAATTACTAAGCCTTTTGATAGCCAATTATACATTTGCCGAGACAGGCGAACGCAACTTGATAGTGCTACTGAAATCGGGTACGATGATTAGCCTACCCGTGAGCGAACGACCAAAAATCGAGTTCAATGGCACGGTGATGCGCGTAGGCGACGGTGACTATCAAGTGGAAAATGTTCGGAAATGGATGGTGGGCAACCTGGAAGAGATGGTAGAGAACAACGTAGGCGACATACAGTCAAAGAACAGGATAGTCTATCAAGACGGTATGCTCACCGTAGGCAACCGTACCGATGTGCATGTATATAATGCAGCAGGCATGGAAATGCCAGTACAGCTGAAAAACGGACAGGTGAATCTATCGGCATGGCCGCAGGATGTATATGTAGTAAAAATAGGAACGGAAACTTTTAAAATTCGGAAGCCATGAAACGACTACACCTTATTATATTATTGGGGCTGCTCGGCTGCATGCAAAGTCTGCAAGCTCAAGAGACGCAGGACGAGGGCGAACAGCTACTGGTGTTCCGCAACACGGGGGTAATAGACCTGCTCTACACCAACGAGGTGGATAGTATTCTGACGAACGACACCACGCAGGTGTTCTTTGCCAAGGACACGGTGCTCGTGGTGCCACTGGCCGAACTGGACAGTGTAGCCATTGGAAGCCGTAACCAAATGGAGCTGCATGAGGACGTGAGAGAGCTGAGCAGCAGTGTGGATCAGCCGTGGATTGTCCGCTTCGACGGATCGGCCATCTATTATCGCCAAGACACCCCTGCCGACATTCTTCCCACCGTGGGCATGAAACTGTTCTGCAAGCTGCATTCGGCCACTGAACAGCTGTTTCCCTACGGCCTTTGCGCAAGGGTGACAGCCATTGAGCAACAAGCAGCAGAAATTCGCGTAGCCGTGGAGCGGGTCAGACTGGAAGACATCTTCAGCAAACTGTTTCTGGCAGGCCCCGTGCATGCCGAAGTGGATGTACCACTTTCGAGGATGAATGCTGTGAGAAAAGCCCCTGTAAATGCTGAGGTTGACCTCGGCTACACGTTATCGGTCGAAGACAAAGGCGAGGTAAGTGTCACAGGAAAACTGAAAGTCTCAGGCAATGTGGTCATCGGATTCACCCATAAGCATGCCGACCTAAATCTGGAATATGGCTATGGCATAGGGGTGAAGCTGAATGCCAAGGAGAACGGAGAAGTGGCCATTGAGAAGCTGAGCCCCGAAATGAAGATAGGCACTTTCTACGGCATACTGAACTTAGAGGCAGCTGTGGGGGCTTTTCTCGATCTACAAGCTGAACTTTCGCTCGGAATGGACATAGAGCGTACTTATCGGAAAAAACTGCTGTGGACACGGAAAGGCGATGACAGCACTTTTGAATATCGCGATGCAGCAAGTGACGAACCCTATACGGACGAGGCCCAATTCGACATCACGCTCAACGGCGACTTGTTCTTCGGTCCATTGGTGCGCATAGACTTTGTAACCATTGGCGATCTTATTGGTGCCAGGGCCAAACTGAAAGCAGGTCCGGAAATAGAAGGTACTTTCAGCCTGGGCATGTTGCAGAATATGCGCAACTATCAGTCGAAGGCTTACGGAAATGCCAAACTGACCGTGCGTAGCA
Source organism: Prevotella sp. (assembly GCA_016284895.1). GTDB lineage: Bacteria > Bacteroidota > Bacteroidia > Bacteroidales > Bacteroidaceae > Prevotella. The sequence goes on along the minus strand of JAEEPT010000180.1, from coordinate 1,416 downwards.
AAGTGGCCGTTGAGGGCTTTGTCACCAGCAGGAAATACCTGATAATGGGCGAAGTAGAAGAACATAAGGTGTTTGATCGGAGCTTTCCTTTTGCCGAGCACTCGCTGAAGCTGTTCCCCGATTACACTCAAAACAATGCCACGGGCACGAAGGCCAAAGAAAAGCCTGTTGTCGTAGATGCGGCCACCGCCATACCAAAGCCGACACCTACCGATATTGAGACGGGCTTTGAGATTGTTGACCCGCAGGGAGAGATTGTTGACAGCGTATTCGTGGGAACGATTGAAGCTGAACCAGAAGACACCTCGGTGGTGCAGACGTTCACAACTGAAATCGAGTTGCCCGCTGTCGTCAAGCAGGAAGAACTGGAGGGCTACACGATGCGCCCCATCTTCCACTATGCCGGCTACACCATCAGTGCAGCGCCTACAGGCATTAAGAAAGATGTGTTGCTACAGCCCTATACTGCCACGCAGAGCAACGGAGCCATGATGTTTCTGTCGAGCGGACCATTCCAAGGCTCGGCTATCCATGAAGGTACGCTCTATCAGGTGGGAGCCTATCTGCCAGTGCCGCTGAAGGAAGACATCTACAAGCAGGACAAGAACCCCTCAATTATAGTGGGCAACCGCATAGACGAGGTACATGCAAAAATGCTGTTGGGCACATGGAGGGGTGAGATGAACAGCAGTGAAGTAGTGCTGACATTTGAAGAGGACGGAGAGGGCTCTCGCACTGTAGAGAAGACAGAAACATTCAGCTACGAACTGAACCAGCCGCAAAGCGGCAATCTATTGCTCACGTTCAAAGAAAGCGGGGAGACCCAAATATTGGTTGTACTCTCAGTCACCGAGCAAGAACTAAAGGTGATGGATAAGCGCGATGAAGAGCGCATCGTTGTTGTCATGCAGCGTTAGGTGCATGAGCTAATAGCTTGAAGCACACGTACCGCCTCTTCAACGGTGGGTACATCGGTGACCACCATAGAGCGCTTGCCCCCTTGTTCACGAAGATTGCAGCGTCGCACGTTCTGGCCTATATAGTCGAGCACACGACCAAAGGCATGGCTCTGATAGAACGGACTGCGGTCGTTACTCACAAAGAACATGAACATGCGCCCCTGCTTGAGCAGAATCTTCTCACAGCCGTGGGCCATACCCAAACGGCGCAGACGGACCACCTGCAACAACTCTTCAGCCACATGAGGAATAGGACCGAAACGGTCTTTCAGTCGTGAACGATAGGCATCGAGTTCCTTATCGTCACGAATGTGGTCGAGCTCACGATAGAGCAGCATGCGCTCTGAATCGCTCGGCACATACTGATCAGGGAAATACATTTCAAGGTCAGACTCCAACGTGCAGTCGGCAACGAAGTCAACTCCTTCATCCACAGAGGTGCATTGGGAGATTGTTT
>JAEEPT010000179.1 GCA_016284895.1 Prevotella sp. | reverse complement strand
GATGATCATCGACCAGCACCGCGCCGATGTGCGCATCTGTTATGAGCGCTATATGGAGCGGTTCCGGCAGAAGACGGCCAGCACACAGCGGTTGCTCTTCCCCGAGATGACTCAGTTCTCGCAGGCCGATGCTGTGCTGATGCAGCAGTTGCTGCCCCAGCTGGCGCTCATGGGCTTCGATGTCAGTCCGCTGGGGGGCGGCAGCTTTGCTGTCAATGGCGTCCCTGCCGGCATCGAGGGGGTCGATGCCCTTTCGCTGCTGCGCAATGTGGTGAGCGATGCAGCCGAGCAGGGCAAAAACGAGAGCATCGACGAGATGCGCGCTGCACTGGCGCTCAGCTTGGCCCGCAACACCTCTATCGCTTACGGGCAGGTGCTCTCCAACGACGAGATGGAGCGTGTGGTCAACGAACTCTTCGCCTGTTCCAATCCCAACTACACCCCCGACGGCAAGCCCATACTGTGTATCCTGCCCCAAAGCGACATCGAGCATCTGCTCGAATAAAATCTCCGACTTGAGCGGTAGAGATTCAGCGGCGTTTCGCCATAGGGCATCACCTACCAAAATTTGGAGCGCTCCAAATTTTTATTTGGCGTTGACTTTTTAAAATTTGGAGCGCTCCAAATTTTCCCAAACCATACGCCTTTGTCACATCGTAATGCCTGATACCCCCGAAATACATTCCCCAAGGCTTGCATAATTACCGAATAAATCATCGATATAAATATTTTTTTAAAGAAAAGTTGAGATTTTCTTGGCGGGTTGTGAAAAAATGCTTAACTTTGCCACGAAAATTGCACTCATAGTATCGATTTAACAAATTATAAGTATTAATCATATAAATTTTATGTTCATGAAAAGGAAATTTATTAATGGATTGCTCTTGGTAGCCCTCTTTGTGGGCTTCACGGGCTCAATGGTTTCTTGTAAGGACTACGATGAGGAAAAGATCGGATCCTTGGAAGGACAAATGAACGATCTGCTTGTCACGCAGAAGAAAGACCTGGAGGGAATGATTGCAAAGCTGCGGACTTCCCTGGATTCGTGCAAAAAGAGTTGCGCTGACTTCAAAGTTTATGTCAACAACAAGTTCAATGACTATGTCACTCTCACTTATTTCAAAGACTCTTTGACCAAGTTTGAGGATGGCTTGAAGAACACGTATTACACAAAGGCACAGATTGATGAAAGTGCACGTAGACTCCTTGATTCACTGAAGAACCGCTACACCAAGGCCGAAATCGATGCCTTGCTGCAGAAATTGGAAAATAAGTTTGGTGCCTACTACACCTCAAAAGAAATCGACAGCTTGCTTGCCAATTTGGAGAAGAACATGGTGAACCAGATGAAGCAGTACGTTCAGATTACCGCTTTGGATTCGACCATCATCAACCTCCTTCAGAACACTGAAAGCAACCTCTCGCTGGCGCTGGATAGCTTTATCCTCAATTCGAGCCTGAAGCAGTATGTCGACAGCATGGACAATGTCTACTACAACAAAACCATCAACGAGGCAAACATCTATGCTGATACACTTTACAACCGCGCTGTTGTTTACATCGACAATCAAATTCAGCAGGCTAATATAGCCATCAATAAAGTTGACTCTTTGGCAAAGAAAGCTATGGAGCGCGCCAATGATGCTTACACCTTGGCTGAAGAGGCCAAGGGCTTGGCAGGCGATGCATTGGATTCAGCTTTAGTCGGCACTCGGATTGCAGAAGAAGCTCTGGCCAAGGCTAATGCTAACGAGCAGAAGATCACCAAACTCCGCACTGACGTGGACAAGCTGATGGAAGACTATCCCATCCTGGAAGGTCGCGTAGGCACTCTGGAGACCAACTACGGCATCCTCGAAGGCCGCGTAGGAGATGTTGAGGAGCAAGCCAATGAGGCATGGCTGCAGGCTCAGACCAACTATGGCTACATCACTAATCTTCAGGAGGACTTTGCAGACCTGCTGGAGCTGGCCGAGAACACTGCTGGCGACGTGGAAGTGTTGAAGGAAGAGATGAGGAACACCATTGAGGATTTGGGTGTTCTGAGCGAAATAGTGAAGAACAACAAGGAAGAGGCCGACAGACTACACAACGAGATGCTGGAGACCATCAGCGGCTTGGTCGATGGAATCAACCTGAACGCAGAGAATATCGCCATCAACGCTGGCAACATCTCTACCTTGATGGACCAGATGGCCGATACGGTGCTGCCTAAACTGCAGAAACTTGAAGAAGACCTTGGTGAACTCTCTGGCAAAGTGCAGGAGAACTCGGAAGCCATCGAAACCCTCACTTCTAGCCTGGCTGCTGTGAAGAACTCAATGGCTAAGTTCATCAGCAATATCGAGCTGAACGGCACCTACAATCCTATGTTTGGCGAGCTCCGTCTGCCCTTAGGCATTCAGAGCAATGTGCTCATGGCTTTCCATGGCAACACCAGCGACAACGGACTGCAGTTCCCCACTAACCGTCCTGCTTACTATGCTATGCCTGAGGCTAATCAGCACACCCTCATCGATGCATCGGATATCGCCATGATTGGCGCTCTGGAGAGTGTTCCTGGTTATCTTAACCTTCCCGCTCAGCAGCAGTTCATCAGCCAGGACGGTGCCGAGGGTAATGCTGGTACGGTCTATCTGACCATCAACCCCACCAACCGTGACTTCACCGGCACTCAGTTCGAGCTCATCAACAGCAACAATGTTACAATGCCTATCACTCTGAGCCCGCTTAAGAAGAGCAACTACACCCTGTGGCACGGCTACACTCGTGGTGGTGTCGAGGGCGAGCAGAGCGACAATGGCTTCTATGAGGCAAAGGCTACCTTCAAGCTTGAAGACATCGACAAGGGCAACCGCATCCGCGTCAACATCCAGTCGCTGAAGGATGCCGTTAAGGACCTGAAGAGCTATGAGGATGGTTTCGACCTCCACAAGCTTACCGAGGCTGTTTACACCAACATCAGCCGCGTGCTCCAGGCCAATGCCATCAAGGCTACTTGGACCGATGAGTTTGGCACCAAGAGCGTTGTGTCGCAGTATGACCTCGGTCCCGCCACTGTGAAGCCCCTCTCGTTTGCTTGGGGTAAGGATCTCGACGAGATGACTTGGGGACTCGGTTTGGCTGAGGACTTCATCGACCGTTTGATTGACAAGGCTTGCGCTGGATTCCCCGAACTCCGCTTCATCGACTATGAAGTTGAGTCCATCGAATTTGAGGACTTCGAGGATCTGGATGGCGACGGCGAGGTGAACCCCAATGCCATCGTGGCCAAGTTCAATGTCTATCTCACCAGCATGTATCTCTGGGAGGCTGGTCCTAAGGTGGTTTGGGTGAATGTTCCCACATGGCACGCTTACGACTCCAACGGCAACATCCATCAGATTCATCCCGCCGATGTGCGCGTGAAGATTGAAATCGTTCCCGATCCCGAATTCGCAGGTAAAGTGAAGCTCTGCATTTCCTACGACATTAGCGAGGAGCTGCAGCGTCTGGCCAACTACTACTACGACAGGGATAAGGCCGATGAGATGGATCACATCCGTGAGCAGATTAACCTCTATCTCGACGACATCGCTCAGTTCCTGAACGACTTGAGAGACATCAAGCCTTCGGTGATTGCCGACAAGGCCAAGGAGAACATCAGCGAGTACTTCGACAAGATTTACAATCGCTATAAGAGGTATCTGAACCCCAACAAGTATGTGCAGCCCATGATGCTCATCAAGAGCCAGGATGGCTACCGCCGTCTGAGCCGCTCGGCTAAGATTCCTGCTCAAATCAAGGGTACCAGCATGCTCCTCTTCCCCACCACCTACACCGCCGAAATCGTGTCGCCCGCCTACAAGAAGTTCCTGGCTGTGACCAACGTTTCGAAGGATGGTGCCAGCGCTAAGGAAGGTGATGCCACTTGCAAGGCTATCCTCGACCAGGCTAATGCACAGCCTAACCTGAAGCAGGTCATCGATGGTGGCTTCACCAGCTTCATCCCCTTCGAAGCTAAGGCAGGCTACACCTATGAGATGCTCTACACTGCAGTGGACTATGCCGGTATGGTGTTCACTCTGAAGTACTATTTCGAGGTTAGTGAGTAATCTTAACACATGAAAAGGAGAATTGATATGATGAATATTAAGAAAACAATACTTTCCTGTATGCTGATGCTGGGCTTTGTCTCAGCATCGGCACAGGCACCTGAGCAAGAGATGGAGTATGACTTCAATCCTCATTGGTACGTACAGGTGCAGGGTGGCCTTCAGCACACTCTTGGCGAAATATCGTTCGGCGACCTCCTCAAGCCCAACGTTCAGGTGGCACTGGGTTATCAGTTCAACTTTGTCCTGGGCACGCGTCTCGCAGTGAACGGATGGCAGTCGAAGGCTGGTTCCATCTATCCTAAGGGAGGTGAGTTCAGCTGGAAATGGAAGTATGTGGCTCCCACTATCGATGTCACAGCCAACATCTCGAATTTCCTCTTTGGAGTGAACCCTCACCGCTTGCTTAATGTCAGCCTCTTTGCTGGCGTAGGTGCCAATATCGGCTTCGACAATGATGAGGCTGCCGTCTCAAAGGCTGAGATCAACAAGTACTATCCCAACGCCATCACCATGAACGCTCCCCTCGACTATCTGTGGGATGGTTCGAAGATCCGCTTCGTGGGTCAGGCTGGTGTGATGGCCGATTTCCGCCTCAGCGACAAGGTGAGCCTTGGTCTTGAACTCTCGGCTAACACCTTGAGCGACCGCTACAACTCTAAGCGTGCAAAGAATGCCGACTGGTACTTCAATGGCCTTCTGGGTCTGAAGTTCAACCTTGGCGATGCTGCCGTATTGGTTCCCGCTGGTACCAACTTCAAGTCGCGTGGCATCTTCGACCGTTCACCTCGCGTCATCGAGAAGGTCGTGGAGAAGAAGGTTGTCGAAGAGAAGGTTGTTGAGAAACCCGTCTACATCGACAAGATTGTTGAGGTTGAGAAGAAGCACGAGCCTCTGCGCCGTGATGTGTTCTTCACCATCAACAGCTCGCGCATCGATCCCACCGAGGGCAAGAAGCTCGACGAAATCGTTGCTTACCTGCAGCTGAATCCTGCTGCTAAGGTCACCGTTACCGGTTATGCCGACAAGGGCACTGGTAATGCACAGATCAACGAGCGCCTGGGTAAGAACCGCGCCAACGTGGTGGCCGACCGCCTCGTGAAGCAGTACAAGGTTGACCGTTCACGCATCATCGTCGACAGTAAGGGTGACACTGAACAGCCCTTCGCTGAGAACGACAAGAACCGCGTGACCATCTGTATCGCAGAGTAATTGAGGGCTTATAGCTAATCTATCATCCTGCCCCGCAGTTTGTCTTCCACGGCAAGTTGCAGGGCAGGATTTTACATTATTTGAAATCCTTATGAACCGAATTATACTATCGCTGCTTGCAATCTTCCTCTCCACTCAGGCTTCTGCCCAGCTCAGTGGCGATGGCTATTATCGTGTGCAGAATCTGCAGTCGTCGCGCTACATCTATATGATAGATAACAAGACTACTGGCTTCAGCTATCAGAAGACGTCGTACGATGTGGGTGCTCTGCGCACCATCAGCCCTTTCAGCCGAGTGGTCAACGATCCTGGGTCGGTGTTCTACATCACGAAGGTCAATGGCAATCAGTACAATCTGCGCTCACAAGGTGCCGATGCCCACAACATGGTGGGGCGCTATCTCACACTCACCTCTACCACTTATCAGGGCAAGACCTATTATCGTGCTTCGGCCACCGAGCAGGGCATCACCCTTTATCTCTTTGACGAAGACTACAGTGGCCCCGAAGGCATCATTACGACGCAGAAGACTGGCAGCGTGGCGTTGATGTGTTGGGATTTGCAGCCTGTCAGTGCTACAGCCGACAATTATTTCGGACTTAATTCCACGGTGCAGGTGGGCGGTCAGCATTTCACCACCCTCTACGCTTCTTTCCCCTTCACCCATGCCTCTGAGAACATGAAGAGCTATGTGGTGACGAAGATTGACGGCGAGTTTGCCGTTTGGAAGGAGGTGACAGGAAAGGTTGCTGCCAGCACTCCCGTTATCATGCAACTGTCGGGAGCCACCGCTACCGACAATCGTCTCAACTTGGAAGTATCGGGTGGCAATGCCCCTTCGGACAACATTCTGAAAGGTGTCTATTTCGAGAACAGCACGGTCGATATGATCAGTCCGTCGAGTTTCCATTTCAACGCTACTCCTTACGACCCGAACACGATGCGTCTGCTCGGCGTTACCTCGAAGGGCAAGTTGGGCTTCGTCAAGTCAGATGTTCAGTACATCCCCCGTAATCAGGCTTATCTGGTGGTTCCTGCCGGTTCGCCCAATGAGTTGACCCTTCTCTCGCAGACAGAATATGAAGCCGAGTTGGCCAGCGATGTTGTCACCGTCACTGCTCGCGACAAGCAGCGTCAGTATGGCGATGCCAACCCCACCTTTGATTACGACGTGACAGGAACGGGCACGCTGAAGGGCCAACCCACCATCACCTGTTCGGCTACGCCGTCATCGCCCGTGGGCACTTATCCCATTGTGGTGGGCAAGGGCAGCGTCACCAATCGGCAGTTCACTCCTGTCAATGGTACGCTCACCGTCACTCGTGCTCCGCTTGTCGCCACCGCTCGCAGCTATACCATCAAGCAGAACGAGCCGTTGCCCCAGTTCGAGGTCGATTATTCGGGCTTCAAGGTTGGCGACACCAAGTCTGTGCTCACCACCCAACCCGTTGTCACCTGTAACGTGCCTGCCGACAAAGCCCCTGGCCAGTATCCCATCACCGTCAGCGGCGCCACGGCACAGAACTATGACATTAGTTTCGTTGCAGGTGTGCTGACCATCAACGAGGCCGATCCCATCACCATCCGCGCCACCAGCCTCACCAAGGGTTATGGCGATGCCATGCCGCAACTGGCTTATACTGTTGAGGGAGGCTCCGTGACGGGACAGCCGGTGCTGCAGTGCGATGCCACTGCTGCCTCGCCTGTTGGCACTTATGCCATTAAGGTGACGAAGGGAACCATCGACTATCCCAACCTGGTGCTGGTCGATGCTGTGCTCACCATCGAGAAGGCTCCGCTCACCATCAGTGCCGGTGGACCGTACACGATGAAGCAGACCGACCCCCGTCCCGAATTCAAACCCGTGTTCCAAGGCTTCAAGTTGGGCGAGAACGAGCAGGTGCTCATTGCCCAACCCGTTTTGACGACGAATGCTCCCGCCGACAATACACCCGGCACCTATGAGGTCACCGTCAGCGGCGCACAGGCTGCCAACTATGCCATCACCTACAAGTCTGGCCGCCTTGTCATCACCGAGGCTGATTTGATTACTATCATGGCCAACGATGCTGCGATGGTCTATGGCGACGAGGTGCCACAGCTTACCTTCACCATCACTGGTGG
>JAEEPT010000178.1 GCA_016284895.1 Prevotella sp. | reverse complement strand
GGGCTGCTTTCACAGTCGAAAGGCGCTTTTCTCGCGCCGCGCGGCCCGAAAAGTCCCTATACATGGACTTTCCGGGTAAAGAGGTAGTGGAAAAATCTGGAAAATTACCGCAAATCACCGGGTGACTTGCCGGCACTTGCCGCCTGATGGGCGACACTTGCCGGGCTTTTCGAGGCGACTTGCCACGAAATGCGGGATTTTTCCAGCTCTTGCCACTTTATTGCTCATTCCTTGCTCAATGCAAGGAAATTTTTTTACCTTTGCAGCGGCAAACTTTAATTTACTTCAATATGAAAAAAGTTCTTCTTTTGTTGTCGTTATTCCTGATGGGCATTACGGCATCTGCTCAAGAATCTGTTTTGAGCTACAGTGAAATTATTCAGTCTGAGGGTATGTCAGCATTAGATCTGTACAAGAACGCCCGTAATTGGATGGCTCGAACCTATGGTAGTTCTAAAGAAGTTATTGAGTACGACCAGGTAGGTGAGGAAATTACAGGTAATGGGATAATCCCTTTCACTGTAAACAATATGACCTGGAGCTTTACTTCTGGACGAATTCGCTATGTGGTAAATATGAAGTTTCGGGATGGTCGTTACAAAGTGACTGTAGAGAATTTCCAACACGAATCTATGGACTTAAAATTCCCTAAAACCAAATCTGCTGGCTTATTATATAAAGCCGTTAACGAGGCGGAAATTGACGGTTGGACGAAAGGTCCATTTGAGAAAAAATCATTCCGTCGTTTGTACAAAGAAGTTTACAAACGCGCGATGCCCCTTTGTGAAGCCGAAGCAAAGAAAATTTTTGAGGGACTAAAATCATTTTCTGAAACAAAAAAAGAAGAGGATGATTGGTAATTATTTGCCAAATTATATACGATTTTAATAATTCTTCCCGAAATCACTTGGTGGTTTCGGGATTTTGTTGTACCTTTGCCCTCGCTTGAAAGATAGTGGTAGGCCACTCGGCAGGGCGCACGTCAGACGCTCAGCATCAATGCATGGGCATTTTTTATGCCCATAGTGCATCCGATAAGACGGCTGCCATCTCGTAAGATTAACTGCCCTCTGGGTGAGTCACTATCTTTCAAGCAACGGGATGTGCAGCCGTTTCTCTGTTTCTGCGCCAGTGCGGTACGCTGGCAGGCTTGAAAGATAGTGCAATATGCAACAAACAATCAATGTCGGGCAGGTTCAGCCCTCAGTTCTTTCCAGAGTGGAAAGTGCTGTAGAGAACTTGAAAGTGTGGTGGAGTGCCACCAGCAACTCATTTACGGCCCTCTGTGCCACTGAGAAGGGCGAAGTGTTCACTCATGGCGACGTGGTGAAAGCTCACCTTGCGCTCGCCGCAGTACTCATCTTAATAGGAATAGGAGGTGCGCTATGATTACCCTACTAAACTTACTGCAGGAGGATAGCCGCCACTTGCGGCAGTTCCGTGAGCAGACAGCTGAGATGGTGGCAGTGTGCGACCAGATGAGCCAGGCACGGACTCCGGATGAACTGCTGCACCACCAGCGGGCCTACCGCCGACTGGCCGACAAGCAGGATGCGACTAATTACCGCCATGAACTCCGCGTTCGTGGCATCAGTAAACGACTAAACATGATGTGATATGGCACGGATAGAAGTTAGCAACCAGGAAGGGAGCAAGGAAGCTGCTTTCGTACAGAAGCTGCTCGACAGCTATTTCATGTTCCGCTACTGTCTGCCGCGCGAGGGGTACATTCAGGAGAACAAGACCACCCAGCAGATACAGGATGAACTGAAGCCAATGTACAGCGTAACCACTGATGAAATTGTCGGCTACATGCAGGAACATGAATACCAGCCTACCACCGAACAGGACGGTACCGTCACATGGGCCATCTGGAGGCAGGCTTAGAACTAAAGAGAACACATTTTTTTACATTTTCCCGTGAGGGCGGTTCGTCGTGATGATGCGCCGCCCTCTGTATTTTTACTCCCCTTTATTCTTATTTACCTTTGTCGAAAAAATACAATGGACCATAGCATCAATGACAACATACGAGGATTGCGCAACATAGAGTTCAGTTCCATGCTGCCTGATCTGCAAATCATTGCCACCGGCAAGACACTGGTGGAGGTGAGCATCGACGGCGAAACAGTCTTTAGCGAACAGATGTGGCCGGGAGACAACGGCATCGTACTGGAAGACCTACGCGATCTGGTGGAGCCCTACTGCGACGCACGACAGACGGTGGAACTGGAGGTGAACGGCCAGCACGCCACGGTGGTGTGCTGTCATGCCGACTTCGGCGAGGAAACGGCCGAGCACTATCTGCAGAACCACTTCCTCAGCATCCTTCAAGGACAGAAGCTCACCGCCCTAGGACGTTTGGAGTTACTGCCCGTGCAGGGTACCGGTGAGACGGCCACGTGCACCGCCATCTACAGCGACGGCAGCAGTGCGACGTTCAGTGTCGACACGTGGCTGGAGAAAAATCACTTCACAGAATACGATGTGTCGCCATCGAATTTCATGACGACTGGAAAGACGCTCATCGGCTATACCATCAGCGTGGGCAGCCGAACGCAGGAGTACGAGCTGGATCTTTCCGCTCCCGACTGCGCCCCCATACTGATCTTCGAAAACAGCTTCGGTATGGAAGAGGTGTTCTACTGCACCGGCCTGCACAAAGTCGACCCTACATATAAGCGCTTATCCTCTTACATTGGCCGTATTCAGCGCAACTACCGCATTGTAGAAACTCGTGCTTTCCATGCCAACACAGGCCCGCTGACCATGCCCATGGCCAACTGGCTCGATGACCTATTCCGTTCGAAGTACGTGCGCGTGGCCAACCTTTATGACGGCATGATCACACCCGGCAAGGAGATTCTTATCACCGACTCCAAGAGTGAATATTCTAACGACGATGCCGAGATTCCCCGCTTCACCTTCACCTACCAGTACGCCCAGAGCAACCATAATGTGGTGGATCTGCGGAGAGCAGGGCGCATCTTCGACAATACTTTTGACAACACTTTCAACTGATGGAAAACAAAAAAGCAATACATATCAACGAGGCCATGCAGATAATGGACTTGGCCAGGGAACGGAAGCAGACCGTGAACCTGAAGGTGTGGGAACTGCAGACGGGCAATGTCATCGAGTACCGGGGATGGCTCGTATCGAGCAGCATCTGGAAGGGCGGCTGGCACCGAGTCATCAACCCGGCAAATAACCATATCCGCACGGTGCCCGACATCCTGATTCATGAGATTAACGGATTATCAATATACCTGTAGAGATATGGAAGAAAAGAAAGACCTGTTGCGCGTTGGTACCAATGGTGACTATGACGTATATGAGATGATGCCTTCCTCAGTGGTGAATGCCCTCGAGGGGGTGCAGTCGGAGTTTATCACTCGCTATGGTGGGGACAGTGATGGCGGCTTTGCCGATGCCGAGGACGATGACATCGTGCAGACCATCGGCATTGGCGGGCGGCAGTACTCTTACGTGCCGTGGGGTGGCGACAATATGCTGCCCTACCATGTGCAGACGCTGATAGGCAAAAACATGGTCACTTCACAGTGCCAGCAGTTCAACTCACTGGTGAGCTACGGCCAGGGGCTGCAGTTCTTCAACCGTGGCACCGAGGAAAGGGCTACTGACCCAGAGATACGGCAGTTCTGCCTCAGGAACGCGCTGCACCTCCAGTTCTGGGAGCAGGCCACCGATATGAAGTATTACTTCTTCTCGGTGCTGCATATCTCGCTGTCGCGCGATGGCAGCAAGATTGTGCAGCTGCACCATGAGGATGCCTGCCACTGCCGCTTCTCACCGCGCAACAAAAAGGGAAGCTCGGAGTATGTCATCATTGCCAACTGGCGCAAGGCGAACCCGAAGAAGGCCCGTGTGCTGCCCCTGCTCGACGAGGTGGATCCGCTGGGCGACCTGATGGTGCGCTTAGGACGTGAGCCTGACCCCGAGACGGGTAAGCGCACAGCCGGCACCGCCGACCGCCACTTTGCCGTGGTGTGCCGCGTGCCGACAGTGGGCCATCAGATATACCCCATACCATATTATTACAGCATCTTCCTCGATGCCTGGTATGATATCTACCGCCTCATTGGTACGGGCAAGCGATACATGATCAAGAACACGGCAGCTCCCCGCTGGCAGGTGGAGATCCACAAGAACTACTGGAACAACGTGTGCAACGAAGAAGGCATCACCGACCCAGAGAAACGCAAGGAACGCATCAAGAAGGAACGGCAGAACATCACCGAGTTCTGCACAAAGCCGGTGAATGCGGGCAAGGCATGGATAACCAGTTACGACACCGTACTGGAGGGAAAAGAAACGCGCATGGTGCGTGTCTATGCCCTCGGTGCCGACAAGAAGGAAGGTGGCGACTGGAGCGAGGACATGGGCGAGGCTGCTAACTCGCTGTGCTTCGCCATGGGCGTTCACCCCAACATGGTGGGTGCCACGCCAGGTAAGAGCCAGATGAACAACTCCGGATCTGACAAACGCGAGCTGTTCAACCTGAAACAGGCCATCGAAAAGCCCTGGCACGACGTGATGGAGGTTCCCTACCACGTCATGATGCACTTCAATGGATGGGATGAGAAATTTGACATCAAGGTGCCGATGATTGAGATGACAACGCTGGATAAAAACAAAGAGTTTGACATAAAGAAAGATGACAATGCAACTGGAAATAACAAAGACTGACTTTGAGCGGGCCGTGCCTGCTGCCCGTGAGCCGACGGGAAAGATCTTCGACGTGATGATTGATGCCATCATGAACAAGGTGGAGGTGATAGGGTGTCATATACTGGGCGAGCCAGGTATTACAGCGGTAGAGAGCAGCGAGAGCACCATGGGCGAGATACTACGGCCACTGGTGAAGCAGCTGGCCTGTGTCATGGCTTTCCTTGAAGAAATGCGAGGACTCGACCTGGTACTGACCGCCACCGGATTCGGTGTGGTTTCTACCAACGACACAGCACCGGCTTCAAAGATGCGCGTCGATGCACTCGATGGCGACCTGCGACGCAAAGAGTGGCTGTTGCGCAGTGACCTCGTCACCCATCTCTTCAAGGTGGAAGGCTGGGCCGATACCGAACAGCGGCATATCAATGTCTGTACGCTCTTCTATCGCTTCACAATGCTGGAGCAGTATGCCGGCATCTCTCATCCAAAGCCAGAGGACTGGAGTATGAACGTTCCTGCAATGCTGGAAGCCGACAGCTATCTGCGAAAGCATATCGGCTACGATTATATGGAAGAGCTGCTGCAGCAGCTAACATCAAACAACCTGAGTGGGAGCAATCTCCCAGTGGCGGTGCTCTGTACGAAGTTTATTGGTGCCTGGATCGCACAGAACCACCAACTGAAGGAAGAGTTGTATATGCGACTGATTAACCGCCTGGAAGCTGACCTCTCAATCTATCCCAAGTATGCTGAAAGCAAGGCCTACCGCCTGAATCACTTAAAACCCTACGAGAACCATGCAGAAGACAGCGCCTTCCACTTTGTCGGCTGACGGTGTGCTGCACCTCACCTGTCCACGTTCCTGGAAAGAGATGACTCAGGAGCAGCTGCACTATGCGCTGCATGTCATCGGTTGCGGGATGTATTCCTCCGTAGAGGGCCGCACACTGATGCTGCTGCGCTTCACTGGCATAGAGGTGAAGGAGAAAACGCCATACGGCTGGGCATGTCGTGTGTCCGTCGGTTCTTCCGAAGGGAAGAAACTGCACATGCACCACTTCTTCCTACAGTCATGGCAGGTGCAGGATATGATTAAGCAGCTGGAATTTGTCGACAGCTACGAGACCTTCGATGTGCGGTTGGAGAGTATCGGGGGCTTCAAGGCTGTCGACGGCCTGCTGCATCGCGTCATGTTCCAGGATTACCTGAACATGGAAAAATACTATCAGGGTTATCTCGCTACCAAGCAGCATCGGTATGCACTCGGACTGGCCAAGCTGCTTTATCCCGGTGGGGTAAAGATCATCGACGATGCTGAACTGACAAACTGCTTGATGTGGTTCTCATATGTGAAGAAGCAGTTCTCTAAGTTCTTCCGTCATTTCTTTAAGCCAGCCCCAGAAGGTGGCAAGACTATAGACTGGGTGGAACAGATGAACGTTCAGATCAGAGCACTGACCGACGGTGACATCACCAAGGAGAGCGCGGTACTGGAGAAAGACTGCTGGCGTGCGCTGACAGAGCTTGATGCCAAGGCACGTGAGGCTGAAGAATTCAGAAAGAAATATCCTAAAGCATAACAAGATGGAACAAGAGCAATTTGATGCCCTGGAATACTTCGAAACACTGGGTAAGAAGAACAAACTGGCCAAGAAGAACGGCTTCGTGGTGGACTATTGCAGTGGCCCCGGTGCACTGGAGCCGATGATGGCAGAATACCGCGATGCACAGAACTTCATATTTGTGGATGACACCACCAGCGGCAACACCTTCAACAATAAGGTGGGATGGTTCGACCGCAATGTGTACTGTGTCCACATCCTTGCAGGCTATGAGTATGGCAATGCCGAGAGCTATAACCAGGCTCTCCGTCTGTGCCGAAAGTTGTTCCGGCAGTTCCTCTCACGTATCATAAAGGATAAGGAGAGTTACAAGTTTGGAACGAAACTGATGTACCTGAATACCGGCAATGTCTACTCGAATGAATATGGCCGCTATTCGTTCAACGGCTGCACGGGCCTGTTCTTCCAGATACAGAACGATGAGCCAACGGAGCTCGTGTTTAATGAAGATGATTGGGAGGAGTAACCTATGGGACTGATGAAGAACATGGCGGTAGAACGCCGTGAGAGCAGGCGCCGTGGCTACCGCAGTAGCCATGTCGGTGCTATGGTTGAACTGGATCGCTTCAGGCGTCAGTGGACGGAGAACATGGTGAAATACTGGCAGGAACGCATAGACAAAATGAAGATCAGCGATACGGGGCAATTGCGTAGCAGTATCATGGGTATGATTCACCAAGGCCCGTCAACGACAATAGAGCATTCCTTTCTGGTCTATGGCATCTATGTGAGCAATGGCGTTGGCCGCGAGTTTGGCAGCAACTGGGGAAGCCGTGGCGGTGAAGGAACATGGAACGCGGGGCAGCTGCCTTTCCTTCTTCCCGGTGGTGAAGCTTACCGAGCAAAACATGGCCTTGACAAACCAAAGAAGGTGGGTCCGGCATGGGGTGGCCGTGTGGCCGGTGGCCATCCTCGCGAGAAGAGAGACTGGTTCTTCAGAAAATATGCCGCCTCTCGCCATGTGCTCAACGAAATGGAAGCTGCAGCCTACGGTCAGGCATACCAGGGAATGCTCACACAGGCCATTGACGGTCTGTTCCATCGTACACGTTTCCTGTAGTTTTATCCGTCTCATTCTGTGATTATCTTTGCAGTGATTGCTTTGATATTTTCATACAATCAAAAAAAATTAAGTTAAACTG
>JAEEPT010000177.1 GCA_016284895.1 Prevotella sp. | reverse complement strand
GACCCGCGAACTGGGCCGTTGGGCGGCTCAAAACGGACATAGCATTGTGTTCGGAGGCCACGATGCGGGCCTGATGCACAGTGTGAGCAAGGCTGCAAAGGTAGCTGGAGGACAGGTCATTGGGATAGTGCCCCGCAAGATTGAGGAAATGGGCAAGTTGAGTCCTTGGCTCGATGTACACATACCCACCGAGAACCTGACCGACCGCAAGGATCTGATGATGGCACAGAGCGATGCCTTCATCGTGCTGCCAGGCGGTATCGGCACGCTCGACGAGCTGTTCACCGTGACCAGTGCGGCCACGCTCGGCTATCACGCCAAGCCCATCGTGCTCTATAACATGAAGGGCTTCTGGAACTCGCTCATCGCTTGTCTGGACGACCTGCATGCAAAGGGTGTCACCCGTAAGGACTGGCATCACTATATAAAAATAGCTGCCAACCTGGAAGAGGTGGCAGCATATTTAGATGAGATGTAAGAGGTCTTTCAACTCTCAATTTTTCATAAGCGCTTCTGCCATTGCGCGGCCCAGGGCCTCGCACTGGGCAATGGTGTCGTCGTTGAGGGCCTGTTTGATTTCCACAGGCTCGCCCACCTGCTCGTAGTGCAGTTTGTCGTTGTTCCAGCGGGTGATCTCGCTCACGGCCTTCGATGCCCAGCTGAAGGAGCCGAACCATCCGAAGAGACGACCCTTGATGTCCTTCTGCGACAGCTCGTCGAGCAGCACGTTCATCTCGTGGTAGAGCCCGGTGTTGTAGGTGGGAGCACCCACGATGAGACCGCGATAGCGGAACAGGTCGCGAATGATGTAGGAGTGGTGCGTCTTCGACACGTTGTACATCACGATGTTCTTCAGTCCCGCCTGGGCAGCAGCACGGGCAATGACCTCAGCGGCACGCTCGGTGTTGCCGTACATGGTGCCGTAGCAGATGACAAGTCCGGGCTCAGCCTCGTACTTCGACAGACGGTCGTAGATGCCGATGACCTTCTCCACATGCTCGTGCCACACAGGACCGTGGGTGGAGCAGATGTAATCGACCTTCACGCCGGCCAGTTTCTTCAGTGCCATCTGCACGGGTGTACCATATTTGCCCACGATGTTCGAGTAGTAGCGTGTCATTTCCAACCAGAACGTGTCGCAGTTCATCTGCTCGTCGATGAAGGCTCCGTTCAGCGCTCCGAAACAGCCGAAGGCATCGCCGGAGAAGAGGAGTGTAGAGTGCAGAGTTGAGAGTGTAGAGTTTGCTACCGCTGCATCGTCAGCATTACTGTGTGCGGTAGCAAACTCTACACTCTCAACTCCACACTCTAAACTTTTGCAGAGTGTCATCATGGTCTCTGGCCAGTGAACCATCGGGGTGAGTACGAACTGAAGCGAGTGGGCACCGAGCGAGAGGGTGTCGCCGTTCTTCACCTCGCACAGGCCGGTGGTGAGGCGGTAGAAGCCAGCCATCATGTCGAATGTCTTCTTGTTGCCAATGATTTCGATGTTGGGATAGAACTGGCGGAGCAGGGCCAGCGAACCGCTGTGGTCGGGCTCCATGTGGTTCACCACCACGTAGTCGATGGGGCGGTCGCCTATGACCTCGCGGATGTTCTCGAGGAACGGCATGAAGAAGTCCACCTCGACTGTATCAATCAGACACACCTTCTCATCGACGATGAGATAGGCATTATAGCTCACTCCGTTGGGCAGGGGCCAAAGACCTTCGAACAGTGTCTTGTTACGGTCGTTGACACCCACATAGAAAATGTTGTTTGTGATTTCTTTCATTGTTTTTTTATGAGAATAGATTTTGTTAGTATAGGTTTTAAAGTCGCTCACCATAAATTATAGGTGGCGCAGGCTCTGCCCGAATTCAGGCGAGATATAGTTGTACAAGGTTTGGCACACGTTGGCAGAGAAACTCATGCCGTAGTTGATGAGACTGTCCCACTGGCTCTCGGTGAGTCCGCTCTCGATATGGCTACGGGTGATGTTCTCCTTGAGCAGTCCGTAAACAAAGCCTGCATTGAAGTTGTCGCCGGCACCGATGGTGCTCACCACCTCGCCGACGAGGTTGATGGGATATTGTTTGGCAAAGCCTCCCTCGGCTCTCACCTCGATGGGTAGCGAGCCGCGGGTGTAGATGAACTTCTTGGTGTAGAACGAGATTTCGGAGCGATAGACCGAGTCGGCATCGTTCTTGCGATACATGATTTCGAAGTCTTCATCGCTGCCCCTGACGATGTCGGCCATCTCCAAGTTCTCGATGATGTTGGGCGTGACGCGCATCAGGTCGTTCTTGTGACTGGCGCGATAGTTCAGGTCGTAGTAGAGAATGGCTCCGTGCTTGTGGGCATAGTCAAGGAATCCAGCCACCTGCGGACGCACCACGGGATTGATGGCAAAAAAAGAACCGAAGATGACCACGTCGTCGGGGTTCACTTCGGGATATACGAAATCGAGCTGATCGTGAGGATGATCTTTGTAGAACAAGTATTCAGCATTGTTCTTATCGTCGAGAAAAGCCAGCGAGAGAGGCGACTTGGAGTCAGGGAACACACACACACCGCTGTCATCTACACCATTGTCGCGCAGAAAGCGCTTCACCCACTCGCCCACGCGGTCGTTGCCCGTCTCGCTGATAAAATAGGCAGGGACACCGGCACGTCCCAACGAAATGATGGCATTGAAAGCCGAACCGCCTGGGACTGCTCTCAGCGGCTGCTCGCCTTTGAATATAATGTCGAGAACAGTCTCGCCAATTCCTATAACACGTCTCATGTTCAATAAAATAGATTCGTTTTTGCGCACAAAGATACAACGAACCGAGCGAAAATGCAAGCATACAATGCGTTAATCTATCAAAAAATAGTGCCACTTCGCGTTTTTTTCCTTATTTTTGCAAATTGAACTTAATAGAATCCCTTTTGCTCAATAACAAAAATGATACATAAGATGAAAAAACTGCTTGCATTGCTACTGGCCGCACTACCCCTTATGGGCGCTACAGCGCAAGAGGCGGAAATCACCTCGACGCAGGCCAAACAAATGATTAAGAACACATCGAAGATGGGAACAAGCGTTCACGACCCCTCAGTGGTCTATGAACCCGTATCGGGCCGCTACTACATCTTAGGCACCATGCGCGGAACCTCATGGACTACAGATTTCCAGAACTGGAAGAACGAGAACCTGACGTGGTGCACCACCACCAAGAGCAGCGCCACCACTTCGGAGGCATTTGTCACACCTGCAGTGACCAAAGTGATGAAAGGCGGACAGGAGGTGAGCATGCCAGCCTTCAACGCGATGAACTGGTCGGGGCGCAACGATAGCGGCTGGGGCATCGACGGCAACATGTGGGCACCCGACATCATCTGGAACCCCACGATGCAGAAGTGGTGCATGTATCAGAGCATCAACGGCAATGGCTGGCACTCCAGCATCATCCTGCTCACCAGCGACAACATCACCGGACCCTACCTGTATCAGGGACCCGTGGTCATCACCGGCTTCGACAACGGATCGCACAGCTATAATGAGACCGACCTGAGCGTGGCACTGGGCTCAATCTCGTCCATGCCGTCGCGCTACAGCGGCACGTGGACGCACACCTCGAAGCCCAGCTGGCCCCATGCCATCGACCCCTGCGTGTTCTACGATGCCGAGGGCAAACTCTGGATGGTCTATGGCTCATGGAGCGGCGGTCTCTGGATGCTGGAACTGAACGAGGAGAACGGACTGCGCGACTACGACGTGACATACGCAACAACCACCAACAGCGATCCCTACTTCGGAACCCGTGTGGGTGGTGGCTACTACGTGTCGGGCGAGGGCGCCTACATCGACCGCATCGGCGACTACTACTACCTCTTTGTCAGCTACGGCGGCTATGCCCCCGACGGCGGCTATGAGATGCGCGTGTTCCGCAGTAACAAGCCCAACGGACCCTATAAGGACATCGCAGGCCGCTCAGCCGTGTATGACAGCTACGTGATGAACTACGGCACCGGTAACGAAACCCGAGGTGTGAAAATCATGGGCGCCTATAACAACTGGGGCTTCATGACCACCGGCGAGACGGCACAGGGACACAACAGCTTCCTCACCACCAAGGACGACCAGACCATGCTCGTCTATCACACCAAGTTCAACGACGGTCATCCCGATCTCGGCTTCCATGCCGTGCGTGTACACCAGATGTTCCTGAACAAGAACGGATGGCTGGTAGCTGCTCCCTTCGCCTACAACGGCGAGACCACAACCAATGCCGACATAGCTGGCAAGCAGCTCGTGGCAAAGGCCGACGTGGCTGGCACATACCAGCTGCTCATGCACAAGTATAAGATGGACTATGCACACATGGAGGAGGTAACCCCCGTGGAGATAGAACTGACCGAGGACGGAAAGGTGACGGGCTCCTACACCGGCACCTGGAGCGTGACCGAGGGCACCAGCTATATCACCATCAAACTGGGTTCCTACACCTACTACGGTGTCATCGTGGAACAGCAGATGGACGACCGCACCATCAAGGCCGTCACCTTCTCGGCAGTAGCTTCCAATGGTGTAAACGTATGGGGCTATAAGTATCGGGCTGACTACGCACTGGCTTGGCAGCTGAACAATCAGAAAGTGCCCGTGAAGGCTGCTCAGGCAGTGAAGAAGAATATTGACCTCTATGGAATGAGTCTCGTGGCCGACAATGTGGAGCTGCAGTGGACCAGCAGCGCACCTGAGGTCATCAGCAACGAGGGCAAGTACTACCCCATCGGACTGGAAGCCAACACCGACGTGAACCTGACCGCACGTCTCACCAGCGGCAACTACTTCTGGCAGCAGAGCTTCACCGTGAAGGCTCAGTCGGAGACCAATGCCAAGCCCATTGTGGATACATGGACCAACGACATCGTGGCACACTACGACTTCGACAACGCATCGGCACTCGCCAACCGTAAGGACAGTACGCAGACGGCACAGCTGCTGCGCAAGAGCACAACCGCTCTGCCCAAGATAGAAGACACCGAGGCACTGCGCAACGGTAGCGTGGTTCACCTCAACTTCGGTGCCAACGGCAAGGAGAGCTATGTGGCCATTCCCAACCCCCTGAAGGGCAAGGAACTGACCAACGGCGCTACCATCTCATTCTTCGTGAAGCGCACCGACAACAACGTGTGGGATGCCCTCTTCGGCTGCACCAATGGAACGGCCAAGCTGTTCTTTACAGGCAACCTCTATGCAGGATTCAACGATGGCACCAACTGGCTGGACATCAACAACCCCAATACCGTGACGTGCAATGACCTGGGCACCGGACAGTGGCATCATGTGGTAATCACCTTCTCGCGCAGCAAGAGCGCCGGAGTCACCATCTACATAGACGGTGCAAGCGCTCACAGCGACAAGTACAACGGATCGCTCAACGGTACGGATGTCACGGCGAAGGGCGGCTTCAACTACGATCTCATTGTCAACCATCTGGCAGCCTGCGACCAGCTGTTCTTAGGCAATGGCTCGTTCTGGGGCTCGGCTGATGCCCGCTTCGACGACTTCATCGTGTATGACCGCGCCATCTCGCTGCTGGAGATGATGTCGCTCAACCAGATGATGGATCGCGCCGACAAGAGCTACGAGACCGACGGAATAGACGAGCTGGCAGCACAGCCTCGTGAGCAGCAGAACGACAACGTGGTCTATGACCTCTCAGGTCGTCGCGTGCAGGTGCTGAAGCCTGGACTCTACATCAAGAACGGTAAGAAATTCCTTGTGAAATGAAGAAACTATTTTTAGCCTATCTCCTTCTCGCATCGTCGGTCTGTGCCTCGGCGCAGAGCGAACGGGCGACGAGGTTGCAGAACGCACGCAACCTGGTGGTGACCACCACCGACGGCAACGTGAGCTATCATGCCACGAGCACGGCGCAAAGTCTCATAATGCGCAAGCAGGGCAACACGCTCACGTTCAGCGGACAGACAATGAACATGAGCGACATTCAGAAAATGCGACTGGTGGTGCCGCAGAAGTTTGCGCTCAATGAGGACAGCACCACGTTCACCCCCTACGCCGTGGATCACGGATTGCTGGCCCTGCGCTACGACTTCCAGCTGAACAAGTGGAACCCGATGACACTGCCCGTCAGCATGTCGGGCCGTCAGGTGCTCGATGCTTTCGGCGAAGGCACACTGCTGGCACGCTACAGCGGAGCAACGGAGGGCGAATGGGCGCAGATAGACTTTGAACTCATCGACCTGAATACTGACGAAGTGGTCATCAACGCTGGCACACACTATATCGTGAAGCCTACGCGAGAGCCCGACATACCCAAAGGGCGAAAGACCACACTCTCATACGGCAGTGCTCAGGTCAGCGGTCCTGCCTACATTATATATAATGTGTCGATGGAAGGAGGAAAGGCCATTCCCGGCAACCAGTCGCTTCAATCGGAAACACGAAAAGTGCGCATGCGTGCCTCTGGCACTTATACGAAGATGACCGACAATCATAAACTATCCTACATCAACCGCCCCTTCTACTGCATGGACAACGACGGACACTTCTTTGAGTCTAACGACTCGGTGGAGATGAAGGCATTTCGCAACTGGGTGGTGTTCGTCGCCAATAGCGACAGTGTGCCCATGCGCTTCTATATCAACGGCATTGACGAGGACCTCACGCTGACAGGCATAGAGCACGCAACCGGCTGGGGCAAAGAACCTCAAGCCGATGACAGCGTATATGACCTCAGCGGTCGCCGACTGGGCAGCAGACAGATGCTCGACGGACGGCTGTCGCGCGGCATCTATATTGTGAACGGTAAAAAGATAATGGTAAGATGAAAAAGATGATATTTCCCCTGCTGCTCCTGACGCAGGCCACTATCCTTCAAGCTCAGGACACACTATGGGTGCGCTACGACAACCGCTTTCAGGCCAATGCGGCCCTCCGCATAGCAGAAGCTGATTCAATAGAGGTGAAGACCTCGCAGATAGCGGTGTATAGTCCTGCCGGAAAAAAGATACTCAGCATGACTGCAGGCAAGTCCGACATGATGTTTGAGGCTCCTGGACGTTATCTGCTGAAGCCCAACACCTACAGTGGCACCAACTATGAGAATGTGAACGCTACTTCGGGCTATAACTTCGCCCACTCACTGGAGAGCGAGCACTTCGCCGTGTTCTGGGACGTGCGCTATGGCAGCAATCCCAAGAGCATCAAGTTTCCCACAAGGGGCGAAGTGGCCAATGCCTACGATGTGCTCGACGTGGCTGAGAAGTGCTGGAAATGCTATGTGGAAGACCTGGGCTTCATCGTGCCGGGGACATCGACCACCGACAAATATAAGATTCAGCTCTACATACCCTATCAGGCAGAGTGGCGAGCCGATGCCTCTGGCACCGACGGACAGGAAGCCAACGGCACGTGGAGCCGGACAGGACTGGGGCACTTCAATCCCTGGGCAGCCACCGCACGCGGCGGCCACACCAT
>JAEEPT010000176.1 GCA_016284895.1 Prevotella sp. | reverse complement strand
CCACATCGACCGCAGGCAATGCCACACTGACTCAGAGCAACGATGCACATACTGGTTCGTACTCAGTATCCGTAGGCTTCAACGCTACTGCCAATAAGCGCCTCGGCCATGAGGAAGTGAAACTGAAGGCTGGTACCTACACCTTCTCATTCTATGCCAAGAGCACTACCACCGATCCCTCACAGACACAGGCAGGCTACGTAGAAGTGACAAACGGCACGGCTGGTTCATATAAATATGGTGGTTATGTCTCTCTGAGTAACTCGGACTGGACGCAGGTGAGCACCACATTCACACTGACTGCCGATGCCACCGTATCGCTCGTCATGATGAACCCCAAGACCTCCAGCTATGCAACGGCCCAGGACATTCTGGTTGACGATGCTACGTTGGTAACTACCGACGGTGGTCTGGTTGACGAAACTCCCACCCCGACTCCCGATCCCTCTGGCGTTCAGACCGTGACCATTGCCGAGTTCAACGCTGCTGCCGAGAGCACCTCTGTATGGTATCAGCTCACGGGAACCATCAGCAACCTGAAAGATGGCGACCTGTATGGCAACTTCGATCTGACAGATGCTTCTGGCTCGGTCTATGTCTATGGTGTCCTGTCGGAGAAGGGCGGTGCCAAGAAGCAGTTCCAGAATCTGGTATCCCAATACGGCATTGCCAACGGCACCACCATCACCATCATCGGCAACCGTGGTTCTTACAACGGCAAGATTGAGGTGACCAATGCTTACTTCGTAAGTGTAGGCAAGTAAGCCATCAACACCTACTAAGAAAAAAGTTTGAAAACATCTGTTTCATCTGCTTCCATCTGCAACCACCTGTATTACAATCGTTTACGGGTGCAGCAGATAGAAGCAGATGTTTTTTTATGTGTTTCCTTCTGCACCCATCTGTTTCCATCTGTTTCGCTTACAATCATCTCATAATCAACCAGTTGCAGATGAAAACAGATGAAACAGATGTTTTGCAAACTTTTTCTTTATAGTATATAGTGAGAGTGAGAAAGTCAAACGCTCAGGGTGAGAACGTCATTTAGGCTACGTCAGAACATGCTTTAGGCTATTCCACAACACCATCTTTCCTAAATCATCAGACGAAATAAACTACATCACGACGTGATATAGCCAAAACCACATCGTGATTCAACCTATAACGCACCGTGATACAAGTATTATTCTTTAGGCTCCAACCAACCAACGACACGGATGCTGACTTCGTAGAGCAGATAGAGTGGGATGGTCAACTTTCGCAGTTCTGGTGTCTGGCTCAGCAAGACGTTACGATTCACATAGGATGCGTGCCATATCGTTGAGCGCCATGCACTGGCTGCGACTAATAGTGACATGCTCATTATGGTGCACCCAAGGAGCAAGAATGAGCATCTGGCCACGCGAACAGGCATCAAATCGTCGTCCTCCAGGCTTTGCCATATCCGTGAATCCATTTTCTTGCAAATAGATGACTGGGTAGCCTGCCTCAAACATGTCTTCAGCCATTCAGCTGATTGTTCCTTATCTCATGAACTTACAGCTGACGCGTGTTGACTGCTCAGTGGTGGCGCGGGCCACATAGAAGCCTGCTGGCAGATGAGCCACGCTGACGCGAGCTGAACCGCTGCGGAGCCATACCTGCTGGCTATCGACCAGACGACCGTCGGTGGTGAAGATTTCCACCATTGCCTCACCGTCATCCTCACTCTTGACGAGCAACTGTCCAGCACCGTAAACGATGCGGAAGCCGTTAGCCGAGGCTATCATAGGAGCCTTGATGCCGGTGGTCTGCTTCTGCTCCTCCTGGTCTATCTGCACCAAGTAGCTGGTCAGCATGTTGGTTTCAGCTATCGTAGCCACGTCCATAGTATAGACATCAGCCGTTCCGTCAGGATAGCGTCCCACGGTAGAGTTGGCATCGTGAGCCGTATAGTAGAGCTCATCGGTCCATGAGCGGTCAGCGGCTGTCAGGGCCACCACCCCACCTTCGCCCGAGATCTTGAACGAGGCATGCAGCGCCTTGTCGGTTGTGGGGTTCTTGTCGCACCACACGATCAGGTAGCCGTGAGCCGGAATCTTGGTGTTGGCTCTGGTATTGCCCTTCGTGAGCTGGCACTTCTCCCTGTTCTTCATATCGTCGGTCAGGAACATACCCTCCACGTCTATCTCCTCGTCGGTGGTGTTGTAGAGTTCCACCCAGTCGCCCTTCTTCCAGTAGTCGCTGATGAAGCTGTTGTTTGAGCCGCTCACCTCATTCACGCACACGGGGTGAATGCCTGCAGCCAGTCGTTCCTGCTGTGTGAGGGGCTTGTAGCTGGCCGTCAGGTTCACTGTTCCGGTAGGCAGTGCTATTTCCGCATCCGTTGAGTAATATGTAGGTGTAGCGCTGCTGTTCGAGAGCTGAGCGTTGATGGCAGCATCGAAGATGATGTCAGAGCTGTTCGTGGCATTGTTGTGCACCTCAACGGCTATCACGTTCTGTCCCTTCTTGAAGAGCGATGAGGGCAGTGTGAGCGTGCCGGTGGGGAACTGGTCGGCATAGGTTGAAGCCAGTGTGCTGTAGCTGATAGTGCCTGAAGGCATGTTGAAGCGAGCCGCCTCGGTGCCGTTCACATAGACCACCAGTCCGTCGTCGATGTAATAATCCATGGTGAACACATCGTTGTCCGAAGGCGCTGCCGAGAGGTTGACCGATGTGCGGAAGTAGTACGTGGGGCGCTTGTTGCTGCTGCTGGTGCCATAGTCGAGCTGGGTGGTGATGATGCCCGCCGTATTGCTATAGCCCAGCGGAGCAGTACCCTGCTTCCAACCAGAGGTGTTGTAAGTAGATGCCGTCCAGTTCTTGCCATCGAGCGAGCCCTGATCGTAGTACAGCCAAACGCTCTCCATCGCCTTCAGCGTGGTGGTGTTGCCGCCTCCGTTCTTCAGCCATCCCTGGAAGACATAGCCTGCCGGAGCCACGGCCTTGAGGGTGACGGGCGCAAAGAGATTGCCCTTGAAACTGCCTGTAGGCACCTGCTGACCGTTGATGAGCAGACGTGCGCCCTCGGCATTGCTACTGAGCGTGACGCTCTGCACCGTTTTTCCGCTGAGGTTCATCGGTGAGTAGTTGCGCAGATAGTTGGTAGCCGTAGCCAAGCGCCCGTTCAGGTTGTTCTTCAGGTCGTTGGCCGCGTTGTTCAGACGGCCCGACTGCCCTTCGAGCGCCATTGCCGGGCTCACTCTATCGGCCAGCTGGTTGATCATCTCTGTGGCACGACTGGCCTCGAACACGCTTCCACCCATCATACAGAAGGCATCGATGAAGCGGCGGCGGAACTGTGCGTTCTGCAGCATGTTCTTGAAGAGGGTGACAAACTTGATTTGCGCGTAGATGCGCTCCTGTCCGGCGGGATAGAGCTCGTTGAAGAGATACCACTCCTTGTTCATGAAGTCGTTGAAGGGATTGCTCGTGTTGAAGGCAAAGTCAACATCGAAGAACACGAAGCGCCACCGCCCGTTATCCCTGTGACGGAAGCCCTTGACGTTGTTCTGCGGCCAGTCGGTGCTGCCTAAATAGAACTCGGCTGCCATATAGTTGATGTACTCGTCCATATTGATGCGGCGGCACAGTTCGGCAAAGGTCTCGCTGTTGGCTGCGCTCTCCGACAGCTCCACCAGTTCCTCGAAGTTGTCGGTGGTACCGCATTTCACCACGTAGCCTGAGTCGGGTCCTATCTCGAAGAGGTCTATCTCATCTTCGTCGTAGCCATAGTTGGCGTATGCGTAGTGCTTGTTGTTCGGCTCACGAATGTTGAGCACGCCAATGTAGCGCCCGTTGATGAACTCATGAACAGGCTGGTAGCTCTGCACATCGACGCCCACGCCCGAGGTCTGCAGCACGGTGCCGATGGCAGCATCCTTGAAGCGTCCGTTGGAGTGCTCGTTGCCGCCGTTGCGAATCTGCAGGGTGCGATTGCGGATGTAGGGTTTCTGCTCGAAGAACGGATAAGGCAGGTTCTTGTCACCGCCCATCTCCTTCGCGCCCTTCAGCTTGAATGAATGGGGAGACCAGGCGCGGCTCCATCCGCCGCACATCTCAAGGTTGACGTCCTGATTGAACACCATCTGCCCGTCAGCCGTGAGATAAGAGAAGTTCACGGGGCGCTCCCAGTTCATGTTCCAGTTGCAGGGTTGTGCCATTCCGTTGCCGGGACGACCGTTCACGCCCTGAACGAGCACGCCCAGTGAGTCGCTATAGAAGAACCGCTCATCGCCCACCACCGACACGACAGGCAGTGTGTAGTCCTGCGACTGATAGATATAGGAACGCGTGGTGACGCGCGAGGGCAGCATGCCCGTGGCAAACAAGCGGAAGCGATAGTTAGTGGTGTTGACGATGGTGAACTGTCCCGTGGTGCTGCTTGCGCTCTTCTCCGTAGGCAGCGAGCCGTCGGTGGTGTAGCGAAGGGTGCAGCCTGCAGGAATTCTCACATTGACGGTGATGCGGTCGGTAAAGAACCGCGAGGGCTGATCCACTACCGGTGCAGCCAACTGCTGGGCCGCAAAGGTGGCATTCTGGTTGGTAGCTGCCGGAGTGGGGGTAGCGGTGAGCCCCCAGGTGTCGCCCCCATCGGTGGTACGGGCATAGCTCACCCGCTCGATGGCAGCGGGATAAGCCTGACTGCAAAGCAACTGTCCGTTGGAACTGCTCAGATAGATGGTGCCTCCATCGATATCGAGTTTGAAATTAGCGTTCTGCGGAGCCACATCGTTGCTGTCGAACCAGATGAGCTTATAGCCATGAGCCGCCAGCGAGCCTACGCTGAGGGGCATGCGCCACTTCTTCAGGTTCTGTGCATCGTCGCTCAGATAGAGACCGGCAAGCGAAACGTTCTTGTCGGTAGGATTATAGATTTCCATCCAGCCGTCGAAGTTGAAGGCCGGGCTCACGAACTCATCCACGTTCGAGGGCATGATCTCATTGATGACCAGCTGTTCAGCCGTAGCCTCACTGTTCATCACCCTCACAGTGATTGATGCCGAGCGGTTGCTGCCATCGGTGGAACGGGCTGTAATAATGACCGTACCAGGGGAGACGGCTGTAATTATGCCCGAGCCATCGACCGTAGCCACAGAACTGCTCGACGAGATCCACTCCAGCTTCTTGTTCAGCGCATCGTCAGGCAGTATGGTGGCGGTACACTGCGCCTGCTCGCCCACCACCAGCTGATTGCTGGGCAATGAGAGAGTGATGCTCTGCACCTTCACCACCTGTCCGCTATACTCCAGCTTGAAGTTGTCGAAGATGCACCAGTTGTCCTGGCTCCACTGCTCGTTGATGAGACCGATGCGCACTTGGCCATCGGCTTGAAACTCCAACGTGTTCATATAGGCACCTTCGGAAAAGGCTGTCTGCGCACTCTCCATCGTGTTGGGGAAGTAGTGGTAGCCAGTGCGCCAGTCACCCGTCTGCCAACAGCCGTTCACGTAGCTGCTGAACTCATAGGAGTAGGGGCTCACCAGCTTCACGCGGTTGTCGCCGGCATAGAGGTAAGCCGTCATTTCATCGTCGTAGTCGCCGCTCAGATAGTTAGCATAGCTGTCGTTGTTATTACCAGGACGGTAATAGGACTGCACCGACAGGCGATACTTTCCTGCAGGCAGCCCTGAAAGCTCCTGCCAGATGTCGAACGTGCCGTTCCAGAACTCCTTGCAGTCCCAGTTGGTGGTTTGCGATCCGGCATTGCTCTGCCACGTCCACCCGGCATCGCTGTTGTTGTCGAATCCCGGATTCTGAATGAACACCGATGTCACATCGGTCCACTCATCAGCACGTAGTCCCGTAGGTATCAGCAAGCATGCGCACAGCATGGCTACGATGGTCTTCACTCTTGACATGTTTCTATTATTGCTTTTTTAGTTTTATATTTTTTCCTGTTGGCATCAGCCCTAAGAAGCTGTAAGTTAGTAATATCGGCGGCAAAGATACAAAAAATAATCTTACGCGCGCACATTTATTAATTATTATTTTGTTTTTCAACAGCTTCTTAGTAACTTTGCAAACAAAGCATAAAAAATCACATTCGCCATGAGAAGAATCACTCTTGCCCTCCTCGTCATTCTGACGACTGCTGTTCAGGCACAGACCTTCATAAAAGTCTATACGAAGGGCTCCACCGAGCCATTGATCATCAACACGGCAGACATCGACAGCATCACATTCGAACGTGATGCAGAGAAAGGTACCATCAAGAATCCTTTCACCGTAGCCGAACTGCTGCAAGCCTGCAACAACCTGGGCGCCAACGAGTTCCTGGGCGACGGAGCCACCGTCTATGCACGAGGCATCATCACCAGAGTGACAGAGATGAACACACAATACGGCAACGCCACCTACTATATTGCCGACAAGCGAAACAGTAAAGAAGAATTCTGCGTCTATCGCGGAAGACTGCTCAACCAGGCATGGGTGAAAACAGGCGACGAACTGAGCATGGGCGATACCGTCACCGTGTGCGGCAAAGTGAAGAACTTCAACGGCAAGACGCTTGAGTTCGACAACAACAACTATCTCGTGGAGCTACGCAAGTACCAGCCTTCCTACGAAGAGCGAAATGCCGTCTTCCGACTGGAGATGCCCCGCCTCAAGGAGGGCGACAACCAGCTGTTGCTCGTTCATACGGCCACACTCAACGACCTGACTGGCGAAACAGGCATCAACTACTCTACAGAATGGGACACCAGCATCCATGCACAGCGATGGAGCTGCTACCAGCTCTATGGCAGCCTGCTGGATAAAAACACTGACCGCACACAGACCGGCTATCCCAACGACCCGTTCCTGCCCATGACTTATCAGTTTGCAGCAGACCCCTACGTCCGTTCGGGCTATGACCACGGACACATCTGCCCCTCAGCCGACCGACTGGCCTCAGTTGAGTCGAACGAGCAGACGTTCTATATGACCAACATGCAGCCGCAGACACACAGCCTCAATGCCGGTATCTGGAGCAGAATGGAGACGCAAGTGCGCTCATGGGCTGCTTCAAGCTACGTTGACACGCTCTATGTGGTGAAAGGCGGCACCATCGACAAGGAAGACCAGATCTACGACTATCTGGGCAGCGATGCCAACCAGATTCCCGTACCCAAGTACTTCTTCATGGCCATGCTTGCCAAGCAGTCCACCGGAGGCTATACAGCCATCGGCCTATGGGTGGAGCACATTGCTGAATACTCATCAAAAACACCAATCGGCAACTTCGCCGTCAACATTCGCGAACTGGAACAGAAGACTGGCATCGACTTCTTCCCCAACCTGCCCGATGCCATCGAAGAGAGTGTAGAGACACTGCCACTCTCGAACCTGAAAAATGTATGGGGGCTGTAGAAGGAAGCTGAAGCGACCAGACAAGCCTGAGGCATAACACGAATAATCATGAATGATCATCAATTAATCATTAATATTTATGAAACATTCGTGGTTATTCATGGCTATTCATGTTACGCCGTAGGCATAGATTATTTC
>JAEEPT010000011.1 GCA_016284895.1 Prevotella sp. | reverse complement strand
GGAAAGCTCGACTTCGGCCATGACCAGACCATCGTTCTGCCCGTGAAACTCATCGACTTCGAACGTGTGGCGCCCGTCGGGGCTCTTCACCAGATAGCGATGTTTGTCGATTAAACCGCCCCGACACAGCTGAAGCAGGTGCTGGGCCTCGTCCACGGAGATGGATTTCTCGAACTCATAGCGCGAAAGGCCGCCATCTGCCGACTTTCCCTTGATGGTTAGGAATGCCTCGTCGTCGCGTAGACGGATGCGAACAGTGGCTCCTTCGGCAGGTATGTACCCCTGTTGGATGTGGCTACACGAAAAGGCGGCACTGCGATAGTTGCCGCCTTTCCTGACAAGGAATTTCCTTTCGATTTCGAATCCGCTCATCAGGAGTTGTAAGTTGTCCAGAATAGGAATACGACAGCGAGTACAATGAGTGCTCCAATGATCCACATAACGACGTTGCGTCCCTGCTCTGCTTGCTTCTTCTGATAGGCCTGACGCTTGGCATTGTTCTTTTTGCTCATAGGATAGTAATCTCCCCCGACCCTTTATGCTAAGGGTTGGCCTGCATTTAGTGGGGAGTTGCAGGCGGTTATTGTTGATTGTTCTTTGGTTACTCTATGTTGGAAGCCTCTCTTTCTCTGTGTTGAACCCTCTCATTCTCTGTGTTGAAGCCTCTGTTTCTCAGTGTTGAACCCTCTCTTTCAGTAAGAGAGAATTACCCGGCATCGCCTTGTCAGCACTTTTTACCCCCTTTGGGAGAGTTAGAGCAGTGCTTTTACTCCTCGTTCACAGGGAATTCCATGAGGTAGGCTTTGATGAACTCGTCTATTTTTCCGTTCATCACGCCATCTACATCACTGGTCTGATAGTTGGTGCGGTGATCCTTTACGCGCTTATCGTCGAACACGTAGCTTCTGATCTGACTGCCCCATTCTATCTTCTTCTTGCCTGCCTCAATCTTGGCCTGTGCCTCCAGTCGCTTCTTCATGGCACGGTCGTAGAGCTGTGAGCGGAGCAGTGCCATAGCACGTTCCTTGTTCTTCGGCTGGTCGCGCGTCTCGGTGTTCTCGATGAGGATTTCCTCCTCTTCGCCCGTATCAGGATCGGTGTACCAGTAGCGCAGACGCACTCCCGACTCCACCTTGTTCACGTTCTGACCGCCAGCTCCGCTGCTTCGGAACGTATCCCACGACAGTTTGGCGGGATCCACATACACCTCAATAGTATCATCGACCAAGGGCGATACGAAGACCGATGCGAACGAGGTCATGCGCTTGCCCTGGGCATTGTATGGACTGACGCGCACCAAGCGGTGAACGCCGTTTTCTGATTTTAGGAAGCCGTATGCATATTCTCCGCCCTCTATTTGCATTGTGACGCTCTTGATGCCAGCGTCTTCACCGTCGAGTATGCTGGATATGGTCACTTTATAGCCGTGAGCCTCAGCCCAGCGCATATACATACGCATGAGCATTTGTGCCCAGTCTTGTGCCTCGGTGCCGCCTGCTCCGCTGTTTATTTTCAGTACGCAGTCCATGGGGTCTTCCTTTTGTCTCAGCATGTTCATGAGTTCCAGCTGCTCTATGGCTTGGATGGCCAGCTCGTAGTCGTGGTCCACCTCAGCCTCGGTCACCATTTCCTCTTTGTAGAAGTCGAATGCCAGCTGCAACTCATCGGCTTTCATTTTCACGTCGTGATAGCCATCAATCCATTTCTTGATGCCTTTCACCTTCTTCATCTGTTCCTCGGCTCGCTTGGGGTCTTCCCAGAAATCAGGTGCTTGTGTGCGCAGTTCTTCTTCCTCATACTCCATCTGCTTCTCGTCGATGCGCAGATAGCGGTACAGTTTCTCGGCTCTATCTAATACGTCTTTTAATTGGTCTTGGGTTATCATATTATTAATAAACTTCTCTTTTTACTCCTCGTACATCTTGTCAATCTCGGCCTTATAGTTCTCGTTGAGCACGCGGCGCTTGATCTTGAGCGTGTTGGTGAGCTCGCCCCGCTCCAGTGAGAAGTGGTGGGGCAGCAGGGTGAAGCGCTTCACCTGCTCATAGTGGGCCAACTGCTGCTGCAGGGTGTCGATGCGTTCCATCATCATCTGGTGAATCTGCTCGTTCTGGCAGAGGTCCTCGCGCGACGAGAAGGGTATGTCGTGCTCGCGTGCATATTCTTCCAGGAGGGAATAGACGGGTATGATGAGAGCCGAGACGAACTTGCGCTGGTCGGCGATGATGGCCAACTGGTCTATGTACTTATCGACGAGCAGTTTCGACTCAATCATCTGCGGAGCGATGTACTTGCCGTTGGATGTCTTGAACAGGTCCTTGATGCGGTCTTTGAGAAACAGTTCGCCGTTCTGGAAGAAGCCTGAGTCGCCCGTTTTGAAGTAGCCGTCTTCGGTGAATGACTCGCGCGTGATATCGTCGCGGTTGTAGTAGCCTCGGGTGATGGTGGGGCCTTTCAGAAGCACCTCGCCCTCTTCGCTGATCTTCACATCGAGTCCTTCGATAGGTCTTCCTACCGATCCCACTGTGAACGGCCCGCCCACGCGGTCGCAGCTGACGGTGGCCAGACTCTCGGTGAGGCCGTAGCCTACATCCATCATGATGCCTATGCTGTGAACAAACTCCTCTACGTATGGTGACACGGCGGCACCTGCTGTGGGGAAGAAGTGTGCATTCTCCAGTCCCAGCTCCTTGCGCACGAGTGAGAACACGGTGCGGTTCAGCATTTCATATTCCAGGTGCAGGCCGAGTGGCGGCTGCTTGCCGCAGGCCAGGTATTCTATGTTGTGCTTGCGGCCCACCTTCAGTGCGTGTTTGAACAGCTTGCGCTGCATGAGTCCGCTGTTTTCTATCTTTTCCTGCACTCCCATGTACACTTTTTCCCAGAATCGTGGCACGCTCGACATGCAGGTGGGATGGGTCTCGCGCATGCTCTGCTGCACCTCCATGGGCTTTGTGTTCACGATGAGGCGTGCGCCCACAGTGATGCACAGTATCTTCCATCCTTTCTCAAAGATGTGAGTGAAGGGCAGGAAGTTCATCACGCGGTCGTTCTCCGTGACTGGCACGCACTTGTGGTTGGCCTCCATTGCTGCATGATACTGTCCGTGAGTGAGGATGACACCTTTCGAGTCGCCCGTGGTGCCACTGGTGTACAGGATGTTGGCAATGTCGTCGAAGGTGGCGCTCTTCTGGCGGTTCTCCACTTCGCTCTGTCGGGGCAGTCCTTCGGCAGCCTTCAGAAGGTCATCGAAGTGAATGGCCGTATTGTCGTTTTCATCGATATGCACGGCAGGGTCGTACACGATGATTTTCTCCAGTGTCTTGCACATGGAGAACACGCGGCGCGCCTTCTCGTACTGCTCCTGTTCGCCCACGAAGAGGAAGCGCACCTTGGCATCGCTTATCATGTACTGAATCTGCTGTTCCGACGATGTGGCATAGAAGGGTATGGTGACTGCGCGAATGCCCCAGGCACCGAAGTCGGTGAAGAGATACTGCACGCTGTTCTGCGAGAACACGCCTACATTCTCCTGTACCGTAATGCCCAGATTGAGCATGGCGTTCGACATTTTCTTGACCATCGCTGAGAACTGATTCCAGGAATAGGATTTCCACTCCGTTCCGCCAAAGTCCTTATAGATGAGTGCTTCACGGTCGCCCAGTTGGGCTGCCACGTCGTGTACGAGGCGGGACATGTGCGAATTGATTTGCTCCATAGGTTACCTTCAATTATATAATATATTGGTGCAAAAGTACGGTAAAATATGCAGAATTCCAAATTTCTCGCTCACAATTTAGTAAGCAATGGACTTCTTGGCGGAAAAATGATGCAGACACAGTAAGAGAGCGACCTCTCAGTGGTCTGAGAGCGACCCATGTGCGGTCACTGCATGACCCATGTGCGGTCATACGGTGACCGATGCTTGGTCATGTGATGACCAATACTCGGTCATGTGATGATTCATATTAAATCGTCTGATTGAGTTAATCTTCTTTAATAGTAGCCGCGTTTCAGCGTTTTTTTCGTAAGTTTGTCGTATGAAACGCATTTACCTCCTGTTTGCGTTGCTGACACTCGGTCTTGTCACGAACGCACAAACCAACTATCGTCAGCGGCAGCTGACCATGGACAACGGACTGTTGTCGAATGCCGTAAGAACTATTGTCCAGGACCGCCGTGGGTTCATCTGGATGGGAACCGACAACGGACTGTGTCGCTACGACGGCACGCGTGTGGTGAGCTATCCGCTCCCAGAAACGGCCACGTCGCAAGCTGTTGTCGCACTGGTGTGCGACCCTGACGACAACCTGTTGCTGGGCACTGCCGACGGGGTGCTCCGCTTCACCTTTGCCAACGAGCAGTTCACCCCTCTGCCTATCGAGGAACTGTCGGCACCCGTGACGCATCTGTCAATCGACCAGAGCGGTAATCTGTGGATTGCAACCAACGGACAGGGCGTTCTCTGTCTTTCACTTACCGATGCGGAGAAACCCGTCAGCACCTACAGCCTGAATGCCATTGACGGCAAGGTGGCACAGGTATATACTGATGCCAACCAACGGCAGTGGGCCATCTCGCACACGGGCATGCCTGCCCTGTGGCAACTGAACAAGTCGAAAAACATGTTCGAAGCGGCATCCAGACAGCCAGGTGTGGTGCTGCGCTCAGCCTTGTGCATGTTGCAGTCAAGCGACGGACGACTGTGGTTAGGCACCGACAACGATGGCCTGTTGTGGATTGACGAGGGGGGCGTGCTTCACTCACTGCCCACGACCGATGCGGCGCATCACCAGCGCATACGCACGCTCAACGAGCTGTCGCCCAATCAGTTTCTGTTGGGTTGTGACGACGGTGTGTGGATTTACGACATGCGTACTTCCGAATACAGTCTCTACCTGCCGCTGCGTTTCGTCACCAGCGTGATTCGCGACAATGAGAATGGACTGTGGATAGGCGCTGCCTATGGCGGCGTGACCTATCTGTCGCCTGTGGCTCACCGTTTCGAGAGCACGGCTGCGGGTCTCACCAGCCACTTTGTGGAGGACCGTCAAGGCCGTGTGTGGACCACTCGCGAAGAGGGCGGACTGAACTGCTATAAAAACGGCTCTACACCCATTACCGACTACCCTGGCCGCACCCAGCTTAAAGGCATCAAGGCACATTCGCTCTGCATTGATGGCGATGACATCTGGATGGGCACTTTTAGCGATGGAATCTATGTTTTTTCGACCGTTAGCGGAAAATTGCGCCATATTGTTCCGACTGAAGAAGCCCACTCACTCTACGACCCCAACTCGTGCACCCTGCTGCGCGACCGCCAAGGCACCATCTGGATAGCCACAATGGAAGGACTGTGCCGGTATAACAGGCAGAAGGACTACTTCGAGCGCGTGGTAAAAGTGCAATCGGTGCCTATCGACATGAAAAGAGATGCCGGCGGCAGACTATGGGTGGCCACACAGGGCAGTGGCGTGTGGAGCTACAATCCCAAGGAAGGCGGTGAGGTGAAGACCTATCATCACGACAGTGACAACCAGCAATCACTCAGTGCCAACCTCGTAAACAGCCTTTTCATCGACGGAAAAGGCACTATCTGGGCCGGCACGCAAGGCGGACTGTGCCGCTATGAGGCAGAGGGCGACCGGTTCAGTCGTGTGGCGCTCGACCTGCCCCGACTCGCCATCACCGCCATCACCGAAGACCAGGGCACACTGTGGATTTCGACCGACCGCGGCATCTTGCACTATACGGCAGGCGAGGGCATGCAACGCTTCACCCGACAAGACGGACTTGACAGCGAGCAGTTTCAGCCCAATGCTGTGCTGAGAGCCAGCAACGGGCGCATCTACTTCGGCACCATCAATGGCTTCAACACGTTCTATCCTCATAAAATAAAGGTCAACCAACAGTCGGCTCCCGTCTTCATCACTGAGCTTGAAATCAACAACAGCCCCATCGCCGTGGGCAACTGGCATCTGCCACAAGCACTCTCCAAGACCGAACAGCTCGACCTGTGGTACAACGACAAGGCATTCAGCCTGTCGTTTGCCTCGCTCAGCTATTGCTCGCCTGAGAAGAACATTTACGCCTATATGCTCGAAGGCTTCGACAAAGACTGGACC
This sequence comes from Prevotella sp., assembly GCA_016284895.1. Classification (GTDB taxonomy): domain Bacteria; phylum Bacteroidota; class Bacteroidia; order Bacteroidales; family Bacteroidaceae; genus Prevotella. The sequence goes on along the minus strand of JAEEPT010000011.1, from coordinate 26,739 downwards.
TACGTGGGCAACGAGCACAAGGTGACCTATACCAACCTGTCGCCAGGCAACTACACCTTCCGCGTGAAGGCCACCAACAACGATGGCGTGTGGTCAGACCAGGTGGCTACACTGAAGATTGAGGTGCACCCGCCTTTCTGGTGGAACATCTATGCCAAGGTGTTCTATGTGTTGCTCATCATTGCAATGATCACCCTCTTCATTCGTTTCCGTCTGTACATGAACGAACGTCGCCACCGCAAGGAGATTGAAGCACTCAACGCTGCCAAGAAAGAGGAAATGCGCAATGCCCGCGTGGAGTTCTTTACCACCATCGCTCACGAGATACGCACCCCTGTATCGCTCATCATAGGACCTATGGAGCAATTGAAGAAGAAAATAGCAGAGAGCTCAGAGAGCTCAGAGAACTCGGAGAACTCAGAGAGCTCAGAGAGCCTCCTCCTTTCCTCCCAGTCTTCCAAAGCCCTGCTCAACACCATCGACCGTAATGCCCAGCGCCTGCTGGAGTTGGTCAACCAGCTGCTCGACTTCCGCAAGGTGGAGCAGCAGAGCCAGCAGGACATGAACTTCGCCCCACAGAACATCAGGGAGATGCTGCGAGGCATAGCTGCCAACTTCGAACCCACGTTCAGACAGCACGGCCATACGTTCAACGTGAATTACCCCGATGCCCAATTCACTGCTGTCGTTGATCGAGAGGGCATTGTGAAAGTGTTGACCAACTTGCTATCAAACGCAGATAAATACACGCGCTCCAGAATTGAACTCAGTTGTGAGGTGCTCGCTGAGGAAAAATGCTTCCGCATCAGCGTAGCCGACGACGGACAAGGTGTTGCTCAAGACGACATTGCCCACCTGTTTGATCCCTTCTTCCAGGCACGCAACAATAAGCCTGGCACAGGCATCGGACTGAGCATTGTCAAGAAAATCGTGGAACAACACCACGGAAAGGTCAGCGTGGATTCGGAGATAGGAAAAGGCACCAAGTTCAGCATCACGCTGCCCATTGCACAGGCCTTCAGCGGAGAGCACTCTGAGATCTCTGAGAACTCAGAGCACTCAGAGCTCTCCGAGAACTCCGAGCTCTCGAAGCCCGTGATGCTCATCGTCGATGACAACGAGGATATGCTCACATTCCTCGTCACCAGTTTCATGGACCGCTATGAGGTGATGCATGCCGCCGATGGTGCCGAGGCCCTGAAGATGCTGGAGGAAACCTTGGTGGTGAAGGACGGAAAGACACCCACATCGACTGTCGATATCATTATCAGCGACTGGATGATGGCCAATATGGACGGACCAGAACTGTGCAGCCGACTGCGCCAGAATGCCGCTACCTGCCACATACCATTCATTCTGCTCACTGCCAAGACCGACAGCCAGTCTAAAGTGCAGGCCATGCAAGCCGGCATCGATGCATACATAGAGAAACCCTTTGCGGTGAAGTATCTGGAAGCGTGCATCAATAACCTGTTACATCGCCGGACAAGGACACTGGAAAACTAAAAACAACTTAAAATCGGCCCTTGTATCATATATTTTGTTTAATAAAGAGGTGGAAATGAATGCTTTTTGAGGATTTGTGCTTAAATTTGCAGCCGAATTATAATTTTGTGCATTCAGAATGAGAAAATTATTCAACGTGCTCTTCTGCATGATATGCGCTATCGCAGTGCTGACTTCGTGCAAAAAGAAGGATGAGAAAGAGACAATTCTTTACAATGACACTGCTATCACAGAGTTCACTCTGGGTGATCTGACGCAATATACACCGGGAACAAGCAACGTTGTTGCTACGCTGGCTGGAACGAACTACAAAATGGTGATTGACCAGGTGAACTCAACGATATGCAACCGTGACTCACTCCCCATCGGCACAGCCATCAACAACGTGGTCTGCATAGTGAAGTCGCTCAACAACGGTGTCATACAAGTCAAGAACATCGACAGCGACGTGATGACGGCCTACTCTTCTGCCACTGGCATCGACTTTTCCAAGCCGCGCATCTTCCGTATCAACTCTTCCGACGGCACCGCTTCACGCGACTACACCGTGACCCTCAACGTAAAGAAAACTGCCGACAAAGCATTTGCCTGGCGACAGAAGGCTGAAGTGGACATGCTGAAAGACAACACCAAACTGCGACTGGTGACGCTCGGACAAGACCTCTACACCTTCGGTGTGAAAGGCGGTACCGTCGTCTTCGGCAAATCAACCGATCAGGGAACCACGTGGAATGCCATCACTCCCGACCTGCCCTTGCCCATAGCACCATCCGTTTGTGAGAACATCGTAACCAAGAATGGATTCATGTTCATGCTGAGCAACGGCGAGCTGTTCAAGTCGTCTGACGGAGAACACTGGCAGAAGATTGTCATGACTGGCACACCCGGACTGAAACAACTGTTTGGCGTAGGCACCAAGGAAATGTTTGCACTGAGCAACGATGGGGGCATCATGGCATCCGACGACGAAGGCGTGAACTGGACTGTGGAGAAGATTGGGTCAAAGGCAGCCCTGCCCACAGCCGCTATCTCATCGACCTATATTGGGTATTCACAGATGGCTTCAACCGACTACGTGCTCCTCGTGGGCAACGATGGTAAGAAGAGCGTCGTATGGCGTAAGATCAGTACCTACGATGGCAGCAGTAAGGGCGGACAATGGGTGTGCATTGCCTATGATACGACCAACAAGAGTCTTCTGCCCCTGTTCGCCAACCTCTCAATGGTGAACCATCTGGACAACCTGCTGGCATTCGGAACCGGCACAACCGTATATCAGACCCGAGACCAAGGCATCACATGGGCTGAGAACAATACTTTCCTCTTGCCCGCCAATGCCTACAGCGTGAGTGCAGATGCCGCCAACCGCATCTGGGCCATCGGCACCAACGGCATGGTCTATTTAGGGAGTTACTTTTAAAGAAATTGTTCCGCGTACGCGCGCATACAGATAAATTAAGGTGGAAACATGAAAAAGCTCGCCGCACTCATCAGCCTGTGTCTCCTGGCTGGGACAGCCTTGGCACAGAACGAGCCCGAATACAGGCTTGAACTGGGAGGCGGAGTAGGGCTTATGGCCTATGTGGGCGACTTCAACGGCAACCCCCTGAAGGGACTGCGGCCCACGGGAACGCTTATTGCGAAATTCAAGCCGAACCCACACATGGCATGGAACTTGAACTTGGGCTTGGGCTCTCTGACGGGCTCATCGACCAGAGCAGGCACATGGTATCCGGGCTTAGCCGAGCATGCAGCCGATTTCAACACGACGCTTGTCGATTTGGCTATGAAATACGAATATAACTTCTGGCCCTACGGCACAGGACGCGAATACTTCGGAGCAAAAAGGCTGACACCTTACGTAGCCTTCGGGCTGGGACTGGCTTTTGCCAACAGTAAACTGACACAGAACGGTGAAACCACCAAAAAAAGTACTATGGTAGGACAACTGCCTATCGGTATCGGACTAAAATATAAACTGGCGACTCGCCTGAACCTGGCAGTGGAGTGGATGATGCACTTCACCGGCGGAGACAAACTCGACGGCATGGGCGATCCCTATGGAATAGAGAGCAGCGGTCTGTTTAAGAACACTGATTGTTACTCCACCTTATACGTCACCCTCACCTACGACCTTTGGGCTAAGTGCCCCACTTGCCACAAGGAGTGAAGAGAAGTGAAACAAAGAATTGTGAATTATGAAGCATGAATTAGATATGGACCGCATCCCTCAGCACATTGCCATCATCATGGATGGTAACGGTCGCTGGGCCATGGAACGTGGTAAGGAGCGCAGCTACGGCCATCAGGCTGGTGTTGAGGCCGTGAGAAGAATCACGGCAGAGTGTACGCGAATGGGAGTGAAATACCTCACGCTCTACACCTTCTCCACTGAGAACTGGAATCGTCCTGCCGACGAGATATCGGCACTTATGGGACTGGTGCTCACATCGCTTGAGGACGAGCTCTTAATGAAGCACAACGTGCGCTTCCGCGTCATTGGCGACATGAAGCGACTGCCTGAAAACGTACAGCAGAAGTTGCGCCAGACCGAGATGCGCACCGCAGCCAACACAACTATGACGATGGTGGTGGCCCTGAGCTATTCCAGCCGTTGGGAAATCACAAATGCCGTGAGATTGATGGCTGAAGAGGGCATTAAGCCAGAGGACATCAACGAGGAGAGCATATCGAAACATCTCACCACCAATTTTATGCCCGACCCCGATCTGCTCATCAGAACTGGCGGTGAGTTGCGCATATCTAACTACTTGCTGTGGCAGATAGCTTACTCAGAACTGTACTTCTGCGACACTTACTGGCCCGACTACAGCGAGGAAGACCTGCATGAAGCCATTGCGAGCTACCAGAAACGACAGCGACGTTTCGGAAAGACAGAGGCTCAGGTGGAAGGGATGAAAGAATGAAGATGTACATGATGCTAATCAATTATTAATGGATGAAGTATATATCAATATATCATAAAATGAAGTTAGGGATGAGAACGAAGTTCCTGCTGCTCTGCACAGCATTCTTCATTCTCCATTCATCATTCTTCATTCCTGGAGCCTCAGCCCAGGTGGAAGTCTCCTATAGCAGCGCGCCACGACACGTTGAGATAGGAGGACTGGCCGTTGAGGGCATTGAAGGTTATGAGGACTATGTGGTCATCGGACTGTCGGGACTGTCGGTGGGGCAGGAAATCGATATCCCTGGTGCTGAAGTCACCGAGGCAGTGAAACGCTACTGGAAGCACGGACTGTTTTCGCATGTGAGTATCACAGCCGACAGCATCATCGATCACAAGGTGTACATGACCATACACCTTGCCATGCGACCGAAGATTAGCTCTATTAACTATTATGGTGTGAAGAAGAGCGAGCGCGAGGACCTGGAGTCGCGAATAGGCATGGCTAAGGGTATGAGCCTCACCAAGAACCTCATTGACCGCGCGAAGATTTTGGCTAAGAAGTACTTTGACGGGAAAGGCTACAAAAACGCTATCATCGACATTGTACAGCGTGATGACGTGACGGGAAAAAACTTGGTGGTGCTCGATGTGAAGGTGGACAAACAGGCGAAGATGAAAGTGAAACAAATCATCTTCGAAGGCAACCATCAGCTCACCGACAAGAAAATCAAGGGAAAGATATGGAACAAGGGCTACTTCGGCAAAATTCATGAAACAGGCAAGTTCTACAGCCTCTTCAAGTCGAAGAAGTTTACGGCAGAACGCTATAACGAGGCCAAGCAGAAGCTCTTGGAACGATACAATGAGCTGGGCTTCCGCGATGCCACCATCATCGACGACTCGGTGTGGACGGTCGATCCGAAGCACTTGAACGTCTATGTAAAAATCGATGAAGGAGAGAAATATTATCTGCGCAACGTGAACTGGGTGGGCAACACGGTGGTGAACACCGACTACCTGAACGCAGTGCTCGGTATGAAGAAAGGTGATGTGTACAACCAGAAACTGCTGAACAAACGATTGCGCGAGGACGAAGATGCCGTGGGCAACTATTACTATAACACGGGCTATGTGTTCTCCAGCATCGACCCTACTGAGGTCAACATCGTGGGCGACTCTATCGACCTTGAGATGCGTATCACAGAGGGCCCGCAGGCTCACTTGAGCCATGTGCGCATATTCGGCAACGACCGACTCTATGAAGAGGTGGTGCGACGCGAACTGCGTACCAAGCCTGGCGACTTGTTCTCGAAGGATGCTCTGATGCGTTCGGCTCGTGAAATTGCTTCAATGGGTTACTTCGATCCTGAGAAGGTGGAACCCGATGTGCAGCCTAATTATGAGGACGGAACGGTTGACATCAACTGGAACCTTCAGCAGAAGTCAAACGACCAGCTGGAGCTCTCACTCGGTTGGGGACAGACGGGTATCATCGGACGCGTTGGCGTGAAGTTCACCAACTTCTCCATGCGCAACCTGCTGGGTAAGAACAAGCTTCATCGTGGAATCCTGCCCGCTGGCGACGGTGAGCAAATCGGACTGAACTTCCAGACCAACGGACGTTACTATAGCTCTATCAGTGCCAACTACTCTACAGGATGGTTCGGTGGCAAGCGACCCAATGCCTTCAACGTAGGTGTCTATTACTCTAAGCAGAGCGACGTGTCAAGCACTTATTACAATAACTCGTGGATGAACTCGCTCTATGGCTACTACGGTGGCTACGGCACTTACAACAACTCGTACTATAACAACTACGAGAACTACTACGACGATAACAAGTCGATACGCTTGTTTGGCGCATCTATAGGCTGGGGTAAGCGTCTGCGCTGGCCCGACGACTACTTCCAACTGTCGGCCACGCTCTCTTATCAGCGCTACATGCTGAAGGACTGGCGCTACTTTATCATCTCGAACGGTAATTGTAACAACCTGAACCTGGGACTGGCACTTACACGTACTTCAACCGACAACCCGCTCTTCCCACGTCATGGCTCTGAGTTCACACTCTCCGTGACGCTCACTCCACCCTGGTCGCTCTTCGATGGCAAAGACTATGCTAACTTGGCTACCACTGCCACCTACAACAAGAACCGTGAACAGTATAATCTGGAGCAACAGCAGAAGTTCCGCTGGATTGAATATCACAAATGGAAGTTCAAGGCACGTACCTTTACGGCACTCACCAACGGACAGAAATGCTTAGTGCTCATGACACGCATAGAACTCGGTATTCTGGGCAGCTACAACAAGGATAAGAAGTCTCCCTTCGAAACCTTCTATATGGGTGGCGACGGTATGAGCGGCTACTCAACAAGCTATGCTGAAGAGACCATTGGGCTGCGAGGCTACGAGAACGGTTCGCTGACCCCCTACGGACAGGAGGGTTACGCCTACGACCGTATGTCGCTGGAGTTGCGCTATCCCTTCATGTTGGGCAACACCACCATCTACGGTCTGGCCTTTGCAGAAGCAGGTAATGCATGGCACGACGTGAAGGAGTTCAACCCCTTCGAGATGAAGAAATCGGCTGGTGTAGGTGTACGTATCTTCCTGCCAATGGTGGGATTGATGGGTATCGACTGGGCCTACGGCTTCGACAAAGTGTATCAAGGCACTGCCCAGGAGAAGAGAGGTGGCAGCAACTTCCACTTCGTGCTCGGACAGGAATTCTAATAAATTGAAGATTGAAAATTGAAGATTGAAAATTGAAGATTGAAAATTGAAAAATTGAAGATTTCATGTGTATCGCGGCTCACCCGCGATGAATAAAGGATTGAGAGTTATGATTAGAAAAGCTATTTTAACTGCCATCATGTTCATGGCAACAATGACGATGAATGCCCAGAAGTTCGCCTTGGTCGACATGGACTACATCTTTAAGAACATACCGGCCTATGAGCGTGCCAACGAGCAACTGTCTCAGGTATCGCGCAAGTGGCAGGCTGAGGTCGATGCACTGAGCACCGAGGCTCAGACCATGTACAAGAACTATCAGAACGAGGTGGTGTTCCTCTCAGCCGAGCAGAAGAAGGCTCGTCAGGATGCCATCATGGAGAAGGAGAAGCAGGCTGCCGAGCTGAAGCGCAAATACTTCGGACCCGAAGGCGAACTGTTCAAGAAGCGCACATCGCTCATGTCGCCCATCCAGGAAGAGGTCTATAATGCCGTGAAGGATATTGCCGACCTGCGTGGCTATCAGCTCGTGCTCGACCGTGCCAGCGACACTGGTATCATCTTCGGTTCACCAAAGATCGACATCAGCAATGAGGTACTCCGTAAACTGGGATATTCCAACTAAAGAAATAAACCTTATCCCATTTGCATAGTCTATATAAAAAAGAACATCACCTATCAAGAAATAGGAAAACAAGTAATCACAAATAAAAAAAACGAAAACAAAAATGAAGAAACTTTTTTTAGCACTGATGATGCTGCTCCCTATGGCAGCTATGGCACAGGCAAAGTTCGGCCACGTAAACACACAGGAGATCATTCAGCTTATGCCTGAGTTCACCACTGCTCGCAACGAGATTGAGGCACTCACAAAGCAGTATGAGGCCGACCTTAAATTGATGCAGGACGAACTGCAGAAGAAGGGCGAGGCATTCGAGAAGGAACAGGCCACACTGCCCGACAACATCAAGCAGCGTCGTCAGCAGGAGCTGCAGGACATGTATCAGAAGATTCAGCAGAGCTATCAGGACAACCAGCAGGCACTGCAGCAGGCTCAGAGCGAGAAGATGCAGGCCATCACCACCAAGATGCTCGATGCCATCAAGACAGTAGGTACTGAGGGCGGCTTCATCTACATCATGGAGATGGGTTCTGGCATTCCCTTCATCAACACCACCCTTTCAACCGATGTCACCGCACAGGTAAAGGCAAAGCTGGGTCTGAAGTAAAACAGACGGCAAAAAATAATAGCCAAAATTTAAAGAATTATGGCCATAATTTTCGGAATTATGGCCATAATTCTTTTTCGTCCCTCCGCAGTCGTCCCACCATCAAGGGCAAGACAAACGCAGATTTCTATTATTTCTCTGAAAAAAATAGCCTGTTTAGCATTTTTTTTGTATTTTTGCAAGCGAACAGAAAAGTTACGCAAACCATTTTTATGGATAGTTCACAGATTATAAGCCAGATAAAAAAGATTGGCCGCGAGTCACTTCCACCAAACAGCAAATTGCTGCTTTACGGTTCGAGGGCTCGGGGTGATGCGCACAGTGGCTCCGACTGGGACCTGCTAATCTTGTTGGACAAGGCCAAACTTGAAGCTGATGACTACGACATAATATATCCTTTTAGACAATTTGGCTGGGATATTGGCGAAGAGATCAGCCCACATATCTATACTAATACTCAATGGGAAAAATGGTCCTTTCTGCCATTTTACAAAAATGTTGAACGCGACAAAATCAATTTGATATGAGTCTAAGCAATGAAGAACGTTCAACGTTAGTAAAGTTAGAACTAAAGAAGGCAACCGAAACCTTCGAAGAAATAGGAATCCTCATAGCTGCTAACCGCTGGAACGGTGCAGCCAATCGCCTGTACTACGCGGTGTTTCATGCTGTCAATGCCTTGTTCGTGAACGATGGTCTTTTAGTTAATACCCATAAGGGCGCACATGCTTTATTCCACCTTCACTATATAAAGACAGGTATCTTTGATGGTGAATATGGAAAATTGTACAATCAGCTTCAAACCATGCGTGAAGAAAGTGACTATAATTGTGCTTACGACGTTGAACCCGATGAATTGACTAAGAGAATTGAACCAGCCCGACAACTTATTGAGGAAATAGAACTATACGTAAGCTGAATAATTTGATAATTCTATATTTAATGATACGATAATATGAACTTGAATCGAAAAATCTTTATTACACTTTTCTCCCTGATGTTTTCCTTTACGATGTTTGCACAAACATTGGGAGTTCCTGCTACCACGGAATCACCTTCGAAGGCCATCAGTTTCGGATACCTCAGCTACGATCAGGCACTAAAGGGCATGAAGGCATACGCTGCGGCTCAGGAAAAGTTGCAGGAACAACGGGCAGCATACGAAGCTGAAGCGAAACGTGTGGAGGAGGAATTCAACCAGAAGTATGAATCATTTCTTGAAGGTCAGAACGAGTTCCCACGAACCATCCTGCTGAAACGCCAGAACGAGCTGAAGGAACTCATGCAGCGCAACATGGAGTTTAATGCACAGGCACGCCGTGATTTGCAGACGGCTGAAGAAGAGGCTCTCAAGCCTATCAGGGCCAAGCTCAACGAGACGCTGGCTTCTATTGCACGCGAATTTGGATTTGCACTGATTATCAACATCGATTCCAATGCCTGTCCTTACATTGACCCTGTGATGGGCAAGGACATTCAGGAAATGGTGGCTGAGTATCTGAAGAAGAGGTGAGAACTGAGAGGTGTGAAGTGACAACTGTATGGATATGAAAGAGTTGAAGACAATGTTGAGCAAAGAGGCCGGACCCATCGGAGTGTTCGACAGCGGCTACGGCGGACTGACCATCTTGCACGGCATTCGACAGCTGCTACCTCAGTATGACTACCTCTATCTGGGCGACAATGCCCGTGCGCCTTACGGTCCACGTTCTTTTGACGTGGTCTATGAGTTCACCCGTCAGGCCGTACATTTCCTCTTCGAACGCGGTTGTCAGCTCGTTATTCTGGGCTGCAACACCGCCTCGGCCAAGGCCTTACGTTCCATTCAGCAGAACGATCTTCCGAAGTGGGATCCCGAACGGCGTGTGCTGGGCGTGATTCGCCCAACAGCCGAGGTCATCGGACAGCTCACCACATCGCGTCACGTTGGCGTGCTGGCTACCGAGGGAACCATCAAGAGTCAAAGCTACAATATGGAAATCAACAAGCTGCACCCCGACATTAAGGTGACGGGTGTAGCTTGTCCTTTTTGGGTGCCATTGGTAGAATACAACGAGGCCGACTCACCTGGTGCCGACTACTTTGTAAAGAAGCGCATCGACCAGCTTATGCGGCTCGACCCTGAGATCGATGCCATCATCCTGGGCTGTACGCACTATCCGCTGCTCATGCCGAAGATTCTGAAATACATTCATCCCGGCGTGCGCATCGTTCCACAAGGCGAGTATGTGGCCGAAGCCCTTAGCAACTACCTACAGCGCCACACCTCGCTGGAGCAACTCTGTTCAAAGGGAGGCTCCGTACACTATCTGACTACAGAGAATCCCGATACATTCAGTGAACACGCGCAGATTTTTCTCCACGAACACATTGAAGTAGAGAAAGTCATCATCGACCGATGATTTGCAAAATGGTGATTTCCACCTATTCATTTTTCATTTATCATTTTTCATTTATCATTTAGCAAAGCGCCTATGCTCCTTCCCCACTACTACGACGGCCTGATTGAAGCCGGATGCGACGAAGCCGGACGCGGATGTCTGGCAGGTGCGGTCTATGCTGCCGCTGTGATTCTCCCACCTGACTACCAGAATGAGCTGCTCAACGACTCTAAACAGCTCAGTGAGCGCCGTCGCTATCAGCTACGTGAACAGATAGAACGCGATGCCGTGAGTTGGGCAGTAGGTATTGTCGGTCCTGAGGAGATTGATGAGATCAATATTCTGAATGCCTCTATTCTGGCCATGCACCGTGCACTCGACCAGCTTTCGGTGCGTCCACAGGCCATCATCGTGGATGGCAACCGCTTCAAGCCGTACAAGAACGCTCAAGACGGTGATAAGCTGCTTCCTCACACCTGCATTGTGAAGGGCGACGGAAAGTACCTCTCCATCGCCGCAGCCTCTATTCTGGCCAAGACCTACCGCGACGACTACATGAATCGTCTGGCCGAAGAATATCCGCAATACGACTGGCGCTCGAACAAGGGCTATCCCACCAAGAAACATCGTGCCGCCATCAAGGAGTGCGGCATCACGCCCTATCATAGGAAATCTTATAATCTGTTGGGTGACGGTCAATTGTCACTGCAGTTCGAGGAATAAAGAGTCCTTAAGTCCTGTAGTCCGTTGCTAAAACAAAACGACAGGCTTTTCGGGTTGAGCAAAAAGAGAAACGCAACTGAATGAAACATGTCATCAGTTGCGTTTCTTTTGGTTGGACGACTCGGATTCGAACCGGGAATGACAGAACCAAAACCTGTAGTGTTACCATTACACCATCGTCCAATCGCTGTCTTAGCGGCTGCAAAGGTAATACAAAAAATTGAATATTGAAGATTGAATATTGAAAATTTTTGCTTTGGGGCTAAAAATCTTGCAAAAATCCTTACATTTTAAGTCACAGACCCCACCCCTACCCCTCCCCTTGATGGGAGGGGAATGGCTATCGCCTTGTTGGTACTGAGGATTCCGCATGGCACTCCCCTACCATCAAGGGGAGGGGCAGGGGTGGGGTCTGTGACTATCACTTTCAATCGTCTCAAGTTTAATCATTACTTGAAACAAAAGAAATCGGCCAAAATCAGGGGGATTTTGGCCGATTTCAATAATCAAGTTGATCTGTTATACTGATTACTTCACCGTGATGAGGTAGTAGTTCTTCTTGCCCTTCTGAGCCAGCAGATACTTACCATCGATGAGGTCGTCGGCAGTAACTGCTCGGTTCTGGTCGGTCAGTTTCTCCTTGTTCAGGCTCACGCCGCCGCCTTGCACCATCTTGCGCATCTCACCCTTCGAGGGGAACACGGGGGCAACGGTGGTAAAGAGCTCTATGGCAGGCTGACCCAGCTGGTCTTTCGAAATCTCAAACTTCTCCACACCGTCGAACACATCGAGGAACGTCTGCTCGTCGAGCTTCTCAAGGGCTTCCTTGGTAGCCTTGCCGAAGAGGATGTTCGAGGCTTCAATGGCCATGTCGAGGGCTTCGCGCGAGTGTACCATCACCGTCACTTCCTCAGCCAGGCGCTTCTGCAGCACGCGGCGACCGGGATCCTGCTTGTGCTCCTCGATGAGAGCATCGATGGTGGGCTTGTCCAGTGAGGTGAATATCTTGATGTAGCGCTCAGCATCGTCGTCGCTTACGTTCAGCCAGAACTGATAGAAACGGTAGGGAGTAGTGCGCTTGGGGTCGAGCCAGATGTTACCGCTCTCGGTCTTGCCGAACTTCTTGCCGTCGCTCTTGGTGATGAGCGGACAGGTGAGTGCGAAGGTCTCCACATCGTTGCCTAAGGTGCGACGGATGAGCTCCGTACCGGTGGTCATGTTGCCCCACTGGTCGTTGCCGCCCAACTGAAGCTTCACGCCCTTGTGCTGGTAGAGGTAGAGGAAATCGTAGCCCTGCAGCAGCTGGTAAGTAAACTCGGTGAACGACAGTCCGTCGCGAGCCGTTCCGTTCAGTCGCTGCTGCACGCTCTCCTTCGCCATCATGTAGTTCACGGTGATGTGCTTGCCCACCTCGCGTGCGAAGTCAAGGAAGGTGAAGTTCTTCATCCAGTCGTAGTTGTTCACCATTTCAGCGTAGGGAGTGGCCCCCTCTACGGCCCCCGAGGGGGCTTCGTTACTTTGGACATTCGTGTCCCCCTCGGGGGACGAAAGGGGGGCCTGGGGCCCAAAGTCCAGGAACTTGGCCACCTGAGCCTTGATGCACTCCTGATTGTGGCGCAGTGTCTCGTCGTTGAGCAGATTGCGCTCCTGACTCTTTCCTGAAGGGTCGCCAATCATGCCCGTGGCACCGCCGACGAGGATGATAGGCTTATGTCCGCAACGCTGCAAGTGGCGCAGCATCATGATGCCGCACAGATGACCGATGTGTAGTGAGTCGGCTGTAGGATCAGTACCCAGATAGGCTGTCACCATCTCTTTCTGCAGCAGTTCTTCCGTGCCTGGCATAATCTGAGCCAGCATACCGCGCCAGCGCAGTTCTTCAACAAAATTCTTTCTCATCGTATTTACTTCTTGTTTGAATTTTGGCTGCAAAAGTACGAAAAAAATGTAATCATGCCTAATTTGTTAGTTGTTTTTTCCTCTTTTCGCTTTTTATCTGTCGGATAATTCTTACTTTTGCAGGAAAAACGAACACGCATCTCCTCATTTATGCATCATTATTGCCGTAGAATCATGCTGTTTTTTGCCCTTGCAATCGTTTCTTTGGGAATATTTGGAACGTCTGGAAATAGGGGGGCATTTGGTGAAGCAACATGTCCTATGGTGCATATTACACCCGAACGTCTGCCCGACATGAATATTCCCCGTGGCGGACATTCCTTGTTTATGCTGAATGGCGAGCTGACAGTATTCGGAGGTCATACATTGGGCTTTGTGCCTACGCCAACGGCCGAATACTTCAGTAACGGTCAGTGGCATCAATTGCCGATGGTCTATACCCACGATGACGGAATATCCGTAGCCCTGCGATCGGGCAAAGTGCTGCTGGCTGGCGGTCATGCCGAACCACTGGGCATTGGTCAGTCGTTCATGGTGGAGTGGTATGATCAGGCATCGCACAGATTTGAAGGCTTTGGCTGTCTCGACACTAAACGTGCTGCTGCTTCGGCACTTGAACTTGACAGCGGTAAAGTGGTTATTTCTGGCAACCATTACAATCGCGATGCCATAGAGATGTTCGATGGAAAAAAGCTTTTTTATAAGATAAAAGATGTGTCGACGGAGCGCATCGTACCATACATACTTCGTATTGCTCCTGACAACGCAGTTATCATCAGCACTGAGAATACGAGATTTCAGCGTGGCAAAAGCGACTTCGTTGACCGAGTGAAAGGCGACGCTTTCCAAGTACCACTACTTCAGGAATGGCATCCGCAGATACTGGTTTTCTGCACCAACAACGATGACGGCTTCATCGGCGATGAGCAATCTGGAAGCTATATTCATCTTTTTCCGGTCTATAACGATAGTCTCCAGACAGCGATCATGGAGTTGCGCGACACTGTCTTCACCCTTTTCCCAACCGTTTCTCCGCTGCCTTTCTATGGGATTGAAGGCGATACGATAAGCTATGAGACCCGAGTCATGGCCGACAGGAATACTCACCGTGCCTATCTTCAGGGCGTTGATATAAAGGAGAGGCATTATTTCGCAGTCATAGACTATTCACAACAGCCAGCACCCATGACGGTCTATTATACCGACCCATTGCCCGAATGCGGACTCAGCCCGTTTGTCATCACACCAGAAGGCAACCTCATTGTCTGTGGAGGACTGAACTATGGTCATGGGGATGTCATGCACGACAACTACGCCCCACTCTCCACTGTGTGGCTTTTCCGTTTTGCGCCTGACGAAGCCACAATAGGCACCGAGACCTCAATCTGGGGTTCTTTCTGGCTTTGGATGGCGGCAGCACTTGTCCTACTGACAGCCATCATCGTCGTTATCTTGATTAGGAAGAAGGGTCGTTCTTCTACCATCACAACAACGACCACAGATCCTATCGATAGTGAAGAGACGATAGTAGCTGTCGCCCCTTACGAGACACTCATGCAGCGCATCCGCGAGCTGATGACCGAACAACAGCTTTTCAAGCAGAGCGAACTGAAAGTGGCCGATGTGGCTGTCCTCCTGGGTACCAATGTACGCTACGTGTCAGACTGCATCAACCAGCTGGAGGGCCGTTCTTTTTCTCAGTTCGTAAATGGCTATCGTATTGACTATGCCAAACAACAACTGCGCCAGCATCCCGATATCAAGTTGAGCGCTCTTTCTTTGGAGTCAGGTTTTGCCAATGAGACTTCATTCTTTCGTGCCTTTAAAGTCCTTACTGGAATGACACCAAGAGAGTGGCTTGCTAAAACCAACTAACAAAAACGGAATTTGTTAGTCGGTTCTCTTGTTTTGTCAGTTCATCTGTACGTGTTTTTCGTATCTTTGCAACATCTTAAATTGCACGTACACTTATGAAAAAAGTGCCTAACGACACCATCGACCCTCTTTTTGACAGTATCTGCAAACTGATGGAAGAGCAACAGCTATTCCATAGAAGCAGACTGCGATTGTCGGATATTGCCGCCCAATTGGGTGTCAACAGCCGTTATATATCCGAGTGTATCAAGAATAACAGCGGATATACTTTCACGCAGTTTATCAATGACTACCGTATTAATTATGTGAAGCAACAGTTGCAACAGTTTCCCAACAAGAAGATAGCAGCTATCGCTTTGGAATCGGGCTTTGACAACGAGATATCGTTCTACCGTACCTTCAAGAACTTCACAGGTATAACACCTCGTGAATGGTTGGCAAAAGCCAGTAAATCGGATTGAGACGAATAAAAACTATCCTAAAGAAATACTAACTAAAAACCTATTAACAATGAAAAAACGACTGAACAGACTATTAACCCTGCTGGTGATCATGATGATGACCACGGGCGTGGCAATGGCCCAATCAGAAGAAGAGCCTGCACCACTGAACCTCAAGGTAACGGTCAACGTAGAGGAGGCTGGTACCCTGTTCGTGAAGATTATGGAACAGATTGAGGAAATAGGCGAGCTGAGCGATGTGGGCGAGCTTACCGTCACCGGCCAACTGAACGGCGATGACTTCAATGTGCTGCGCAACCAGATGACCAACATGACACTGCTCGACCTTTCGGCCACAACCGTAGAGAACGGCGAGGACATCTGGCTGGGCAATTGGGACTCCAAGCTGCGCCGCTGTTTGCTGCCACGAACGGCTACCACGCTGCGCTGGCAGTGCTTTGATTCGTGCAGCGAGTTGCGCAGCGTGGTGCTGCCCGAAGCACTGACGGCCATCCCAGGCAGCTGCTTCAGGGAGTGTGCCCATTTGGAGAGCATCGACATACCGGCTACAGTGACCAGCATTGGTGACTATGCCTTCGGTGGCTGTGTGAATTTGGAGAGCATCGACATACCTGCCATGGTGACCATGATTTATGACGGTGCCTTTAATAACTGTGTGTCGCTCAAGAGTATCGAGCTGCCCCAAGGCTTGACAGATCTGGGAAGCGATTCCTTCTGGGGGTGTAGTGGACTGACCAGCATCGAGCTGCCACAAGGCTTAACAAATCTGGGAAACTCATCCTTCAGACAATGCAGCGGACTGACCAGCATTGTGCTGCCTGAAGGAATCAAGGCGATTCCCGATGGCTTCTTCGAGGAATGCTCGAGACTGAGCGAGGTGAAACTGCCGGCCAGTCTGGAGGTGATTAATAGTAGTGCTTTTGCGAGTACAGCCTTCAGGACGTTCACTTTGCCTGAAGGTGTGAAAATAGATGGTGGCGGTGCGTTTTCCAACTGCGACTCGCTGCGCACGTTCTACTTCCCCGACGGACTCATCGACAAGTATGACGTAGGCTATGAGACCTTCCGTGGCTGCGACTCGCTTCACTATGTACGTCTGCCCGAGACACTTACCGAGATACCCAGTTGGTTCTTTGGCGGCACATCGCTCGACACTATTGCCCTGCCGGCATCGGTTCGCAAAATAGGCGAGGGCGCTTTCCATGAACTTCACGGATTAAAGAGAGTGGTACTGCCAAATAGCGTCACCATGATTGAAGGGAATGCCTTCATGGGCTGGGATGGCGAGGAGATGGTATGGCCCGAGACGGTCACTACCATCAGCGATGGGATGTTCACGGGATGCGAGAATCTGCGCAAGATTGATATTCCACAGACCGTCAGCGCTATCGGCGCCAATGCCTTCTCGTATTGCTCCTCACTACGCAGCATCCGTCTGCCCGAAGCTGTCACCACAATCGCTTCGGATGCCTTCTTGAATTGCTCAAAACTGGAGGATGTTACGCTGTCTGCTCAGCTGAAAACCATCGGCGTACAAGCTTTCAGTTACTGCAATCAGTTGAAGCATATTGACCTGCCAGACGGGGTGACCTCCATCGGCGATAAGGCTTTCTGCGATGTTCCCCTGCAAAGCCTCACGTTGCCTAAGGCCCTGAAGACCTTGGGCTATGAAGCTTTCACAGGCGGTAGGTACACCCATGTGGCAGTGCCAGAGGGTGTGCTCACCATCGGAGACGGTTGCTTCAGCAGCGACAGGCTGAAGGTGTTCGATCTGCCCACGACAATCATCGCACTGGGCACAAATTTCGTGTCGGGAGAGAAAGCCTTGGACAGCCTCATCATCCGTGCCATGATACCTCCCTATGGGGGATACATTGAAGGTAACATCACTAATGGCACACTCTATGTGCCTGCCAAGACGCTGTCGTTCTATCAGAACAAAAGCAACTACAACCGGATGGCAAGTATCCAGCCCATCGATGTAGCCGTGGACAAACTGACGATTACCGGATACACTGCCATCACACCCAACAATAGCCTGGGCACCGATAAGGTTGATGTGGAGTATCGCTCGCTCTATGGCAGCGGTCTCAGCGTGAGCGCCAAGGAGCGACCGCGCCTCTCAGTAGAGGAGGGCGCACAGCTCAACATCGGTACACTCTCCATGAACTTCGACCTTGTGGACATTCCTATGGCTTACTGGTGGGAGGAGGATCCACCATTTAAGTTCGATGTACTGTTCAACCGCGGAACCATTGCCTGCGACCAGTTAGACCTGGGATGTAAGATAGATTATGAAACCTACTTCACACCGTCGTTCGATGTACACATGTACGACATCGTTCCCGAACTGCCCAACACACCCTATGTCATCTACCGATACGACGGTGCTGCGCGTGCTGCCGGAAATTTCAGCAACACGTGGGTGAGGGTGAGCAACGACGAGATGCTGCGTGCCGGACAGGGCTATGCCTATAAAGGGGATAAGACTATTACGAAAGACGACAAAGGGGAGTGGAAGAAGGAATGGAGCACCCTACACTTCCGCTCGCATCAGGGTGGCACCGACTATCTGACCACCGCTGGCGACATCACCCTGCCGCTCAACCACTATCAGGGCGAGTTCTCCCACAACCGTAACTGGAACTTCATTGGAATGCCGTATGCTGCCTTCTTCTACATCCGCGGACTCGATTTCGATGGCCCCGTAATTGTGTGGAATCCCATCTATAGCGACTGGGACATAGTGACGGCACTCGACGACGACTATGTCATCCACCCCATGTCGGCAATCTTCATTCAGGCTCCCGACGGCCTCAACTCGCTCACTTTCGATGCCGACCGCCGTCAGTTTGGCAACCAGTTAGCCAAGGGCGACGAAAGCAACAGTCGCCGCGCCCTGCAACGTGCCGACAAGAATGCCCACCGTGTTGTGTTTAACGCGATACTGTCGCGTAACGCGGAGGCCACCGAACAGGCGGAGGCTCCTGTGACAGCCACCACCCGCTTCGTCATCAACCCCGAAGCCACCACTCGCTACGACATTGGTCGTGATGCGCCTGCAATGGCTGCTGACAACGCTACCTTGCTTTACACTATGGCTGGCGGCGTGGCCTATGCAATCAACGAGCGACCACTGGACGATGGTATCATACGCCTCGGCATGCAGTTGCCCAAAGCAGGTTCCTATAAGATGAGTCTTGCCCTGAAGACAGGAACCCTCTATAGTAGTATTGCTGAGGATGTTTGGCTCGTTGACAACGAAACCAATACCCGCAGGCTACTGCTCCATGCCGATGGCACACCAGCTGAGCCTTATACCTTTGAGGTTGCTGAGGCAACCACGCTCTCTTCTCGCTTCCTGATTGCTATTGGCAATGCCGATCCAACTGCTATTACCGATATTGACGAAGCCCAGCCGCAACGTATGGACGGTCTTTTCAATCTGGCCGGTCAGCGCATCAGCGCTCCTCAGCGTGGCATCTATATTAATAATGGTAAGAAAGTATTGAAGTAAAACATCATCAACGCTAAAAACCGAACGATTATGAAAAAGCTATTCAATATATTCCTACTGTGCCTACTGACCCTCACGGCCACCGCACAGAGTCCGAAAACACACCGTCTGAGCGTGGAGACACTGCCAGAAGGTGTAGTGTCGGTCACCGTCTCTTTCTTTGCAGATATTGTTGACGACGGCGGTGTGACAAGCTCAACACAGTTTTACTATTGTACCGACACACTCAATAATGTGCAGGTTCCCGTAGGTGCTCCGGTAGAATTTCGTATTAGTTATAGGAGCTATGACTTTGCTCTGAAAGAGTGGACTCTCAACGGTCTGCCATACACATTTGAAAACCAGACACCGAAGGCTTCATATTTAAGTTTCACCATGCCCGATGAGGATGTGAAACTGAGAGGATTATTTGAGTACGACCCAGAAGCCCCTGGCTACCAGCCCGGAGCCAACTCGTGGGATCCTGAAACAGGCACACTCATCTTGGATTACGGATACAGTTACCCGGCAGGCTTCACCGAAGACGACTACGACAAGGTGATACGTTTCATCTCACAGAGTTTCGGCAATATCTATGACTTCAAGAACTGCCTGGTCTACGACCTCAGCCGCTCAACCATAGAGACCATCAATGGCGGAAACTATGGAGGGCCCATGAGCGAATTGAGCATTAAAGAAGTGCTGTTGCCCTCAACGCTGAAGAAGATTGAGCGCAATGCTTTCATGGGTACGAAACTAGAGACCTTCATCTGTTTTGCTATGACCCCTCCAGAGCTGGAATTCGTTACAGAATACAACGAGGTGACCGAAAAGTGGGAACTCGTGGAGAGCGGAAAGTGGGCCTTCCCCGACTGCCCGGACATGGTGGTGCGCGTACCGGCTGAGTCGGTAGAGCTCTATAAGCAAGCCAAAGGCTGGAAGGACTTTACCATTCTGGCCATGGACCAGAACTACGTGAACCTGACGGTGAAACTGATGGACAACGCCACCGCCGCCCAGTTGGCACAGTATAAGAACATGTCGTTAGAGCTGACCTCGCTGAGCAGCGGACAAGTGCGCCGCCTGCTGATGAACGGACGAAACGAGTATGCCTTCACCTACCTGCCTGAGAACACCAACTACTCGCTGGCACTGGTCAACAGCCGTGGTGCAGCAGTGGCCCAGATAGACAACATCTTCGTGCAGAGCGAGCACCTCAACGTCACCTTCCCGCAACTGAAGAACGTGCACGCACTGTCGCTCACCATCAAGGCCGACGGTCAGACCATGCCTGAGGATAAGTTCAGCAACATGTGGCTCGCTGCCGACAACAGCTACCTGGCTCGCGGCACCAAGCTTGTCGATATGCTCGACGGACAGACCGTGAAGTATGTGGTCTCGCTGGAACGCCAACTGGCCAGCCAGTATGAGCAGCCCGACACGACAGTCATCATTGTGGGACAGAGCGGACAGCCCGACAACATCGTGCTGCCATTAGAGCCGCTGAAGAACACAACGGTGACATTCAGCGTCATTGACGAAGCAACCCATGCGGGCATTGAAAATGCCACGGTGCAGGTGTCGCAGATACTGCCATCGGGAGTCACAGGAAATTCCACATCGCTGACCACTGGCGGTGACGGACGGGCTGTAGGAGAGGCTCTGGCCACCTGGAGCCACATTACCGTGACATCACCCATACACGGCTCGAAGTCGTTCAATGTCAACCTGGCCGACAGCACAGAGTTTACCACCGCCTTTACACAGGCCGACGGCACACAGCTAACGCTGAGTCACACCTATCAGGCTGCTGTGGCAGAGGACGTGACTCCAACGGTGATGCAGGGCTATACCGACGGGCGCAGCCTGAACTATGAGTTCACCGCCCATCTGCCCAATGGCAAGGACTCGGTCATCACGCATTATCTGTCTAGCTATCCGCGCTATACCTTCTACACCCAGTTGCCCGAAGGCACACGGCTGACGGTTGCGGCCAGCAGTGCCAAGAACGACATCGACCCCGTGGAGGCAAGCACCGTGGTAGGTCAGCAGAAAGAAGTGGGCGTGACGCTGCCCATCGTTCAGCGCGGTTATATCGAGGCCTCCTACTACATGTCAAGCAGCAGCCACCCCGCTGTGCTGTTGTTCAAGGCCGAGACGGGCGAACTGGTGAAGAAACAGGCTTTTGGTAATGAGAGCTTGCTGCGCTTCGAAGGACTGCAGGCAGGCGACTACTTGTTGGCTGCCATGTCGCAAGGACCGCAGTATGCCTCCATCAATAGCAAGAGCCAGTTAGAGCAGTACGTTGAAGACACCGACTATGTTACCGAGCAAGTAAGCATCAGCAATGGCCATTCGGCCAAGACACGCTTTACCCGTGTGCCTCTCACCATGACCCAGCTTGAAAGTCACTTGGTGGAGCGCCGCGCCAGGTTTGGTAATGGCACGGGCGTTGTGGGCCAGAGCATAGGCATTACGGCGAGAGTGGCCTTTAAAGGTCTGAAAGAGCGCGTCTATGGCAGCACCTATGATGAGTCGCTCTATCCCACCGATTGCCGACTGGAGATGTACGTACCCGAAGGAATCAGCATGCCTTCGGCCTACCGCAGCTGTCGCAAGTATTACCAAACACTATTTGTCCATTCCTCATCTAATGGCAGTGGTGGTGGATCAGTGTATTCTCTCATTGGTACTGTTGAGGATGTTATCGCATCGGGAGCGCATGTAAGCAAGAGCGAGATACAGCTCACCGCTGCCACCACGACTTGGGACGAGGTCGAGCGTAAGCTCACCATCGAATGGCCTCACTACGACGAAGGCGGCAGGATGCAGCTGAGCATGATACCACTGAAGGCTGGAAACTACACGCCCGAGATCTACTTAGTGTACACCCTCAACGGCAAGGAGGAGCGCGAGATTCTGGAGACCACGAGCATCGCCGTCAGTCGTTCGGGCATTCAGGCTCCCGACATGATTGTCAAACCTACCTTCAACGTGAAGGGCACAGCCATGTACTTTGAACCGGAAGAGGACGAGACTGAAGACTCTACCGCCACTGCCAGACAGGGAGCACCGCGTCGCATATCTTATGGACTTGCTCAAAGTAAACCTTGGGTACAAGAATACTACGAGGTGACGGTGATGGCGGGCAACCAGCCCATCGGTAAGGCACAGATCAACAGCAAAGGTGAGTGGAAAGCCACGTGCACACTGCCCAACGCCCTGGCCATGGATGTCTATGACGTTTATGCGAAGATTACCTACAAGAATGGTGTGAGCTATCAGACGGAGAGCAAGAAGGTGAGGTTCGACCCCAACGCTGTGGTGCCTTTGTCGGTGAAGATGTCGTTCTTCAACCACCACCCGGTGCACTTGCAGGAGCAGGTGGTAACGTTCGACCTGATGGAACGCGAGACCAATCCTCACTCCTACGGTTACTCTAACGAAGAGGGCTATAACACCGACTTCACCTTCGAGATCAATCTGTCGAACAACGACACCACGAAGGTCTATGCCGTAGATCTGTCCATCTTCACCGACGGACCCGATGCTGAGCATTTCATAATTCCTGCCCACTACAACGCACGCAAGAACCGCTGGATTGCCTACGAGAAGTTCAACACCCGATCAATGCCCTGCAACGTGAACGTGACGCCCTATTACCACAGTGACATCATTGGTTCGCGAGTGAAAGTGCAGAATGCCGTCAACTTCTATAAGAATCTGCTGACACCCGACTTGATTCCACAGCAGCTCATCGACCAGGCTACACCCCTGCTGGAGCAGCTACAGACTGCTATCGACAATAACGACCAAGAACGATGCAAGGCCCTTGACGATCAGCTGTACAACATCTATGTTCAGGTTTTGGGCTACTATGGCATGCAGATTGACGGTGAAGACATCAGCGAAGACGACGAGTCGGCACTGAACATCGACATCGACAATATCATTGCACAGAAGACTTATTTCGAACAGGCCATTACCAAAGACCTGAAGGACATGAACAGCTTGGGCGAAATGTTCAATGGCATCATCACAGCTCCTGCCACAGGCATGACAGAATTGTCGCTACAGTCGGAGGGCTACCAATGCTTTATGATGGACGACGGAAGTGCTCTCTACATCCGCTCGAACGATGAGGACAATACACTCACATTAGTGAGCCTGAAAGACAATCTCGTAGTCACGTTCAAAAATGATATTCCGGCCACCAGCCGCCGCGTCAGTACAGAAGACGTCCAAGCTCTAAAGGAAACTATCGAGGCGATGTGGGAAAAACTGAGCGGTATCAGCGAAAAGATATCGGAATATCAGGAATACCTGAGCGTGGCCATCGATGTGATGAGCAACTACATCGACGACATTGCCAAGAAACAGAGCAATATCATCAAGCTGATTAATAAGACCAAGGGTATGGGTACGCTCACTCCGCGGGAGTCAGCCGAGTTCAACAAGGTGCGCTATGATCGACTGAACGCACTGGCCAAGAAATCGTCGCTGGCCTGCAAGACACGCAATGCGCTCAGCTACCTGAAATTCGGCGACGCAATAGGCTGTGTAGGCGGCTTCATCTCGTTGGTGAACAACCTGAGAGAGATGGTACAGAACTGTCAGACGATAGTTGATTTCTACTTTGGCATTCCTAATCCGTGTCCAAACGATCAGTTCAAGGCCACTCAACTGAGGGAAGATGCCTTCAACCTGGCATGGTGGGCCGCTGGCTACAGCATGAAGAAGATTACTGCCGACATAATAGGCATCACAGGAGCTATTGCCAGTCTGGTGGGCTGCACCACAGTTGTGGCTGCACCTGAAGGTCTCATGGGCTTAGGACTGTCGGTCGGCAGTATGGCACTGACCAAGATTTGTGATGAATACTTCGGCATGCGCATCGATCAGGAATTCTGTGATCTCATCATTGAGAGAAACGAATTGGAGTGCACAGAGAAAAAGAAATCTAAAAAGAAAGACCCGAAGGAGTGCACCAGCAACTGCGGCCCTTGCTGCCCGGACAGCCCACCGACGCTCGACCCTTCTGGCTTCGTCTATGAGGGTGTGGAGAGCAACCGCTTGGAGGGTGCTACGACAACCGTGTTCTATAAGAAGGTGACGAAGAACGAGTTTGGCGACGATGTGGAGAAGGTCATCGTATGGGATGCCGAGAATTACGGACAGGTGAACCCGCAGGTGACCGACGCGAATGGCGAATACGGATGGATGGTGCCTACCGGACTGTGGCAGGTGAAATATGAGAAGCAGGGCTATCAGACCGAATACTCGGAATGGCTGCCCGTGCCACCACCACAACTCGATGTGAACCAGAGCATGACGCAGTTCTCGCAGCCTGTGGTCAGTCAGGTCAAGGCTACGCAGAACGGTGTGCAAGTCACGTTCGACAAGTACATGCTGCCCGCCTCACTGAGTGCTGAGAATATCAGCGTCACTATGAGCGGTGAGGCCATTAGCGGAAGCGTGGAACCGGTATTCAACGGTGCCGATACGCTTTACGCCCAACGCGCCGACTTCATCCCCGAGACCAGTCTGCCAGTAGGCCAAAAGCTGCTGCTCACCGTGAGCGGCAACGTGGAGAGCTATGCAGGTGTGACGATGGGTGATGCCTATACGCAGGATTTCGACATCACGCAAACTATCAATGCACTGTTGGCCGACTCAGTTGTTCACGTCGTTTACGACAAGACTACGCCTGTCACCATCCAAGCTATGCCTGCCGATGCAGCTGCCGGCAAGAAGGCCAGCGTGAAGATTCTCTCTGACATGATAGTAACAGCTGAAAGTGACGAGTTGACCTTCAACGAGCAGGGCTTTGCCACACTGAACCTCACAGGTGAGGCTCATGGCACCACCGCTGCCATCATCCAGATGCAGGATGACAGCGACATGAAGAAGGTGGTGGTGGTTAACGTGAAGGACGAAAATGACTTCATCTGCCCAATGCCCGAATCGAACTACATGCCGGAACAGGCATACGCATACGGCACGATGATTGAGCTGACCTGCGAACTGCCCGAGGCCGAAATCTACTACACGCTCGACGGTACCTGCCCCTGTGCAGAGTCCTCAGCGAGCGTAAAGAAGTACACCGCACCCATCATGCTCACCACTGACCTCACTATCAAGGCATTCGCCAAGGCCAAGGGCTATGCTGATAGTGACATCGCCCAAATGGTGTTCCGTCTCGACACAGGCGAGGATGGTATCAGCACATTGCATGCCGAGCGTCCTGTGACTAAGAGCATCTACACGCTCTCTGGCCTGAAGGTTGAGAATGTTAAGCACCTGTCGAAAGGTGTCTACATCAGAAGTGGAAAGAAGATTGTGGTGAAATAACACGAAACGAATAACTTCAAAAAAGAGGTGTATCAAAAATCGATACACCTCTTTTTGTAGGTTGTTCCTTAAACAGGAAGGGTAGGGGGTATTAGATGGGATTTGTATTCTCAAACGTCACCTGATAGGGCCACTGCTCGTTGTTCTGCGACCATTCTGAAGAAGCCTTTCCGCTGGTCCAGGGGTGACACCAGTGCTGGGTGGGGGCTCCCATCACCACGAAGAAGAGGTTCTTGCAGGTACCGTGATCCGAAGGGATGGTGAGTTCAGCCGTGCCTTCCTTGTCGGCCTTCACCTCGCCATAGATGCGCGTGTCGTCGCTCATCAGTGCTACGAAGGCATAGCGCCATCCGGCACGAGCAGGATAGACGTAATGGTAGCCCTCGGCATCGGTCAGCCCCTTGAACGTGGCCTTGACTACTGTTCCGGCTGCCACCCGCTTCATGTTGGTGATGTGATAACCGTAGTTCTGAATGCAGTAGTTGGCATCAGCCTGATAGGTCATTGCTACATTGTCGATGAGCTTCAGGCGGTTCTTATGCTGTCCGATGCGGTGCTGAGCACGCTCGCGCACGCCGTCGATGTCCCATGTAGCCATGCGCATGTAGCCTTCCATGAGCTCGTCATTGAACTGCTGCTGTGTCAGTTCGTTCATGCGCATATAAGTCTGTATGGGATCCTCATAGCGCTGTGTCTCGCGCCACATGCGGCCTATGAAACTGCGTCCGTGCTTCATGGCCCACCAGTCGTGAATGTAGCAGCAGGCATAGCGCCAGTCCTCGTGCAGCATGTTCAGGTGGTGGTTGTCCAGATGCTGTTCGAAATACTCTCCGTCGGTGAACTGCCGGTCGGGGAATATCTGATAAGCCTGCCAGTCGGCACAGCTCTCCCACCAGCCATTGTCATTGCCGCCGCCCCAGCCCCAGCGCCATCCACGATCCATGTGTCCGGCGCCATCGGTGCCTAAGTCGGCAGACACAAGGTATTGGAACGTGTGTCCCACCTCGTGAGCGATGGTGTGGCCGCCGCGTGCGGTGGCTGCCCAGGGATTGAAGTGCCCCAGTCCAGTCCGGCTCCACGTGCCGTTGGCTTCCTGTCCGTCGGTGCCAGAGGCATCGGCTCGCCACTCGGCCTGATAGGGTATGTAGAGCTGAATCTTATACTTGTCGGT
>JAEEPT010000010.1 GCA_016284895.1 Prevotella sp. | reverse complement strand
ATCCGATGTTGCACCCTACATCAACTGGGGTTACTTCTACTTTGCGTGGCAGTTGAAGCAGGAAGATGAGCAACGACAGATGCGGCGAGAGGCTGAGGCTTTTCTCAGCGATATAGAGAATCGTTACCGCACGCATGCGGTGTTCGAGCTCATGGATGCCTATGCTGAAGGCGATGATATCGTGGTGAGTAGTGCGGAACAGGGCGAGTGCGGGCGAATAGCTTGTCTGCGTCAGCAGACCGTTGGCAGTGAGTACCTCTGTCTGGCCGACTTCATTCTGCCAAAGGACTGCCAGGTCTCGGCAGAACAGAAGGCGCTTGGTTCCCGAGTGGGGCTTTTTGCAACGAGTGTAGATGCAGGAATGGAAAACGACTTCAAGTCGGACCCCTACGCGAAGATGATGGCACAGCTGTTGGCCGACCGACTGGCTGAGGCAACGGCTGAGCGCATGCATGAAGAAGTGAGAACCCGCTACTGGGGCTATGCCCCTGACGAGCATCTCAGTATGGCCGACCTGCACTTGGAGCATTTCCAGGGCATCCGTCCTGCTGTGGGCTATCCCTCGCTGCCCGATGCCAGTTTGAACTTCGAGCTCGACCGCCTGCTGGGAATGGGGCACATTGGCATTAGGCTCACCGAGAATGGAGCCATGCGTCCACACGCCAGCGTGTCGGGACTGATGATGGCCCATCCCAAGGCGCACTACTTCTCAGTGGGGAAGATTGGGGCTGACCAGTTGGCCGACTATGCCCGCAGGCGTGGCATTCCCGTGGAGATGGCCCGTCGCTTCCTGACTGCAAATCTGTAGAAACTAAAAGAAAATTATCAACATGATAGCAAAATCACTCATCCTATTCCTGCTGCTCATCCTCATTCCAGACTTGTATCTCGGAATCAGGTATCTGCGCAAACGTAGCTGGTGGCAGCAGGTGCTGTGGTATCTGCCTGGTCTGTTGCTCATGATTGCTGCCATTCGCTTGGCGCGTGACCATGACTTCGTACCCGACGATATGACGTATCTTAATCTCTTCCTGCTCGTTTGGGGGCTCATAGCCGTACCGAAGGCAATGGTTTCTCTGGCTTCGCTCTGCGGAAAGAAAGGTCTGAAGGTAGGGCTGGCCCTTGTCCCCGTGCTCTGGTTCGTGCTGCTCTACGGTTCTTTCGTGGGCAATCACAAAATGGAGGTGAAGCATGTGGAGATTGCTTTCGAGGACTTGCCTGCCTCGTTCGATGGTTATCGCATCGTTCAATTTTCTGACATACATCTGGGTTCTATGGACAGCACGCTCATGCAGATGGCCGTTGACTCAATGAATGCGCAGAAGGCCGATGTGATTGTTTTCACGGGCGACATTCAGAACAAGCAGCCGAAGGAGATCCTGCCTTTCAAGGAAATGCTGTCGAGCCTGAAGGCAAAGGACGGCGTGTTCTCAGTGCAGGGCAATCACGACTACGCTGGCTACACGGATGTATCGCCCTATGAAGCTGGCTATAATGAGGAGATGACGGTGGCCTATCAGATTCAGATGGACTGGTGTGTGCTGATGAACGATCACCGTACCATACGCAGGGGCGAGGAAAGCATCGTTCTGGCTGGCATGGAGAACGACGGTGAGGGCCGCTTCCCCGAGAAAGGCGAAATCAACTATGCGCTATGGGGCGTTAACCGCCAACAGTTTGTGGTGATGCTGGAGCACGATCCCTCGTCATGGCGCCGCAAGATTCTATCGCATAGTCACACCCAGTTGACGCTTAGCGGTCATACCCACGGCATGCAGTTTGAACTGTTTGGCTGGGCTCCATTGAGCATTCTCAAGAAGGAAGTTGACGGTCTCTATCACATAGGACCTCGCTATCTCTATGTGTCGAAAGGTCTGGGTGGAGTGGTGCCTTTCCGTTTCGGAGCCACACCCGAAGTTGTTGTCATAACATTGCGTAAGAAATGAAATACCTTTATAGGCTTTATCAATTACTGGTGGTGCTGCCTATTGCCCTGGTGCTCACCATCCTCATGGTTGCGGCTGTTGTGTTGGGCTGCATGTTGGGCAACGGCCACTACTGGGGATATGCTCCCGGCCACTGGTGGTCACGTGCCATCTTGAAGCTTTTCCTGATTCCTGTCAAGGTTGAAGGACAAGCTCAGTTGGAGAAAGAACAGTCCTACGTGTTCGTGGCCAATCATCAGGGGGCGTTCGACATTTTCCTTATCTATGGCTATCTGAACCGTAACTTCAAGTGGATGATGAAGTATCAGCTGCGCAATATTCCGCTCGTGGGCTATGCTTGTGAGAAGTCGCATCAGATATTTGTGGATAAGCGTGGACCAAAAAAAATCAAGGCCAGCTACGATGCTGCACGCAACACGCTGAAAGACGGCATCAGCCTTACGGTCTTCCCTGAGGGCGCTCGCACGTTTACGGGGCACATGGGCATTTTCCGTCGTGGTGCCTTTGCACTGGCCGATGAGTTGCAGTTGCCTGTGGTGCCGCTCACCATCAACGGTTCTTTCAACATCATGCCGCGCATGCGCGACTGGCACTTTGCCAACTGGCATCCCCTCACGCTCACCATCCATCAGCCCATCTACCCCGTGGGGCGTGGTGATGAGAATGTGTCCGCTTCGCTGCACCAAGCCTACGACTCGGTGATGTCTGCCCTTGTTCCAGAGTATCAGGGATACGTGGAGAATCCAGATCAGTAAAAAAAACATGTCATGGCCTGATCTAAGCCATGACATGATATATCAAAAATCAATGTGTATTTTTTTCGGGATTGTGAAGCAATGGTAATCGCAAGCTTCACTGAATCTTCGGGTACTTCCTTGTCCATCCGTCCCAACGGAGACGCATCACACCGAAGAAGGCTTCGCTGAAGATGCCGCCCGACATCTTTGAAGTGCCTTCGCGACGGTTCACGAAGATGACGGGCACCTCTTTGATTTTGAATCCTATCTTATAGGCCGTGAACTTCATCTCTATCTGGAAGGCGTAGCCCTTGAAGCGAATCTTGTCGAGCTCGATGGTCTCCAGCACCTTGCGGCGGTAGCACTTGAAGCCGGCAGTGGTGTCGCGTACCTTGAAGCCTGTCACTATGCGTACATACATGGAGGCATAGTAGCTCATGAGCACACGGCCCATAGGCCAGTTCACCACGTTCACTCCACTGATGTAACGCGAGCCAATGGACAGGTCGTAGCCCTCGTCATGGCAGGCGGCATAGAGGCGCGGCAGGTCGTTGGGATCGTGACTGAAGTCGGCATCCATCTCGAAGATGTATTCATAAGTGCGCTCCAGTGCCCACTTGAAGCCTGTGATATAGGCAGTGCCCAGTCCCAGTTTTCCGCTACGCTCCAAGATGTGCAGGCGGTCGGCAAATTCTGTTGCCATGAGCCCTTTCACAATCTGGGCTGTGCCGTCGGGAGAACCGTCGTCGATAATCAAAATGTCGAACTTCTTCTCCAGTGCAAACACGGCACGGATAATTTTCTCGATGTTCTCCTTCTCGTTGTAGGTGGGAATGATTACTATGCTGTCGCTCATTGTTTTCTTATTATTCTGGGTCTTATAGGTCTTATGGGGCTCATGCGGCTTATGAGTCTTATGGGGCTTATGAGGCTTATGAGGCTCATGCGGCTTATGAGATTGATGGGAACTGCTTATTTTGTGATTTCGGTGATGGCTTCACCCACACAGGCATTGGGCTGCTGTATGTGGAGCAGCTGGCAAACGGTGGGGGCGATGTCGGTGATGTGAACCTCGCGCGAAGTGGCTCCGTGGGGTACCTTCCAGCCCATGAAGAGCAGGGGGATGTGGGCATCGTAGGGATTCCATTCACCGTGGGTGGTACCTACGGGCGATGACCATTTACCATAGACGTAGTAGCCAGCCTCTGGTACAAAGATGATGTCGCCGGAGCGACGGGGGTGGTAGCCCATGAGCATGCGGTCGCGCAGGATGGGAGGAATGCTGGAGGTGGCCACCTGGGTGAAGTCAACGGCAAACTGAACGTGAGGCGACGTGATGAGGTAGTCTATGATGGCTTTCTTTACATCGTTCAGGTCGAGCTGCTGTTCGGCGATGGACTCGTGGTTGAGGAAGATGCGGTAGTCGTAGATGCCGCTTACGACCGACTTCAGTTCGCGTCCGTAGTGACGTGCCACGGCAGCCTCGATGGCAGCCGTCTCAGGGTCTTCTCGCCAGGGGCCTGCGTTCATCTTGTGCTCCTGCATGAAGCGCCAATTGTGGGCGGCACCGTGGTCGGCAGTGAGAAATACCAGATAGTTGTTCTTGCCCACTTGTTCGTCGAGTGCTTTGAACAGTCGGGCCAGGTCCTTGTCGAGCTGCAGGTAGGCTTCATCGGTATGAGTGCCGCGTGTGCTCCACTCATGGCCTATGACATCGGTCTGCGAATAGCTCACGCACAGCATGTCAGTGCTTTCACCCTTGCCTAACTGCTCGTTTTGCAGGGTCTGGATGGCCATATCCGTGGTGATGGTGCCGCAGAGGGGGCTCAGACCAATGTCCTTGCCGTGCTTCTGGGCTTCCTTGTCCTTAGCCAACTGCTTGTTGAAGTCCTTTACCCACTCAGGCAACTCCTGCATGTAATAGGTGCTGGTGATGAAGCAGAAGGGTTTCGCCTTGGTGTCGAGCCAGTAGGCAGCGTTGGCACTATGGCCTGCAGGCAGGATGGAAGCACGGTCTTTATAGGAAACTCCAATCACCTTCGACTTGAAGTCGGTGTGCAGGCGCAACTGATCACCGATGGTGGTGGCCAGCAGGTTGCGGGGCGACTCCTGTCCCTTTTCAGTATTGCTGCCCACGCTCTTCACCGAGTCGTCCTGTGTGCAGTAGGTTTTCTTGCCGTCAATGTAGAATGTGTTGCCGCAAATGCCGTGCATGGCAGGTGTGGAACCTGTATAGATGGAAGTGTGGCCAATGGCCGTCACGGTGGGTAAATAGTTGATGAGACAGTTGTCGCACGAATATCCCTCATTGATGAGGCGACGGAAGCCGTCGTTAGTGAACTGATTGTAGTAGCGGTCCAAATAGTCCCAACGCATCTGATCAACCACGATGCCTACGACCAGCTTAGGCTTTTCGCCAAAAAAGGCCTGTGCAATGCTCGACATTGTACAGGCCATAGCTATTGTTAAAACAATAATTTTCTTCATAGATAGGTATCAAAAACAGTCTTTCTTGCTCTATTTGCTTTCCTCCATGTCGCCTTCAATGTAGAGACGTGTCATCTCAATGGCACCATTGGTGCGCACGGTGATGCTCTTCTTGAAGTGACCAGGAAACTTGCCGGTGCCGTTGTAGGTGATTTTAATCTCGCCCTTCTCGCCAGCCTGAATAGGAGTCTTGGTGTACTCAGGCACAGTGCATCCGCAAGAGGCTACGGCCTGGTTGATGACCAAAGGCTGCTCACCTACATTGGTGAATGTGAACGTGCAACTTACAATCGGCTCTTTCTCAGAGAACTTGCCGAAGTTATGGGTCACTTTATCAAATTTGATTTCAGCGGCTTTCTGTGCAAATGTCAAACTCATGCTGCATACGAGCATGATGGTCATAAGAAAAATCTTCTTCATATTGCAATCGTTTTTAAAATGATTTCATGACAAATTTAAAATGATTTCATGACAAAAGTACGAAAAGTTAGGGTGATGCTGTCAGGTGTAGTGTTTTTTTTTATATAAGTTAGTAGTTCAGAGTTGAGAGTTAGGAGTTTTTAACGCGATGATACATTGTCACTCCTAACTCTTGCACTCTTTTACGAACTACTCTTTCACGAGTAATTTATAGTACTCTGTTGCACCGAGCAGGAAGCATCCCGTTCCGTAGTCCTCGAAGTCGGGAATCTTGTCGTAGCTCAGCGGCTGTCCGGCTGAGGGATCCTTGCCTGTGCCTTGCATCCAGCCGAGGAATCCGTCGGGATGGACGGCATCCTTCACCATAGCTGTCCAAGCACGGTCGATGGCTGGGCGATAGACGTCGGCTTTCAGATAGCCTTTCTGTATGCCCCATGCCATACCGTAGAGGAAAAGGGCGGTGCCGGAAGTCTCCTTCATGGCATAGTTGGTAGAGACAAGACTGGGATTCCAGAATCCATCCTCGCGCTGGCACTTCAGCAGCCCTTCGCTCATGAGCAGGAAGTCCTTCTTCAGCTCCTTGTACTCTTTCGATTTTTCAGACAGCAGGTTCATGCAGCGCACCAAGGCGGCATACACCCAACCGTTGCCGCGGCTCCAGTAGCAGTCCTTGCCGTCAGGCTCCTTGTAGGGAGGCACATAGTCGGCATCGCGCCACCACAGGCCATCGTCGGTATTGAACAAGCCTTTCTTGGGGTTGCCCTCACCACGTCCGCACTCGTTGCGGCTCCAGCGGTACATCTGCATGCCGTGGTTCAGGTAGCGCTTGTCGCCCGTCAGCTTATATACCTGCACATAGAGGGGCATGGCCATCTGTATGGCATCTATCCACGTCCACCATCCGTAGAGGGAGCTCTTGCTGGTCTTGGCCTTCGGTGTAGTGGTCTGTTTCTTGGTGTTGGGTGTCTGCATCTGGTGGTCCAGGTTGGCAATGACGTTTTTCAGCTGCTCCTTGTAGTCTTTATTAATATAAGGTAGAAGCTCCACGTAGGTCTGAGCGCAGCACTGGTCGTCGGCATCGCAAGTGTTAATGCCGTTGCGCGGTGTCCATTTGTGGAAGTCGGCCCAAGTAGTGGCATAGTCCAGATAACGCTGTTGCGGATCAATCTCCTGTAGGGCCATGAGCCCCTCGTAATATACGGCACGTGTCCAAAGACTTGACGGACGTATCTTCTTCACATTGGTGGGAACGGTGGGGTCGGCATACTTCGTCATGAAGTAGTTGTTTGCCTTCTGAGCCACGGCCAGCACATCCTGAGCGGTGGTCTGAGCTGTCGAATGCAGGCAGAAGAGTGCCAGACAGCAGAGTGAGATTAGCTTTTTCATGTTTGGTTAGTTTAATTTTCAGCGCAAAAGTAGCAATAAAAGCTGAAACTCCCAAGCATTCTGTATGGAAAAATGGATTTAGGGGCGCTTCCGTTCATTCGTCGCGGGGTGGTGATATCCTCTCATGGGGCAGTTCAACCGTCAAGTTGCTTCCGCAGTGGGGACACGATTCGCCAGATTCCTGGTGGCTGATGATGCCGTCGCCGAGTGTGAACTCCTTCTTGCACGACAGGCAGAGGTAATGTCTTTGTTGGTACATGTCAATATGTTTTTTACTGGTTCAGCTGTGTTTTAGCACCATACTGTTCTACGATGTATCTCCATGTCGCATCCTTGTCGTCAAGGTCAATTTCAACGTCGGGACGCAGACACGATTCGTCGGCGGTTGCAGCATCTGGTCGGGCGAAATACTTGCACGCGATGCTACCCAAAAGATGGGTGTTAGGCAAGCGGAAGGGAAGAACCTCGCCGTAATGAGAAGGTGAAAAGGTGGAGTTGGTGCCGATAATCGTACCCACATGATGGTCGCGTGCATTGGTCAGAAGCATACCAGCGCTGCTGAAAGTTCTTTTGCCCATGACAAACACCACACGGCCCTGGTATAATCTTGGCTGTTGGAAACCGTCTGGGATTTTGGGCGCGGGCATCTGATAGAGCTCGTCCTTGTGCCCGTCTCGCTCCCAGCTCGTCTTTGCTTCCGCTATTCTTGGATTATATGCTGCCATCAGGTCGGAGAAACGAAGATAGGAAGTGTAGAACCTCGTCTTTTCGAGTGGATACAAATGCATGAAGAGTTGGTCGCAGAGACGGCTGCTGCCGCCATTGTTATACTGTACGTCCACGACGAGCGTTCTGATGTTTCCCGCTTCCATCTCACCAAACATCTGGTTAAGGAAATTCGGAAAAGGAAAGTTGGCAGCGTCAGTACATTTGTTGAATTGCAAATAGCAGATGCTCTGGTCGGGAAATAACTGATAGTCATAATTAGAAGCGTGAGGGCGCATGATGTGTTCTCTGTCAATGTCACCGACACCTAATGCCAAAGCATTTTGCCGCGCTGCCGTTCTCTGTTCCTGCAAGCGTTTCACAGTTGTCACGTCGGTATGCTTGTCGTGCAGTGGTCCCAGAACATTGATGAGAGCGTCAGCAAAGTCCTCGTCTGACTCAACGCTCTTGCAATGTTCCAAGAGTGCCGCTTTTTGTTTCTGCCATTCTGCTCTTCGTTCAGCCTTAACATAATAGGGGTGCGTGTCTGCCACCATATCCATGAAGAGAACGGCATCCTTCTGATACTTGTTGTATGCCATGTACGCAGCATCGGTCTTATAAGCCGAATCGCTAAGCTCCTTAAAACTGCTCACATCCTGTGCAACAACTGCCAAACCGGTCAGCAGAGCCATCAATACCAGTAGTAGCTTTTCTTTCATTGTCGTTTATAGCTTTTGTGAATACTTCCATTCGGATTGTGAGTGCAAAAATAGTGAAAGGAATTGAGAAAGCTGCCAAATTTGAACAAAAGTTATTAAAACGAGGGCAATTCGTATAATTCTTGTCGAAAACAGGCTAAGATTGCTGATTATTTGCCATCTTTGCTTCATGCTCTCCATCTCTTGGTCTTTAGGGATGATTCGTAAAAGGATAGGCAGATGTCATTTGCTTTGTCTCTCTCTTTGAAAAAAGTTTGCAAAACATCTGTTTCATCTGTTTCCTTGATGTAACAAGCTGAGATACTGATAGTTAGATGCTGGAGCAGATGGATATTATCTGTTTTTATCTGTTTTTCTTGTAACAGATTGTAAATCAGTATGTTGCAGATGGAAACAGATGAAACAGATATTTTGCAAACTTTTTTATTGTTAGGTGTAGTATGATGTAGAATGAGTGCTTCCTGTTTTTTGAATCAGTCACGTTACAGTCATAGGTCAGTTCATGTTGCCTTTTAGGATATATCACGTTACGATTTAGGATAAATCACGTAGCGATTTAGGTTAGATCATCTTGCGATTTAGGCTATTTCATTTCATGATTTAAGCTATTTCACGTTGTGATTTTGGCAAGATGGTGTAGTAACTACTCATACCAAGGAGGGTGAGTAGTTACTAAAAAAAGACTATCTTGCAATAAAAACGTTACAATATGGAATAATCAACTTTTCCCATTGAATTCACAGGCAATTCTTCAACAAATTCTATTCTTTCAGGACAAAGATAAACAGGAAGATGATCTTTGCAATACTGTGAAACAGCAATTCTATTTGATTGATTAGAATCTTGCAAAACTACATAAACAATCGGAACACCACTCTGAGGATGCAGAGGGTCGGTGGCTCCGACAGCAGCACAAGCTCTCACACATGGACATTTTAGCAAAGCAACTTCTATTTCAATAGGGAAGATTTTTGTTCCGTCATACCGGACTATCATGCGTTTCTTTCTCCCGACAATGTATAATTCACCTGATTCAGTTAATCTACCGATGTCTCCAGTGTGTATCCACATTTTACCATCATGCTCTCTGATTAATTGTTCTGTAGCTTGTGGGTTATTCACATATCCGTGAAATTTCATAGCAGGGCAAATACAAACCTCTCCATCAATAATCTTTATTTGACAATCAACCACAATCTGCCCAGAGTAACCAACATCGTATCTATGCTTTGATGTTTTAGGTGTTGCCGCAATAATTCCTGCAGTCTCGGTCATGCCGTAAACTTTAGTGATGTTGAAATTACACCCATGAGTTTGTAAGTAGTCATTAATATCATGCTCATAGATAGGATTTACTATATCACCAGCGACTACAATTGTTTTGAGTGAATTCAGTATATATGATTGATTCTCTGGATTATAGATTGTATCCCAACTCGAAGGTACTGTGAATATATGTTGTGGCTTATAACGACTTATTAGTTTAATGAAATTGTAGGGTTTCCATATAGGGATTACAATCACTTTCATCCCATAAGACAAAGGCAAATGAACAGAAGTGAGAAATCCATAAAATGCAAAGATTGGAATTAAGTTAAGAACTGTGTCATTGAATGTGGCACTATTCATAATTCGAAGCGTAGAAATACGGGATTGCTCGATGTTTTCACCCGTCAGAACAACACTTTTCGAGATTCCTGTTGTCCCTGATGTTTGAAAAATCAACTGTGGTTCTGTTTTATGCCATTCATAAATCTCTGTGGTCTTTTCTGGCGAGTCTACATAAAAAGTATCCCATTTCATAATTTTCCTGTCTTTCGAGTATTCGATTTTTCCATTGGAGGAATCTCTGTTAGCATACAAAGAGGCCCACTCTTTGGGAAGACTTTCGTAGCCACCTACGCTTACAATATGTTCAACATTTATGCAGGGTGATGAATTTGCAATTGAATTGATCTGATGACTCATGACAAATAGCATTCTTGAATGCGTATTGCTTACTATCGATGTAACCTGTTCTATAGTAAAGCGTACGTCAATGAGACAAGCTACAGCTCCCAATCGATTCAAAGAATAAACAAGAGCGATGCTTTCTGGTGAAGTCGGAAGTGCCATCGATACAACGTCTCCACTTTTGATACCGAAATGATGTAATCTGATTGTCAGATTACTAATCATATTTCCCAATTTACAATAGGTATATGGGATTCCATAATACATTAATGCCACATCGTTTGGCCGTTTTTCAATCTGTTCCGATATATAACAAAACAGATTGTTTGGATCTTTCTTTGCCATTTTATACATTATTAAATTAACAACTATCATTGTTATGGCAAAAGCACTCATCAGATTCTCTTGGGTACAAAGTCAGGGTCTCTATAAATGAAAAGCGTGTCCGCTCTTATCAGATATAGAGGCCCTGAGAAAGCCCAGATGAATGATAAGTGACGTCCACGCAACAGCATGAACAAATCACAATTATCATTATTCATCTTTGACAGATTAAGAAATTTCTCAGGTTCCTATATCATCTTGATAACTGCTATTGTCGTTATAATTCCCACAAAAATCATACTGCCACCCTGCACTCAGGGATATACGACAATTCGTACGTCGTCTACGACACTTTGGCAATATCTGTTTGCAAAAATACAAATTATGCGTGAATAGAACAAATTTTTCCATAAATTCTTACTTTATTATTCATTTTAAGATTCTTAAGTGGCTATCCCGATGTGATGAAGGACATTGAGCAGGACAGCATCCGTAATTTCAAGTTCCAACCTAACAAGGGTAGCATCGTGATAGAAGAGCCTAATGAAGATGACTACCATTTCCACATAATAATAGAGCAGTATGCCTTTCAAAATCAGCGAAAATCAAGAATAATTTCCCTTTTTCGCTGATTTTTAAACAAAGAATATCGGGTTTCAATTGATGTTCGAATACATTGTTACAAATAAGATGCACAACAAGATACAGACAAGGAGGCTTTAATATTTAAGAGCTAACGGCGTTTTAGTTTTCATTTTCTTATACCCCTTAGAGGTGGACGAAAATTGATGTTTAAGCATCGGTTTTCGCCCACCTTCTTTTTATGTGTCTGTACAGTGAAGGCAACTCTACACCTTCTTTTCCCCTTTTTTTGCATCTTGTTATGGCCTAACCTCAGTGACCATCCCCAACAGCGTGACGACTATTGGCGAGTATGCGTTCCGAAATAGAACCTTTAAAAAGTAACTTCAGATGAAATTTGCTTGAATTACGTGCGAAATACCAAATAGATGCTCGACTTTCGATATAAATGAGTATCTCTGCCACTTCGTAGCGAAGTTACTCCGTCTCGGAAATGAAGAAAAGCATACTTTCCTTTTGCATTTCGCTCGACTTTCCGTAACTTTGCATCCAATATGACAAATGAGTATCAGATAAGGGTGTTGCCGGAGGTGGCCGCCCAGCAGGATAGGTTGAAACAGCTCTTGGCCGACGAGTACGGTCTGCGGATGAACGAGATCATGGGAATCCGCATACTGAAGAGAAGTATTGATGCCCGTCAGCGTACCATCTATGTGAACTTGAAGGTGCGTGTCTATGTGAACGAACTGCCTTCCGATGACGAATATCAGCATGTGGACTATCCCGATGTGAGCGACCGTAGGCAGGTCATCGTCGTGGGTGCAGGCCCAGGCGGACTCTTTGCTGCCCTCCGACTGATTGAACTGGGCTTCCGCCCCATCGTGCTGGAACGGGGAAAGAATGTGCACGAACGAAAAAAAGACATGGCCAATATAGCTCGTACGCAGCAGGTGGACGAAGAGAGCAACTACTGCTTTGGTGAGGGTGGGGCAGGTGCCTACTCCGACGGAAAGCTCTACACCCGTTCGAAGAAGCGAGGCAACATTGAGAAGATTCTGAACGTGTTCTGTCAGCATGGGGCTTCGACTGCTATTCTTGCCGATGCACACCCCCACATCGGCACTGACAGGTTGCCGCAAGTAATAGAGAACATGCGCAATACGATCATCAGATGTGGCGGTGAGGTGCATTTCCAGACGAAAGTGACACGACTGATCATAGAGGCCTCCTCTGACCCTTCCAAAGGGAGGGGGGGAGAACGCGTGATAGGTGTGGAGACTGTATCAACAGCTCCCATCCTTTCGGAGGGGGTGGGAGAGACCGCATTCTTTGGTCCCGTCATCCTGGCAACAGGCCACTCGGCTCGCGATGTGTATCGCTATTTGGCAGAGGCGAAGATTGAAATTGAGGCGAAAGGCATTGCCGTAGGTGTGCGACTGGAGCACCCTTCTGCTCTGATAGATCAGATACAGTATCATCGCAAGGAGGGCAGGGGACGTTGGCTCCCCGCTGCCGAGTATGCATTTGTGACACAGGTCGAGGGGCGCGGCGTCTATTCATTCTGTATGTGTCCTGGTGGCTTTGTTATTCCCGCAGCAACAGGACCTGAACAGATTGTGGTCAACGGCATGAGTCCGGCTAATCGCGGCACACAATGGTCGAACTCGGGCATGGTGGTCGAGGTGAGGCCGGAGGATTTAGAGAGCATGGCGGTAGCAAACTCTTCACTGTCAGCTATCGACTCTCCACTAAAAATGATGTACTTTCAGGAACAACTGGAGCACGACTGTTGGCAGCAGGGCAATCGCAAGCAGACGGCTCCAGCGCAGCGCATGGCCGACTTCGTGAATGGAAGGCTCAGTTTCGATCTGCCCAAGAGCAGTTATGCCCCTGGGCTGGTGTCGTCGCCCCTGCATTTCTGGATGCCGAAGTCTATATCGCATCGTCTGCAGCAGGGATTCCGGCAGTTTGGCAAGCAGGCTCACGGATTTCTCACCAACGATGCCGTGATGATAGGTGTGGAGACCCGCACCTCGTCACCGGTACGCATTGTGCGCCATCCAGAGACTCTTCAGCACGTTCGCGTGCAGGGCCTCTTCCCCTGCGGTGAGGGCGCTGGCTATGCAGGCGGCATTGTCTCGGCAGGCGTGGATGGAGAACGCTGTGCGGAAATGTGTGCGGAGTATATGAGGTGAAAGGAGTGAGAATTGCAGTTAAAAATGATTAAGCACAGGAAAAAACTCATAACTCCTAACACCTAACTCCTAACTCTTTTGTAATTTTGCAGGCAATATGCCATTTCACATGCCAATTAACATATTGGACTTTATTTTTAAGGGGATGCTTATCGGAATGATTGCATCCGCTCCAATGGGTCCTACGGGAATTCTTTGCGTACAGCGCACGTTGAAGAAAGGTCGTTGGTATGGCTTCATTACAGGTGTAGGAGCTGCCTTGAGCGACATCATCTATGCAGCCATCACGGGCTTTGGCATGGCTTTCGTCATGGATTTCGTGAACGACCCTCAAAACCGTTACTACCTGCAGATTGCTGGCTCGCTGATGCTGCTGTGTTTCGGGTGGTACACCTACCGCATTGACCCGACAAAGAAAATGCATCAGTCGGGTAATGAGAAGGGCACGCCGACCTATAACTTGGTCACGGCTTTCCTCGTCACACTATCCAATCCGCTGATTGTATTCCTCTTCATGGCCCTTTATGCACAGTTTGCTTTCGTGCTGCCCGACCATCCGTTCGAGATGGTGGTAGGCTTCATGAGCATCGTGGGTGGAGCACTGCTTTGGTGGTGGGGGCTGACTTGGCTGGTAGATAAGATTCGCACTAAGTTCGATGAGAACGGTATCAAAATCATCAATCAGATTATTGGCGTGGCTGTGATTGTAGGCAGCGTCATCATGCTGCTGGGTACTACAACCAATCTGTTGAGATTCTTCGGTATGTAATAATAAAAATGTTTAGCAGAGTTTTGTAACATACTGGTTAATAGATTATTAAAAGTGTATATAGCTCAAGAATTAAGAAAGAAAAGTATTGCCGAATACCTGCTCTATATGTGGCAGATAGAAGACACGATACGTGCGTTTGGCTGTTCGCTTCCACGCATCAGACGAGAGTATGTGGAGCGTTTCGATTATACCGATGAACAGAAGGAAGAAGAGATTGACTGGTTTGGCAATCTCATTCGGATGATGAATGAGGAAGGCTGTCGGGAACAAGGGCACCTTCAAATCAACAGGGTGACGATGCAGACACTGGAGGAGTTGCACAGTCAGTTGCTCGCCTCACCCAAATTTCCTTTCTATAGCACGGCTTACTACAAGGTGCTCCCTTTCATTGTAGAACTGCGTAACCGCGGAGTCAATAAGGAGGAGAACGAGATAGAGACGTGCTTCAACTCACTCTATGGCGTGATGATGCTGAGGTTGCAGAAGAAAGAAATTACGCCCAATACAGAGCATGCGGTCAAAGAGATTTCTACCTTCATCGGGATGCTCAGCGACTATTATCATAAGGATAAGGAGGAAGGACTGACATTTGAATAAGGCTATGAATATACTGATTACTGGCTGTAATGGCCAACTGGGAAACGAGATGCAACTGTTGGAAAAAGTGCATCCAGAACACAACTATTTTAATACCGACGTAGCCGAACTGGACATCACAGACCAGCAGGCTGTGGAGGCGTTTGTCAACGAGCATGATATTGACGGTATTGTGAACTGCGCCGCCTATACGGCAGTTGACAAGGCTGAGGACAATGAGGAACTGTGCACACGACTCAATGCCGAGGCTCCTGCCTACTTGGCCCATGCCATAGGACAGAGGGGAGGATGGATGGTACAGATTTCTACCGACTACGTGTTTGACGGAACCAATCATACGCCTTATGTCGAAGATGATGACACCTGTCCTAACAGCGTCTATGGCAAGACAAAGTTGGTGGGTGAACTGAACGTGCAGAAACTGTGTGAGCGCTCTGTCGTCATTCGCACGGCGTGGCTGTACAGTACGTTTGGCAACAACTTTGTGAAGACAATGATTCGTCTGGGAAAGGAAAAGGCTGAACTGGGAGTCATCTTCGACCAGATAGGTACTCCTACCTATGCCCACGACTTGGCTGTGGCCATTTTTGCCGTGATAGAGAAAGGGGTTCAGCCCGGTATCTATCATTTCAGCAACGAGGGTGTTATCTCGTGGTATGACTTCACGAAGGCAATCCATCGCATTGCAGGCATCACCACTTGTCATGTGAAGCCCCTGCATACTGCCGAGTATCCCACCCCTGCAGCCCGTCCGCACTACTCTGTGCTCGACAAGACAAAGATTAAGCAGACCTATGGCATCGAGGTGCCTTACTGGGAAGAGAGCCTTGAAGTTTGCGTGCACAAACTTCT
The DNA here is from genome assembly GCA_016284895.1 of Prevotella sp. GTDB lineage: Bacteria > Bacteroidota > Bacteroidia > Bacteroidales > Bacteroidaceae > Prevotella. Next base: position 17,234 of record JAEEPT010000010.1, on the reverse strand, counting down.
AAATGAGAAAGGATAACTGAGAAAAATGAATCAAGAAATAGAACGCAGGCGAACATTCGCCATTATCTCGCACCCCGATGCCGGTAAGACCACACTGACCGAGAAGTTTCTGCTTTTCGGCGGACAGATACAGGTGGCTGGTGCTGTAAAAAACAATAAGATTAAGAAAACGGCTACCAGTGACTGGATGGAAATCGAGAAACAACGTGGTATCTCGGTGTCCACATCTGTCATGGAATTCGACTACACCCCTGATGGAAAGGATATTGAATATAAGGTGAATATCCTGGACACCCCGGGTCACCAGGACTTTGCTGAAGACACGTTCCGCACGCTGACTGCCGTTGATTCTGCCATCATTGTAGTGGATGGTGCCAAGGGTGTGGAGACACAGACGCGCAAGCTGATGAACGTATGCCGTATGCGCAAGACACCCGTCATCATCTTCATCAATAAGATGGACCGTGAGGGCCGCGATCCATTCGATTTGCTCGATGAACTGGAGCAGGAGTTGGAAATCAAAGTGCGTCCTTTGAGCTGGCCAATCAACCAAGGGGCTAAGTTCAAGGGCGTCTATAACATCTACGAGCAGAAACTGGATCTCTTCACTCCCGACAAGCAGCGCGTGACTGAGAAAGTCGAAGTGCAGCTCGGTTCTTCCGAGCTGGAAGAGCGCGTAGGTGAAGCCGACGCAGCAAAATTGCGCGAGGATCTTGAGCTTGTTGATGGCGTATATCCCGAGTTCGACGTGGAAACTTATCGCTCTGCTGAGGTTGCACCGGTGTTCTTCGGTTCTGCACTCAATAACTTCGGTGTGCAGGAACTGCTCAACTGTTTCGTTGAGATTGCACCCTCGCCTCGTCCTACAAAGGCTGAGGAGCGTGAGGTGCAGCCAGAGGAATCAAAGTTCACGGGTTTCATCTTCAAGATAACGGCTAATATCGACCCCAACCACCGGTCCTGTATCGCATTCTGTAAGGTGTGCTCAGGCAAGTTCCAGCGCAACCAGCCCTATCTGCATGTACGACAGGGAAAGAGCATGCGTTTCACTTCGCCTACACAGTTCATGGCGCAGCGTAAGTCAACCATTGACGAGGCTTGGCCTGGCGATATTGTGGGACTGCCCGACACAGGAGGCATTTTTAAGATTGGCGATACGCTTACAGAGGGTGAGCAGCTCCACTTCCGTGGGTTGCCTTCTTTCTCGCCTGAGTTGTTCAAATATATTGAGAACGATGACCCCATGAAGTCAAAGCAGTTGCAGAAGGGCATCGACCAGTTGATGGACGAGGGCGTGGCTCAGTTGTTCGTCAATCAGTTCAACGGACGCAAGATTATTGGTACGGTTGGCCAGCTGCAGTTCGAAGTCATTCAGTATCGTCTGGAGAACGAGTATAACGCCAAGTGTCGTTGGGAGCCTGTACACCTCTATAAGGCTTGCTGGATATCAAGTGATAGCGAGCAGGAGCTGGAAGCCTTCAAGAAGCGTAAATATCAGTACATGGCAAAGGACAAAGAGGGTAGGGACGTGTTCCTTGCCGACTCAGGTTATGTGCTGTCAATGGCTCAACAAGACTTTGAGCATATCCAGTTCCACTTTACCTCAGAGTTCTAAAGTCCTGTTGTCCGCTGCTAAAGGAAATCACTTAACATGAAAAAAGCCTGCTGCATTGCGCAGCAGGCTTTTCTTGTTTTTGTAGCCTTTTTCTTACTTAACCTTAGCAACGATGGCCTTGAAAGCCTCGGGGTTGTTCAGAGCCAGGTCGGCGAGCACCTTGCGGTTGATCTCGATGCCAGCCTTGGCCAGCGCACCCATCAGCTTGCTGTAGCTCATGCCTTCCATGCGAGCGGCAGCGTTGATACGCTGAATCCACAGGGCGCGGAAGTTGCGCTTCTTATTGCGGCGATCACGATAGGCATAGGTCAGACCCTTCTCCCATGTGTTCTTTGCTACTGTCCATACATTCTTGCGGGCACCAAAGTAACCGCGAGTAAGCTTAAGAATTCTTTTACGTTTTGCTCTCGATGCAACGTGATTTACTGATCTTGGCATAGTTTTCTTTACTTTTAATGTTAGACAATAGGTGGATTAACGGAGATTCAACAGGTCGCGTACCTGCTTCATGTTGCTGTTGTCAACGATGGTGTAGCCCACCAAGTTGCGCTTCTGCTTCTTGGTCTTCTTTGTCAGAATGTGGCTGTGGTAAGCGTGATGTCTCTTAACCTTACCTGTACCGGTGAAAGAGAATCTCTTCTTTGCACCAGAGTTTGTCTTTACTTTTGGCATTGTTTTGTTTGTTTAAAATGTTATTAATAGCGGTGGCAACGCATATACCGGGCGCAGCGCACCTTTTCTTTCTTTTTTTCTGAGGATACCTTTATGAGGGCTATGCCTCCTTTTCTGTTAATCCTCATCTTGCTGCTCTTGCAGCTTCTTCAGTGCGTCTGCACTGATTTTTGCATTAGCGAAGAGACCTCCGTTAGCAGGTGTTTCTACGTCAATATCGGCCTCCATCGTTGCAGCCTTAGTCAGCTTCATGCTCTCTTTCGCTTCGGCTTCGCTGGCTTCGCGGTCGCGAGCCTGCTGGCTTTTCTTGGCTACACCAGCTTTCTTCGGAGCCAGATAGATGAACATCTTCTTGCCTTCGAGCGACGGCATTGATTCTACCTTGCCGCACTCTTCCAAGTCGTTGGCAAAACGCAGCAACAGCACTTCGCCTTGCTCTTTAAAAAGGATGCTTCGACCACGGAAGAACACGTATGCACGCACCTTATTACCTTCTTCAAGGAATTCCTTGGCGTGTTTCAGCTTGAACTGATAGTCGTGCTCATCGGTCTGAGGTCCGAAACGTATTTCCTTTACCTCTACCTTCACCTGCTTGGCTTTCATCTCCTTTGCACGCTTCTTCTGCTGGTAGAGGAATTTAGAATAGTCGATGAGACGACATACAGGTGGATTTGCGTTGGGCGAAATCTCAACAAGGTCAACTCCTTGTTGATGAGCCATATCCAAAGCTTGTCTTGTAGGCATTACCGTTGATCCGCTTTCGCCTACGATGCGGACTTCGCGCACGCGTATCTGTTCATTTACGCGATACTGGTTCTGTTTTTTGTCGGTCTTCATTAACTATTTTAAAAAATCGGCTGCAAAGTTATTACATTTCAGTCAAATGACAAAAGGATTTCTCAATTATTTTTGTATTATTTAGGATTATTTTGGTTAAGGAAGAGTGTAATCTGCTCAACCGACTGTTTTAGCTCGTGCGGTTTGAAGCCATGTCGTGCTCCTGGGATGACGTGCAGACGTGCGTTCTTGTATGTTTTCACAGCCCTTTCTGAGTCTTTCATCGACACCACTTGGTCCTTGTCGCCCTGTACAATCAGCACCGGACGTTTGAACTTTCCAATCTGTTTGAATACTTTTAGTGGGCGCACTTCCTTGAAGTATCGTCGGCCCAGCGGCACTTTCCACATCAGTGTGGTATCGGGTATCAGTTCTTCCTTGGGGTAGCGCTCGTTCCAGTTGTCGGGAATGCAGAGTGCGGGATAAACGAGCACTATTTCGCTCACGTCCTTTTTCATCTCAGCAGCTGCGAGGGCGGTCACCAGTCCGCCCTGGCTCTCACCGATGAGCACGATGCGCGAGGCATCGACGTAGGGCTGTTGTTTGAAGTAGTTGACGATAGCCTTCAGGTCATCTTTCTCGTCGAAGACCGACATTTCCATTGTGTTGTTGTCGCTTCGACTGTAGATAGAACCGCAGGGAAAGTCGAAGGTGTAAGTCTGGAACCCCAGTTTAGCCAGTGGCTCAAAATAGTTGCGCCCAAAGGCATGTGTGCCGTTGAATCCATGTGAGATGATGGCCAGCGGCATCTTTCCTTGGTGTTGTTGTGGTTGGTTGAGCACACCGTAGATGTTACGGTCTCCATTCTTGATCCACAATTCTTTGTCGGTCATGGGAGTCTCGGCTGTAGTAGCCTGCTTGATGTATCCCATTTGTGCGAAGACAGTGGTTTGTGCCAGCAGTCCCAATGCGAACAAAATGACTTTCTTCATTGTTTCAGTATTCATTTGAAGTTTTTATTCATGATGGTCCAGTCGTTATAATCGGTCAGATCGCCCTTGATAAACAGCGTTTCGTTCTCTTTCGTTGTGCCTGCATGCAGAGCATGCTGAAAGCGGCAACCAGGGCTAAAATCAGTTTCTTCATGATATGCTATTAATAATAAACACTTAAGTGGCTCAATAGTATCTTGAAGCCAATGAATAGCAGAATGATGCCTCCCAGCAGTTCGGGCTTCAGTCGGTGGCGTATGCCGTTGCCGAAACGGATGCCGAGCAAGAAGCCCCACACGCTGAACAGAAACGAACCTGCGCCGATGACAACGAGTGGCATGACGAGCTGGCTAACAGTTTGATAACCCGTCACGGCCATTGAGATGCCCACAGCCAGCGCATCGATGCTCGTGGCAACAGACTGCACCAGTTGGGTGCGCAGACTTTCCGGACGGAACGTGTGAGGAGTCTCGTCGGGCTTCCATGCCTCGCGTATCATGCCAATGCCCAGATAGAGCAACAGTCCGAAGGCTATCCAGTGGTCGAAGGCTTCTATATACTGTCTGAAACTGCTCGTGGCCAGCCAGCCCAGCAGAGGCATGAGTGCCTGGAACAGTCCGAAGAACAGGGCGGTCTGTAGCATTACGCGCCACATTCGCTTGCGCAGTATCACGCCACTGACAATGGAGACGGTGAAGCAGTCCATAGCCAGTGCAACCGATAGCAACAGAATGTCAACGAGGTTCATCATGCTTACTTTCGTTTTTATGCATGCAAAGTTAGGCATTTTTTCACGAACTATTGTAAAAAACGTTTATTTTCATGGAGATTTCTGTGTTAGGGCGGCTTTTGATTTTGAAATATGGCTGAATAGTTCTATCTTTGTGCATTGAAAAATCTGAATAACAGCAAACTATGAATCAGAGACTAATCTTTTTTGGAACAATGATGGCATTCTCGGCTGCGCTGACTACACTCACGTCTCGTGCAGCCGATGTGGTGTGGTATGACGGCTCACGTCCTGTCAGCTATGTGGTTGAGGGAAAGAGCGCCCCTGTGGTGGGCATCGCCCTCGACATGTTCAGTAGCGACATGGCGCAGGTAACGGGCCAGTCGGCCATAGCTGCCAAGGATGCCACGATTCGCATTGTTGAGCTCGACAAGTCTTCAGCTTCTGCTCAGAAGAAACTCCGAAAGATGGGCATACCCGTCGATTCCTTGCTCAGAGCGATGGATGCCTTCTTCGTTGCCCCCATAGAAGGCCATATATGGGTGGTGGGCAACAACGGTCGCGGCACGGCCTACGGTCTGCTGGAGCTGAGTCGCATGGCTGGCGTGTCACCCTGGGTGTGGTGGGGCGACGTGCGCCCCTTCAGTCGTTCGCGACTGGTGATGCACGATGGCGATTGCACCCTGCAGGCACCGAGCGTGCAGTATCGCGGCATCTTCATCAATGATGAGGACTGGACGCTGCGTAACTGGTCGTCGAAGACGTTTGAGCCTACTGGCGAGGTGGGCATTGGTCCGAAGACTTATAAAGAAATATTCAAACTGCTGTTGCGACTTCGTGCCAATGCGCTCTGGCCAGCTATGCACGAGGGCGGCACGGGCTTCTTCACGGTGAAGGGCAACAAGGAGGTGGCCGACTCGTGCGGCATCCTCATCGGCACCAGCCACTGTGAGCCTTTGCTACGCAACAACGTGGCCGAATGGGACGTGAAGCAGCGCGGCCCCTACAACTATATTACCAATCGCGAGGAGGTGAAGCGCTACTGGGCTGAGCGCCTGCAAGAAGTGAGAGGCAGCGAGGAGCTCTTCACCATTGGTATGCGCGGCATTCACGACGGCTCGATGGAGGGTGTGAAGACCAAGGAGGAGAAGTTGAACGGACTGCAGCAGGTGATTGATGACCAGCGCGAGTTGCTGCGCCGCTATTATAATAATAAGGTGGAGACCGTTCCGCAGGTGTTCATTCCTTATAAAGAAGTACTCGATATCTATGAGAGCGGTCTGCGTGTTCCCGACGACGTGACCCTGATGTGGTGTGACGACAACTACGGCTACCTCACCCGTCTGCCCGATGCCGAGCAGCAAAAGCGGAGTGGGGGAGGCGGCATCTACTATCACCTCTCTTACTGGGGCCGTCCGCACGACCATCTGTGGCTCACCACTACGCAGCCCGGACTCATCTGTTCAGAGATGAAGGCAGCTTATGACCACAACTGCCGTAAGTTGTGGATTGCGAATGTACACGACCCGAAGGTGGCGGCCTACGATTTGGAGCTGTTTCTGGATATGGCGTGGAATATAGAGTTAGCCCCTGCTCACCTGGAGCATTGGCTTTGCACCCAGTTTGGCGCTGAGGTGGGACATGCCATAGCCCCTGCCATGCGCGAGTTCTACCGTTTGAATGCCATTCGCCGCCCTGAGTTCATGGGCTTTACGCAGGTGGAACTCGACAAGAAGAAGTATCCTGGTGGCAAGTCGGTGCCTTCGAAGACAGAGTTCTCGCGTCGAGAGGCTTTTGAGCGTATGAACGACTTTGCCCGTATCGAGGCTACCGTCGATGTTTATGGTCAGATGGTTCGCGAACACTTGCGCGATGCTTACTTTGCCCATGTGCTCTATCCTGTGCATGCCGCTGCAGCCATGACGCGCAAGATGCTGGCTGGCCCCGAGGAGAGTGCCAAGGCATACGATGAGATACAGCAGCTGACTGAGCAGTATAATGCGCTCAACGGCGGCAAGTGGCGCGGACTCATGTCGGCCTCGCCTCGCTCGCTGCCCGTCTTTGCCAAGGGCGCTCGCACCGAGTGGGCGCAGCATCCCACGCCTGGCTACTGCATTGCCCGCAACGCCTGCGACTATCATTCCATAGAAGCCCCCTCGGGGGCCGTAGGGGGGGCTGATACTATTGACATGCTCGGCCACTCCATGCAGGCCGTTGCATTGTCAAAAGGCACTACGCTCATCTATGAGTTCACCTCCGACCGTGAGGGCGAGGCGGTGCTCCGTACTGCCATGATACCCACACAACCCAGCGATCGAGGCGATCTGCGCTATGAGGTGGGCATTGATGATGGGCCGCGCACCGTCATTTCGCTGAAGGAGCCCTATCGCTCTGAGCGTTGGAAGCAGAACGTGCTGCGAGGTCAGGCTCTCCACCATACGCCTATCCACCTTACCAAAGGGCAGCACCGGCTCTACATCAAGGCGCTCGACGACCACATCATCCTTGACCAGTGGATGATAGACTTTGCTAAGGAGCGCCAGTTCTATGTGATTCCCGTGAAGCGCTAAGGGAATCGGAAGTACAGTCGAAGGCGGCTTTCCAATCATACTGGATAGCCGCCTTCGTTCGCTTTTTTATGTGTTCTTGTTATTGCTTCAGCAGATACTGCTTGAAGTCCTCAAAGTCCTTCGTCATGGCCACGCTCTGTTTCGTTCCCTTCATGAAGGCTTGCAGCCGTTCGGGAATCTCCACGTCAATGCCCAGAATCTCGTCCACCTTCTCCTTGAACTTGGCGGGGTGAGCCGTTTCGCAGAAGATGCCCACTTCGCCAGGCTTCAGCTGCTCCTCCAGTGCGCGATAGCCGCAGGCACCGTGCGGATCGAGTGTGTAGCCCGTCTGCTCATAGCAGCGGCGCATGGTCTCCTTGATTTGCTCGTCGCTGTAGGTGGCTCCGCTGATGAGCGAGGTGATGCGGCGGTGCGTTTCCTCGGGCGACAGTTTGCCGTTTTCTGAGTAGAGGTTGATGATGCGGGCAAAGTTCGATGGGTCGCCCACGTCCATAGCATTGGCCAGTGTCTGCTTCGAGGGCTTCGGCTCATACTTGCCCGTCTGCAGATAGTTGTAGAAAATGTCGTTGGCGTTGTTGGCAGCAATGAATCGCTTCACGGACAGTCCCATCTGATGGCCGAAGAGTGCGGCACAGATGTTGCCGAAGTTGCCGCTTGGCACGCACATCACTAATTGAGAGTTGAGGGGTGAGAGTTGGGGGGTGAGGCGCGCCACTGCATTGAAATAGTAGAATGCCTGGGGCAGGAAGCGGGCCACGTTGATAGAGTTGGCCGAGGTGAGCATCATGTGGCGGTTCAGTTCCTCGTCCATGAAGGCGCTCTTCACCAGTCGCTGGCAGTCGTCGAACACTCCGTCCACCTCAATGGCCGTGATGTTCCGCCCCAGTGTAGTGAACTGGCACTCCTGAATGGGGCTCACCTTGCCCTTCGGGTAGAGCACATACACGTGTATGCCCTCCACACCGAGGAATCCATTGGCTACTGCCGATCCCGTATCGCCTGAGGTAGCCACCAGCACGTTCACTACTCCCTCACCTTTCTTGCTGGGGTTGAGGCTACGCAGCAGTCGTGCCATGAACCTTGCACCCACGTCCTTGAAGGCCAGTGTGGGGCCATGAAACAGCTCGAGCGAATAGATGTTCTCCTTCACCTTCACCACAGGGCAGTCGAACGACAGTGTGTCATAGACCAAGTCCTGCAGCACGTCGCCATCCACGTCTTCGCCGAAGAAGGCATCGGCCACGTTGTAGGCAATGTCTTGAAAGCTCATGTTCGGCATGTCCTCGAAGAAAGCCTTCGGCAGTTTGTTGATACGTTCGGGCATGTAGAGCCCACGGTCTTCGGCCAGTCCTTTCACCACCGCCTTTTTCAGGTCGGCCACAGGTGCCTTTCCATTGGTGCTGTAGTATTGCATGTTCTGATTCTTGATTGTAGTTTCTGCCCTGCAAAGGTACGATGAAGAGAGTAAAAAAACAAATAATGTGCGAAAAAAAGACATAATAACAGGGATTTTAAAGACATAATAACATAAGAACATATATGGGATTTTAAAAGACATAATAACATAAGAACAAAAGTATTTGACGCAAATATCAGACTGGGACGAACCAATATCTGTACTTCTGTTACTATGTCAAAGAAAAAATATGTTCTTATGTTATTATGTCAAAGAAAAAAATGTGTTCTTCTGTTACTATGTCTTAAAAATCTATTCTTTTGTTATTATGTCTAAATGTCATTTGTAACATTTTCGCGGTTTCCGCAGAAACAAAGGGGTTTCGCGTGTTTTTCGCTATAAAAAACACCGGGGTGTCTGCGCAGACACCCCGGTGCTATATTAGTTGCAATAAAGCTTGGTCAGGAAATAGGTGTTGTCCCAATCCACCATCTTCACGTCGGCCTCTTTTGCTGAATGGATGTTGAACTCGTCGAGAACCATCACCTGCTTGTCTGTGAGGTCGTAGAGCGGCCACACCTTTGCCTTGCCGTCGGGTGACTGCTCGGCGGTGAGCGACGGATTGCCGGTCTTGGCAAACTGCACCCACATCTTGCGTACGGTCTTGCTGAAGGTCTCGTCGATTGTTCTTCCTGTGAAGCCAGTCATCTCGGGATGGTTGAATACAACCGACAGTTCCGACGCATGTCCGCTCTTCACCATGGGCAAGATGGATTCAGGTGTATAGAAGTAGGTGTACACCTTGCCGCCTGCCTTGGTATGTTTCTCCGACAGACTGATAGTTGGCGCATTGAAATAGCTATGGCTGAACAGACTGCAGGTCTTCTCCCATTCCTCGCCAGGAACACTGTTGATGTAGCTCTGCACCTTCGCATTCTCATCGGCTGTCAGCAGCACGGCCCTCTTAGCCATGCGGTCGGCTGCCCACATGTTCCAAGCTTCCGCGCCAAGGGCGGCTGCAAAGGTGTTGAATTCGTCCTTAGTGCAGCCCGTAAGGATTTCAATACCCTTTGCCTTACCTTCTTCAACTGCCTTCCATGTGTCCTCAGGCAGCAGTCTGCCGTCGCGCTCCGGCCAGATGCTCCATCCCAGCACCTGATATATTCCGAACAACTCTCCCACCTTGTCAGCGAGTTTGCGGGGTTCCACCTTCTGTAGGTCGGCAACGGTCTTGCAGTCGAGTGCCGCCATGATCTTGTCTGTGACGGCGATGGCCTCCTCGGCAGATCTCGTCATGTTAGGACTGCCGCTTTGTATGATGGCGCGTTTGAAATACTTGTGCGCTTCATCAATCAACGAAAGCAGTGAACAGCTTCCACCACCCGCTGATTCGCCCCAGATGGTCACGTTGTCGGGGTCGCCGCCGAAGGCAGCAATGTTGTTATGCACCCATTTCAGGGCCATCAGCTGGTCAAGCGTACCCAGGTTCTGAGCATCGGGGTAATCCTTGCCGTCTGGCAGGTGAGACAGATGCAGGAAGCCGTAGGCGGCAAGACGATAAGAGATGGTGACAAAGATGACATCGGGGTTCTCCTTCACAAGGTTGTGGCAGTCGTACTGCGGATCGGTGGTTCCACCTACCTCGAAGCCACCGCCGTAGATCCACACCATCACAGGCTTCTTCTGAGTAGTAGTCTCGTCGGTCTTCCACACGTTCAGATACAGGCATGCCTCGCTCTGGCCATATTCGCCAGCAGGGTCGCCTGGTGCCTGGAAGGGAGCCTTGCCATATTCGTATGCCTCGAATACTGCATCGCTTGGGCTGACATCCACGGGCGCTTTCCAGCGCAGGCTGCCCACGGGCTGCTGACCTACGAACGGGATGCCCTTGAAGGAAATGACGTTGTCGGTCTTCTTGCCCACGAAGATGCCGTTGACGCACTTCGCAGCCAGCGACTGGTCGTATTCCTTCTCGGTGGTGGGAGGATTTGCAGGACCCTGATCCTCGTCTTTGTCCGACTTACACCCGGTTAACACACTTGCGCCGCAAATAAGAGTGGCGGCAAGTACCCAGTTTCTCATTTTTTTCATAAACTTTTTTTTGTTATTAATAATATGGTAATTTGTGGGAATCAACTATTGCCTGTCCCCGTGGTTAAAAAAACGATACATCTTTGTCGTAATCGCGTTTGCAAAGATAGCTATTCCCGTGAAAAAAAGAATCACGACCCGTTTCGTGAGCCATGATTTTTGCAGATTACGCTACTTTTATTGCATATTCTGCCATTTCTGATGTTTTGTGGCGCGTCTGCTTACCCCTCCTGCTGAGACTTTATCCATGTAGTGACCGACAGCCCCATCTTGTTCTTGAAGGCTTTGCTGAAAGTGCTGTAACTCTTGTAGCCACTATCCAAGGCCAGCTGCTGGGCTGTTACAGAACGCTTGGCTGCAACGGCCTCACGATAGAGCGTGGTGAAATGATTGATGCGCAAGTCGTTGATATAGGCATTGTAGTTCGTGCCCATAGAAGAGAAATACTGGCTGAGATAGAAACGATTGACGCCTATGGCTTTGGCCAGTTGCAGAAGGGTGAGGTCGTGTTGCAAGTAGAGCTGTGTGTCTATGCAATACCGCTGAAGCAACGGCCCGATGTTAGCATGAACAGTGATCTCTTCTTTAGGGAACTGAGGAACTGGTGAACTGGCAGGTTGAGGAACAGTGGGGGTGAGGTCGCTCAGCGTTTCTACCCGCCACGGCAGATAGCAGACAAGCGCGATGCATACCACCAGCATGGCATATTGGCACACAGGGCCTTTGCCTACGATTGCATAGACTCCGAACACCAGCAGCATGATGGCCATCATCACGAAGCTATGCCACACCTCCTTGTGCTCCAGGTCTGCGTAGTTGTCGCGCAGCCAGCGTCCGTATTGCCTCAACGCGCGTACCATATATATTATAAAGCCGATGCACATCAGCAGGAAATAGCCATAGAGCAGTGGGAATAGGGCAGTGCTGCGCGTAGCGACACTTACACCCATGCCGACCACTTGTGGCAACACAATCACAGCAACAGGCCACAGCGGGTGTCTTCGGTCTTGCAGCATAGTGAGCATAACGATTATTGACAAAGGCAAAATCGTCATGCTGTCGAGCAATCCGCCTACGAGGTCGTTCAACTTGACGTCCTCGTCGGATGTGAGGAATAATATCGGCATATACCACATGTGGTTCAACGCGAGGAAGGCCAGGAATGCAGCCGTCCAGCGGCGCAATCGTGTAGGCGGCGTAATGTCAGGGGCAATGGCGTTGCCCCGACGGAACAGCAGATAGCAACTGGCTATCAGTGACATAGCCGTCACTACTGCGTAAAGCATGATATAAATGGTGTCTTCCCTTATCTGGTTGTACATGATTAGTGAAACGCTACAAAAATCTGTCCTGCAAAGGTACGATGAAGCGAGAAGAAAAACGAAGAAAAAACATTCTTTTTTTCCCCGAATTCGTTTCATCATGTATTGTCATTTGTCATTTGTGACATTTACGCGGTTTCCGCTGAAAACAAAGGGGTTTCGCGAGTTTTTTTTATCTGTTGTCCTTTTTGGGGACGCAAAGTTACAAAACTTCCCGCTCATTTCAGCTATGAACGGGAAGGTAACTACTCAGCACCCTATAGTGCATGAGTAGTTACCATCGTTATCTTCTTCTTGACATCCTGCTCATTGTTTTTATCATTTCATTGTCCCTAATGTCGAATATTGATTATTTGCTACCTTCATGATGTAAAGTTACAAATATTCTACGAAAGTCGGTGCATCATCCTTGTTAAAATAATCCAAAAGGGGTCAAAATGGCAAATTAAAACATTGGCGAACATTTCAATTATGGAATGACGAGAGGCCAAAAAAACGAATAGAGACTGAAAAAAGTTTGCAACACATCTGTTTCCATCTGCTTCCATCTGTTTCACTTGTAAACAACTGATTAATAGTGTGTTGCATACAGGAAACAGATGAAACAGATGTTTTGCAAACTTTGTTCATATAGTAGTGTGTAGTCTGTCATTTGATGAAGTCAGCAAGCAGTTTTTGCCATCTTGAATCATTCATTTCATGCCGCAGGCAAGATCATACTGAGTTTTAGGCTATATCACAACACGATTTAGGTTATATCATGTTATGATTTAGGCTATATCGCGTCACGATATAGGATAGATGGCATCACGATTTAGGTAACTACTCATGGCACGGGTGCTGAGTAGTTACACGGACGATTCATATTCTTAAAGTATTGAAAAAATATAGGCAAAGTTACGCATGATACGGTAAATTACACTATCTTTATCCTCGAGATAGAGAACAACGACATCCAAGTAACTAAAAGCTTCGACATGAAACAGATTCTTTTAACCTTCCTATTCGTCAGCAACATATTCACAGGACATGCAGCCGACTATCTGATTACGACCTACGGTGCCAAGAGCGACACAACGCAGTTGGCTACTACTGCCATTCAACAGGCTATCGACGATTGTTCGCGCGACGGCGGCGGTCGCGTGGTGATACCCACAGGCAACTACAAGACAGGCAGTCTGGTGCTGCGCTCCAATGTCAATCTGCACTTGGAACAGGGGGCCACGCTCTATGGCTCAACCGACCTGAAGGACTACCTGCCCATGAAGAGCGACTACGTATCACTGCGAACGCAGACTACTACCATTCAACTCATATATGCCGACAAGGTGCAGCATGTGACCATTACCGGAACAGGAACCATCGACGGACGCGGCTCGGCCTTTGAAAAGCTGTCGTGGAACGATGAGGGCATCACGCGCCCCCATCTGTTGCGCTTCATTCAGAGTGAAGACATCACTGTAAAGGACATCACCCTGAAGAACTCAGGCTGCTGGATGCAGCACTATCTGGCCTGCGACCGCGTGAAGATTGACGGCATTAAGGTGTTCAACCGCAACAACTACAATAACGATGCGCTCGACCTGGACGGCTGTCACGACGTGATTGTCACGGGCATGCTGGCCGACTCTGACGACGACGGTATCACGCTGAAGAGCACCTCGCCCCGCCTGTGCGAGAACGTACGCATCAGCAACTGCATCGTGTCGAGCCACTGCAATGCCATCAAGTTAGGCACTGAGAGTAACGGCGGCTATCGCAATATCTCCATCAGCGGCATTGTGGTGAAGCCCAGTGAGGATCAAAGCTCTAAGTTCTTCGGCAACGACCGAGGCACATCGGTCATTTCACTCGAAGTGGTTGATGGCGGTGTGTTGGAGAATGTGCAGGTGAGCAACATCGTGGCCGAAGGAACCGAGTCGCCCATCTTCATTCGTCTGGGCAACCGCGCCCGTGGCTACCACGAAGGACAGCAAATCAACCAGGTGGGCACGGTGCGCAATGTGACCCTCAGCGACATCATCGTGAGCGATGCCGGCTCCGTTGGCAGCAGCATCACGGGTCTGCCGGGCCACTGCGTAGAGAACGTCACCCTGCGCAACATTCGCATCAGCCATCGCGGCGGCGGCAAGAAGGCCGCAATCCCCACCGACGAAAAAGAGAAGGAGTATCCCGAAGCCACGATGTGGGGACAGCTGCCTGCCCACGGTTTCTTCGTGCGTCATGCCCGCAACATCCGTTTTCAAGACGTTCAGATCAGCGCGAACGAGTATGACGAGCGTCCTGAGTATGTGTATGAGGATGCAGAATAATGCAAAAAATCTTTTTCTTCTGCTTCTTTACTTTCTGACTTCCGACGGATTCTTTCCTGACCATTTTAGAAAAGCACGACGGAAGTTGGAGGCTTCGGTAAAGCCTGTTGCCGAGGCTATGTCGGCAATAGTGCGGTCGGTGGTTTTGAGAAGGTGCTCGGCCAAAGCCATGCGCCGTTCGTTGATGAACTCCATCACCGTCTGTCCGTTGGCTGCTTTCAGTTTGCGGAACAGCTGGGCACGGCTGACGGCCATTTCCTGTGCAAAGACATCGGCATTGAAACTCTGGTCTGCTATGTGGATGTCGACTATCTGTTCAGCCCTCTCAAGGAAAGTGGGGCGATGGGAATACGATGCGTCTGAGTTCGGAGCGTTTATCGTTGGTTGTACCAGAGCAGGGGCTGTAACCTTGTCGTCAGCTTCTGCAGGACGTCGCTTCTTGTGCAAATAAAAGACAACGACCACGCAAGCGAGACAAGCAGCAAGTATTAGCCAGATATAGAACAATGGGCGGCTGTCGGTCTCGGGGAAATGGCAGCCGTCGATACAAATGTCAACGTTAGGCTCTTTCTGGTAGGCTATGCTATTCAGTTGTTCAGTCATGCCATCAGGCAACGTGTCGTTCAGTGTGTAGCGATAGAGGCCGTGCCCAGTCTTTGCTATTACACGGCCTAAGGTGTCAATCTGTAAGGCTGTGGTTTGGTGGATGGCAGAGTCTGGAGTGGTGATAAATCGCTCTCGCTGCAGATCGTAGCAATACAGATGGTTCCAAGCGCCTATCCAGAGGCGATGACCTATGGTGTCGAGCGCCAGCGCATGTATGGAGGGGTATGGATGGTGTGTCAGCGACGGTAACGGCTGCTGATGCAGTTCACCAAGGCTGTCTGCCCTATAGAGCCCGTTGTCGGTAGCCACCCAAAGATTGCTGCCAGCATTGGTCACTACAGACACCACGGCCTGCACTGTCGGCATGTCGGTTTTCTCCCTTGAACATTGGCATGTTATCAGGGCAAACAGCGATGCGATCGATATATGCAAAAAGAACTGACATCTTTGTTTCATGCGTGCAAAAATACATCTTTTTTTTGACATCGCGACAAAAATCTCATAAATCTCATTCTTTGATACAGTTTGACCCATCTATGACACGGAGAGATACCAAGGGGAAAGGATGAAAGCCGTACCTTTGCAGCAAACTTAAAACGTTTAACCAAAATAATTAAAAAGATGAAAAAAAATCTACTAAGTTTCAAGACAATGCTCCTCGGCATTATGATGCTGGGGGGAGCAAATTCAGCGTGGGCTGATGCACAAACAACAGGATTGACCACAAATCCTATGACAGCCGTGGATGACCATTTCACGCTGGCAGGCGATGAAGAATCCACCTATGACCTTGTTGCTACCTATGATTGCACCAGCAGTACCGCCCCCAATGGTGGATGGACTAAAAAGCAAGATGCCGGTGTAACGAATCTTAACGGCTTTACCGTCAAACCAATAAGATATCAGGCAAATAAAACAGGGAACACAACTGATCTGTATGCTCTACTTACCATTACAGGAGCTGGTTATTACTACTATTTCCCAGAATATGGTATGGATTGTGAAAATGACTTTACGGTGTCTATAACGAACTTTAGAGAAGGTATGGTGCTGGTTGCAGCTTATAAACGTGGAAAATCTGATAATTCTGCTGTATATGAGCAAGTGGATACCCAATATGACTATTCAACCACAGAAGATGGGCTCAGTTTGTTAGGTGGTAAAAATACGGATTCAGGAACTAATACACGTACCGCTTACCTGTCATTTTCTGTTTATAGAAAACATGTAAACGAAATAGACCTGCAAGTTTCTAAAAATCAAACAGATATGGTGAAAGAGGGTAGTTGCTATTTCCCTCAGTATAATCTGTCTGCTATAAATGCAAATACCGATGAAAATGTGGCAGCCACCTATAGTGTTCCCTCTAGTGAAGACTATACCCTTGATGATAATGTGTTTACATACAAGAAGGTCCACAACACAGATGTTACGATAACAGCATCCTATGGAGGAAAAGAAACTAGCATTGATATTCCTGCTTGTACAACGGGCTATGTGAAAACGGCCTCTTATGACCTTACCAATAAGAGCACTTATATCAACTCTTTGATTAGCGGTGACCCGACTAATCCTTCCATTACTGTCAATGGCTTCACAGACTCTGCGGATCGATATCAGTTTGACAACAGTAGTATCATGCTGAGCAATGGATTATATGCAAATACCAAACAAATGCTTTTCTTTGTTGGCTATGGACTTACCAATGCAGGTAAATTTTCACTTCAGTTCTTGAATCACGAGACTGGATTCGTATATGCCTATAAGAAGAAAGTATGCAATAGTGGTACTTATGCTTCGGCTCAGGATGCAGTTGATTGGGTAACTTCCGCAACGGCTACCAATCTCGATATGCGTGGCACCAGCATCTACACCAGTCTTGATGTCTATGCTCCAACCAACACAAACGTCACCATCAGTTTACCTAATGCCTATGCAAGTTACGCTTCGGCTTTAACGCTTGACTTCTCTGACGTAGACGCACGCTACATCAAGGACGATAATGGAACGCTGAAAGCACTGAAAGTGAGTAAGGCTGCAGCCAATACACCGTTGCTTATTACTAAGCAGAACGAAGAACCAAGTATTACCATTCCCGTCGTGGATATGAGCGAGACAACAACCGACACCGACGGAAACTTGCTTGTGGCA
>JAEEPT010000175.1 GCA_016284895.1 Prevotella sp. | reverse complement strand
GCATGGAACATACATCCACTGATGTGCGAGAACCTCATCATCGACGGCATAACGGCCCGCAACCCCTTCTACGCCCAGAATGGCGATGCCCTCGACCTCGAGTCATGCCGCAATGCACTGGTAGTGAACTCCACCTTCGATGCAGGCGACGACTGTATCTGCGTGAAGAGCGGCAAGGATGCTGAGGGGCGCAAGCGTGGAAAGCCCTGTGAGAACGTGGTGATAACAGGCTGTACCGTCTTTGCCGGACACGGCGGCTTCACCGTAGGCAGCGAGATGAGCGGTGGCATTCGCAACGTACTGATGAAGGACTGCCAGTTCCTGGGCACCGACGTGGGCATACGTTTCAAATCGACACGTGGCCGTGGCGGTGTGGTAGAGAACATTTTCATTGACGGCATCTCCATGTATAACATCATTGAGGATGCCATCACCTTCGACCTCTACTATGGTGGAAAATCGGTGACAGACGATATGGACGGCATTGAACAGCAGTCGGCCTCAGCCCGTATCGTTGCCGACGAGACCACGCCCTGTTTCCGCGACATCACCATCGAGAACATCATCTGCCGCGGAGCCAGTCGTGCCATTTATTTCAATGGACTGCCCGAACAGCCCATCACCAACGTCACGCTACGCAATATCCATATCACTGCCGACAAAGAGGGTGAGTTCCACTATTGCGAAGGTGTGAAAAAAGAGAATGTCGTGATAAAGGAGAAATAATCAAGAACAGACCGCAACGAAAAAGCAGCGGCTGCAATCCAAAGTTGATTGCAGCCGCCGCTTTTTTATGTCGTGTTTCAACATCAATCACGCCTGCTCCACCTTGTGCTTTTTGATGACATACTTCTGGTAATAGTTCAATAGCAAGGTGGTGAGCGGCAAGGCGATAATCATGCCGAGCATGCCAAGCAATGACCCCCAAATAGAGAGCGACAGCAGGATGATGGCTGCATTAAGACCAGTCACATGTCCCATGATCTTCGGAGTGAGGAATCCATCCTGAATGGCTTGTACGACAGCAAAGACAATCAGCATCATGAGCATGATAAGCCAGAAGTTCTGCCCTGTTTCTGCACTCTTGGCAAGTGCCAGGATGGTGCAGGGAATAAAAGCAATGTTCTGAAGGTAAGGCACCATGTTGAGCAGGCCGATGAAGAGGCCCAGGCCTACAGCCATGGGGAAGTCGATGATGAGGAACCCAATACTGAACAGCACTCCCACGATGAAGGCAATGAGCCCTTGTCCACGGAAATATTTGTTCATGCCCTCCTCTACATCGCTGGTCAGCTGCACAGCAAAGCGGCGATAGCGCACGGGCAGCAGCTCGGGCCATCCGTTGCACAGTTCTTCATAGTCCAACAGGATGAATACCGTATATAGCAGAATCATGGTAAGCGAAAGCAAACTGCTCAGCACATTGAAGGACTGAGCAATGACAGCCCACACTTTCGGCATTGTCTCCTTGACACTATTGATGAATCCATCCTGTGTCACGATGGTTTTCAGCTGATTCACATCGGTATGCTCACGCACGAACTCCTGCACCTGCCCCGGGATGTTATGCAGGGTGCTGTTACCCTCCACGTAGGTGATGATGATGTCCTTGATGTGTCCGGCCTCCTCTATCATAGGCGGCACCACCAGCCATGTCAGTCCTGTGAGAACGCCAGTCACTGTGAGTAAGGCAAACAAGATGCCCAGCATCCGGAACTTCATGCGGCACTTGTACTGGAAGAACTTCACCAGCGGGAACAGCAGATAGGCTATCAGCCAGGCTGCAAAGAAGGGCAGTAGCACGCCACTCAACCTGTTGAGCAACATCACCACACCAATAAAGATAACGACAGCTATCACACCACGAACGACGGTGTCGAGTGTTATTTTCTTCGTTTCCATAATAGAATAGTCTTTGATAGATATTCAATAATAGTCCTACTTCACCATGACTTTTCTCTTGTTCCGAACAATGACCTGACCACGATGAGGGGTGGTGATTTTCCGTCCAAAGAGAGTGTACATCTCCATTGAGTTCCCAGGCGCTACAGCCACCTTTGGTGATGCAATCTCTTCAGGTATATCGGGTTCGAATACGGCGGTAAATCGCTGGGGCGTTGTGGGATAGAAATCGTTGCCACTGACGATGCCGTCTTCCTGCTTCGCACTGTCAGTAACACACCACAGACGTATTTCGCTGAGTGATTCTCCCGTGCTGACAGGCTGGTTGTTCTCATCGACGAAGCCCACGAAGTGGTAGCCCTTTTCAGGTTGTACCCAAGCATAGCACGACGAACGGGCCTCTGTGCCGGCAATGACCCATCGTGCCTCGACTTGATTGCCATAATCGTCATCACTCTGTGGCAGTCGCCAGTCGCCAGTAGCATAGACCTTGCCCCCCGTGGTGGCAGTCAGCAATACATAGTACCAATAGAAGAGATATGTAAGTGTCATAGCAGCTATTCTTTATATGAACCAAAAATCATTCTTGCGAAAAAGTCGGTACATGCCATCACATGTACACTCAGCAGTGTCTGCTGGGTCTCCAACTTGCCTTGACAGCGGTCTTTCAAGCCGTTGACGAACGATACGAGATTGAGGTGAGGCACCACTGCGTCTTCAGGATGGTAGTAGAGCTTAATGTCGGCTTTTGGTGACCAGTCGCGTGTGAGGTCACTCTGCCCAAGAGCCTTCAGCAACTTCTGCGAGATGTCTGAGTTCAAGTCCTTTGCCTCTTCCGAGAGCATTTCCTTCATCGTTGCCACGGAATGGTTCTTCATGGCTTCGGTAATCTCCTCGCTGGAGTAGTTCTTGCTGCGGATGAGTTCCAGGATGCCAGCCTTCAAGAAAGCTTCTGAGAAAAAGTCCTCGGCTCGCGTCTCACCAAAGATGTCGGGACATCCCACCACCATTCCCATCAACAGGAAAGGCACCACACTGGGCACCGACAGTTCGTTAGTGACATAGTAGTGCGAGAGCGTGGATATGGGATTGTAACATCCTGCACATGCACAAGTGCGAACCCAGTTGATGGCCTTCCGCTCATCCTCGCTCACCTTGGGCGAGTTCTCTACATACCGCTGGCAAGCCAGGATAATCGATGCCCCTTGCGAACTGCCTATGCCGTAGGTGGGGAAGGCACCTGTGGAGCAGTCCATCTGATGCAGGTCGCGCAGTAGGTCGTGGGCGATGATAAGCATGTCAACGCTCTCCTCTGCCATGATGTCGGCAGCGCAGTAGGGATTGTCATATTGCTCTGTGATGCCGCAGCCGTAGTAGTCGGGCTCCACCATCACAGGCTTATTGCTTGTGAACGTGAAGGAGAGCCCGTCGATGGGGTCGCTCACGGTTGGCCACTGTGAGGTCTTGGTCAGCGTGTAGTGGGTAGAGAACAGCACGTGATCGGCAGTCGATGAGCCTCCCTCGCTGTCGGTAGGCACAGCCATCCAGCCAGACAACCATATCTCCTGCCCTTTCGGGTCGTGTGAGCGGTAAGCAATGGCATATTTCGTGTTGCCCGACGAGCGATCCATCGACATCAACCTGTAGCGATAGTTCTTGGGGTGCGAGGTAGGAACGAACTCCCAGTCGTTGTAGGGCGAAGATGTGTGAGCTGCCGTGAGCCGTTCGCTGCCGTCAGCCGCCACTTCCACGTTCAGGTAGCGGGTGCTGGCCATGTAGCGATATCGGAACTTGAATGTTCCCGCTGTTGTCTCACTGGGCATGACATAGGTCTGATTGGCTTCAGGTGAGAATTTCACCGACCACCCCAGACCACTGTTGTTCATCTGCATGATGATTTCGTCGGAGTGAACGAAGTAGAGATGCTCCTTATCGCCGAAGTGGATGGTGTCGTTAGTGACGACGCGCCAGTTCGATGCCGCCTCTTCGTCGGTTGTTGTGGTACCGTCCTTCATCAGGTAAGTTCCTGTAGCCACGTTGCGCAGCACATACTCTGCTCCTGGCATCACGGCAATGCCGTTGTCCTGAGCCAGTGCACTGAAGGTATGCACGGCAATCATCAATAAGGCAATGAAGGTTCTCATTGCAAATAAGTTGTCATATCGTCTAGTATCAACCACTTTTGTCTGTTTTGCTTGCAAAGATAACAATTATTTTTTAGTTATTCAACTGGCGCTCAATGAAAAAGTTACGTGTGCGGAGAAAATAGATGAGCACACCACAGGCATTGACCAGTGCGACCGTCCAGAAAGCGGCATCGTAGCTGAGGTGCTCAGCCACTACCCCTCCTACGAGGATACCCATTCCCATGCCGATGTCCCACGAGATGAGGATGGTGCTGTTGGCGGTGCCTCGCTCATTGTGGTGCGCCATCGAAATCATCATGTTCTGGAAGGCAGGCCACATGTGACCATTGCCCAATCCGATGAGCAGGGCAGAGCCGTAGTAGCCCACTGCCACCAGAGCGGATGAATAGCTATGGAAAGTCTGTCCCAGCGTGGGCATCAGAATGAAGATGGTGTAGCCCACGAGCGAGATGAGCATGCCCGATGAAGCATTGTGGGTGAGTCGGCCCTGACGGAGCGCCTTTCCACCTTGCAATCGGGAAAGGATGAGTCCGATGCTGCACAGCATGAAGTAAGTGCCAGTGCCTCCTGTGATGCCTAACTGTTCTTTTCCGTAGATGGCCAGATAGTTGCTCAGCACACCGAAGCAGAAGCCGAAAAACACCATATTGGCTCCCAGCAGCCATCCTCGGAGAAGGAAGAAACGGTCAAGGGAAAGTGCAGAGTGTAGAGTTGAGAATTGAGAGTTTGCTTCCGCGCCAGAGTTGTTCTGCAGAGCCGAAGCAGACTTTCCTCTCTCCTCTTTCCTCTTTCCTTTCTCCACCCTCACCGTGCTGTCAACCACCAGTCCCAATAGCGCCACGATGAGTGCTATCCAGAACAGCAGGTCGAAGCTGTGGGTCTGCTGATAGATGAAAATGCCGATGGTAGGTGCTATGGCCATTGCCAGGTTGTTGCTCAGTCCGTAGTAGCCTATGCCCTCATTGCGCCGCGAACTGGGCAGCACGTCGATAGCCACGGTAGAGTTGGCTACGGTCAAAGCACCGAAAGGCCCGCCGTGGAGCGTGCGCACGATGGTGAAAAGCAAGAGTGTGGATGCGGCCAGATAGCCTACAAAAAACACGGCAAAAGCCGTGAAACAAATCAAGAGCACCGTCTTGCGAGGGAAGGTATCGACCATGAATCCGCTGAAGGGACGCAACAGCAGTGCCGTGACGGTATAGCCCGAGAGCACCAGTCCAATCGTATCCTTGGTAGCCCCAAACGTTTCGCTCAGGTAGAGCGGAAGCAATGGGGTCAAAACATAAAAGGCGAAGAATAGCGAGAAGTTCGCTATCATCACCTTTATATAATTACTGTTCCACAACTTGTTCAAGCCGACTCAAACTCCTTGAGGAACTGCACATCGTTTTCAGAGAACATTCGGAGGTCAGAGACACGATACTTCAGGTTCGTGATGCGCTCCACACCCATGCCGAAGGCATAGCCGCTGTAGATCTTGGAGTCGATGCCGCACTGTTCGAGCACGTTGGGATCCACCATGCCGCAGCCCAGGATTTCCACCCATCCGGTGTGCTTGCAGAAGCCGCAGCCCTCACCGCCGCAGATGAAGCACGAGATGTCCATCTCAGCCGAAGGCTCCGTGAAGGGGAAGTAAGAGGGGCGCAGACGAATCTTCGTGTCGGCACCGAACATCTCGCGTGCAAACGACAGCAGCACCTGTTTCAGGTCGGTGAAGCTCACGTTCTTGTCGATGTAGAGTCCTTCCACTTGATGGAAGAAACAGTGGGCGCGAGCTGTGATGGCTTCGTTACGATACACGCGGCCCGGACAAATCACGCGGATGGGAGCCGTGAGCTTGCCGTCCTCAGTGTGCATCTGCTCCATCACACGAGCCTGAACCGATGAGGTGTGCGAGCGCAGGAGGATGTTCTTTGTCACATCGTTGGGATGCTGACTCACGAAGAACGTGTCCTGCATGTCGCGTGCAGGATGGTCGGCAGCGAAGTTCATCTTGGTGAAGATGTGCAGGTCGTCCTCCACTTCAGGACCATCAGCCAGCACAAAGCCCATGCGTGAGAAGATGTCGATAATCTCATTAGTGACGATGGTGAGCGGATGGCGCGTACCTAACTGAATGGGATATGGCGTACGGGTCAGGTCAATATTTTCGTCACCAGCCTCTTGTGTCTGACAGTCCTCACGCAACTGGTTGATGCGCTCTGTAGCCAGTGTCTTCAGTTCGTTGATTTTCATGCCGACGGTCTTCTTCTCGTCAGCAGCCACGTTTCTGAAGTCGTTCATCAGGGCTGTAATCTCACCTTTCTTGCTGAGGTATTTCAGGCGAAGCTGTTCCACTTCGTCGGCATTCTTTGCGCTCAGCGTCTGCACTTCTTTCAGAAGTTCGTCTATCTTATCAAGTATCATACTTTTTTATAAAAAAATTGCAATTTCGGGGTGCAAAGTTACGAAAAAAAGAGTGCAATGCAAAAGAAAAGCCTGATTTTCTTCTCACATTGCCGAGTGCCAGCAATTTCGGCAAAGCCAAAGTTACGAAAAAAAACTTGTAAAAGCGAAGCGATTTTGGATGATTAACGAAATTCGGCCTGAAACAAAGGCAAAGAGGGGAAGAACGAAGAAGTTCAATTTGGGTCAAAAAGCAAATCGAGGAGGATTGGTGAAGGAGTTAGGTTACCAAATCTATGGATAGAAGCAACCTGAAAGCAAAGTGATTGCTATCTGGAGTATGGCTATCTGAAACGAGAAAGGCTTGAAACGGTGCCGAATCTATCAAAATTTTGCACTTTCGGCAGCATTTCGTTTCTTGTTCCGAAAAATATTCGTATCTTTACGCCATCAATAAAGAGAATACTAAAAACCGACGATAGGTCGCGCATCACATACGTCTATCAGAAGAAGGAGCGGAACTTCAATAACCCGGAGGAGATGGTGCAGGCAGAGACGTTTCTAAGGCTGATTCTGGACTATCACTATCCCGAGAGCCGAATTAGGCAGTTCGTACCAGTGACGATGGGCAGTGAATGACACTAGGGACAGTTACCTGTCACGGGATGGGGATTAAACAACTAAAAGTAAAGAGTATGAAAATATTCCTAAGTTACGGACACGATTCGAATGCGCCGCTGATTGAGAAGATAAAAAAAGTATCCCTCAAAGGATTCTAAAGAGAACCTCAAACATGAGGTGTGGAAAGAAACGTAGGTAATTAAGGCTGAATCCTATGAACATCGAACCTCGTGCGGAACAGCATAGCAAAATGAATTATTATTTTTTGAGAAAATAACAATATTAGAAAATGGAACGAGTATATAAAATCAACAATTCTACATTACACGTAATATTTGGTGATATCACGAAATCTACAACTGACGTGATTGTGAGTTCTGACGATGCCTATCTGACAATGGGAGGTGGTGTATCAAAAGCAATTAGAAAGTTTACGTCCGATAATATTTATAAGGATACAAAGAAGCACATACCTGCTTCATTAGGTGATGTAATAGTAACAAG
>JAEEPT010000174.1 GCA_016284895.1 Prevotella sp. | reverse complement strand
TCACTCGCCTGCCAGAGTTTCGTGAGGCAGATGTGATTCACCTGCACTGGATTAACCAGGGCATGCTGTCATTGAAGGGCATTCGCAAAATCCTGCAGTCAGGAAAGCCTGTTGTATGGACGATGCATGATGTGTGGCCTGCCACAGCCATCTGTCATCTGTCCCTGAACTGCCGCCATTTCTTGAAGCAATGCCATCATTGCCAATACCTGCCAAACGGCGGTGGCGAGCATGACCTTTCAACGGCGGTATGGAATGTCAAGCGCCGCATTTTCAAATTCTATGAGGTGAGCTTCGTCGCCTGTAGCCATTGGTTGGAGAATGAGGCCAAGAGCAGTATGTTGCTCAAGGGACAGTCGGTCACGAGCATCCCCAACCCCATTGACACCCGAGTGTTCCGTCCAGGCGACAGGGCCAAGGCTCGTAGTGAAGAGCATCTGCCAGCCGACAAGAAGCTGATTCTTTTCGTTTGTCAGCGTCTTACAAATCGTTACAAGGGCATGCAGCATCTCATTGAGGCTTGTCAGAAACTTGTCTCAGACCATCCTGAGATGAGCAGCAATGTGGGGGTTGTGTTGTTGGGAAGCGATGCCGAGGAAGTGGCATGCCAGTTGCCTTTCGCTTCCTATCCACTTGGATATGTTGACGACGAGCACCGTATTGCCCGCATCTATAGTGCTGCCGACATATTCGTGCTGCCATCGCTGTCTGAGAATCTGCCAAACACCATCATGGAGGCAATGGCCTGTGGCGTTCCATGTCTGGCATTCCGTGTGGGCGGCATTCCCGAGGAGATTGATCACCTGAAGAACGGCTATGTGGCTCGCTATGAAGATGCTGCCGATCTTGCCAATGGCATGCACTGGCTGCTTGAGGAAGCCAATTGGGAAGTGTTGTCGCAAAACTGTGTCAACAAGGTCGTTCAGAACTATTCCCAGTCGAGCGTTGCCATGCGTTATATTGAGGTTTACCAGCATGCCATAGCTCAAAAGCATTTAAATCTATAGTATCTTACACTATTTTCATGACACGATTCACCATCATCACCATCACTTATAATGCAGAAAAGGTAGTGCAGCGGACGCTTGACAGCGTGTTGCGGCAGACCTACGAAGACGTGGAGCACCTGATTGTAGATGGCGCTTCGACCGACAAGACCATGGAGTTGGCACAGGCCTACAAACAGAAGAGCGATGCATCGGCAGGCGGACACAAGGTGATACTGCGCTCGGAACCCGACGAGGGTATCTACGATGCCATGAACAAAGGACTCACTCAGGCTGGGGGCAACTATGTAGTGTTCATGAATGCTGGCGACTTCTTCCCGCAGGATGACACATTGGAACAGATAGCACACCGATGCCGGCTGAACGAACTTCCCACCGACGAGCTGCCTGCAGTGCTCTATGGCAACACCAACATCGTGGACAACGAGGGGCGCTTCCTGCACCCACGCCGTCTGCAACCGCCCGCTCAGTTGACGTGGCAGTCGTTCCGACAGGGCATGCTGGTATGCCATCAGGCTTTCTATGCCCGCACCGATATTGCCAAAAACCTGCAATACGACACGCAGTACCGCTACTCAGCCGATGTGGACTGGTGCATTCGCGTGATGCGTGAGGGCGAACGTGCCGGACTGCCCCTCTATAATATAAATATGGTGGTGGCCTGCTATACTGAGGAGGGAGCCACTACGCGTCATCACCGCGAATCGCTGCGTGAACGCTTCCGCATCATGTGCCGTCACTACGGCTGGTTCAGTACCGTAGCTATGCACCTGTGGTTCGTAGTGAGGGCTATGAAGTGATTTTCTTTTGGCAATGATTGAATAATAATATTTTTTTCGTACCTTTGCTGCGTTTTTACAATTCATATAAAAATTAAACTACAGACGAACATGAAAAAGATGATTCTGAGTGCCATCATGATGGTGGCTGCCCTAAGTTTCACGACAACCGTGAATGCCCAGACTGACAACAAAAAAGCTTGCTGCGAACAGAAAGCTGACTGTTGCAAGAAAGATGCTGATTGTTGTAAGAAGAACGCTGACTGCTGCAAAAAAGAAGCTGGCTGCAGTAAGAAGAATGCCGACTGCTGCAAAAAAGAAGCTGGCTGCTGCAAGAAGAATGCAGACTCCTGCAAGAAGAATGCAAACTCCTGCAAGAAGAAGTGTGAAGGCTCACAACAAAAAGCAAACAACAGCAAGTCGGGAAAAGTTTCCAAATAGAAACAAATCAAAAACAATCCCACACAAACCTTGTGTAGATTTGTGTGGGATTATTTTGTTCTGCCTGTTAAAAAAGTGCATAAAAATCGTATTGTTAACACATTTTCTTGATATATGTCTATTGAAAACATCTATTCTATAGCGATTTAGAATAACCCACAATTCCATCTGTTTTGAACCGTTATATGATTTAGGCTAAATCACGAAACAATCTAGCCTATATCACAACATGATCTAGCCTAAATCGCAAAACGATTTAGCCTAAATCGTATCGTGATTTAGCCTAAATCTCTGCATGAAATAAACTAAATCTCAAAAACGAATTAGTCACAGCCACTTATGGAAGCTGAAATATGCTAAATTATCCCCTTCCTGACTTCGCTATTTTAAGGAAAAACACTATTTTTGCAGACTGAAAAAGAGATGGAATGACTTCGACTTATCATTTTGCCCACACACTGCTTAGGTGGTTTGGCGAATATGGGCGCGATTTGCCGTGGCGTCACACACGCGACCCTTACGCCATCTGGCTGAGCGAGATTATTCTGCAGCAGACACGTGTGGATCAGGGGTGGCACTACTGGGAACGGTTCATGCGCCACTGGCCCACCGTAGAACAACTGGCTGCCGCTACGGAAGATGAGGTGCTGCGCGAGTGGCAGGGACTGGGCTACTACTCAAGGGCCCGCAACCTGCATTGTGCTGCTCAGCAGATTGTGCAGATGGGCGGCTTCCCCAATAGCTATGAGTTGATCAGGGGGCTCAAGGGGGTGGGCGACTATACTGCAGCTGCCATCGCATCGATGGCTTTCGACCTGCCCAGGGCAGTAGTCGATGGCAATGTGTATAGGGTGCTGGCCCGCTACTTCGGCATCAGCACTCCCATCAACTCAACCGAAGGCAAGAAGGAATTTGCGCTGCTGGCTCAGGAATTGTTGCCTGCTAATCAGGCTGCTGCCTACAACCAGGCCATCATGGATTTTGGAGCCATACAGTGCACACCGCAGTCGCCCCGTTGCAGCGATTGTCCGCTGCAGGAGTCGTGTGTGGCCCTGAACAAAGACCGCATCAGCGAGTTGCCGGTAAAGCTGCGTAAACTGATAGTGAAGGAGCGCCGCCTCGCGTATATATATATAAGGTGTAGGTCGGCAGAAGAGCGGGCAGTCCATAAGCCGGGACTGACAGCCATCAGGCGTAGGGGTAGCGGCGACATCTGGCAAGGACTGTGGGAGCCAGTGGCCCAGGAGGATGTGCCAGCTGATGCTGGTCAGCTCGTGCTGGTGAAGAAGGACGTGAAGCACGTGCTCACACACCGCATCCTGTACTGCGACTTCTACCTGCTGGAGACGGACCAAAAGCCACCGTTGCCCGAAGGCTATGAGTGGGTGAGCGAACAGAATTTGGACAACTATGCTCTGCCCCGACTCATCGAAATTCTGCTCGCATCTTTGCCCGATTAACTGAATATTTTGCCTGAATCATTGCTCTTCACCCACCTGTTTTGTTGAATAAAAAAGCCTGTTCGTCGAAAAAATTGCCTGTTTTCCGTTTTTTTTCTTTTACTTTGCAGCAGATTTTCCGTTATATAATAAATATAAATATCACTCTTATGAGAAGAACATTGACAATAGTACTGATGACACTGCTGTCGTGCATGATGGCGGTGGCACAGACGCTAAACGTACAGGTGGGACAGGTGATTTACCAGATTCCATCGTCGCAGGCGGGCGATATGGTCTATCAGAATAGTCAGACCGTCACCATCCTGGACAAGGAGTACCTGCTGAGTGAGGTCACTCAGATGTACTTCGACAACACTACCGTGACAGACGACCAGGTGAGTGTGGTCTATAATGGTACTTCAGCTCAGGTCTTCGTAGCTGGCAACATAGCCCGCTACGTGACAGTAAGCGTGACGGGTGCCCATGTCAGCATAGCCCAGAGTGCCGATGTAGCCAGCGAAATCACTTATGCACTGAGTGGATGGTCCACCGATGGAAGCTTCTATATGTCGGGCTCTTACAAAGCCACGCTGGAGCTCAACGGCGTGACACTGACCAACCCTAACGGTGCAGCCATCAACATTCAGAATAGCAAGCGCATAGACGTGAGCGTGAAAAAAGACACTGAGAATACGCTGACCGACTGTGCCAACGGCTCGCAGAAGGCTTGTTTCGTGATCAAGGGACATGCTGAGTTCAAGGGACACGGTGTGCTGAACGTAAACGGACTGACCGCACACGCCATTAAGACTGGCGAATACATGACGGTGAAGAATTGCACCATCAATGTGCTGAAAGCCGTGAAAGACGGTATCCATGCCAATGAGTATTTCCTCATGAGCAGCGGAACCGTGGGCGTGAGTGGTGTTGGCGACGATGCCATTCAGGCTGAGATTGACGGCACCACCAACACGGGCGAGACCGCCGACCATGAGGACGAGGACAGCGGTAACATCTACATTGAAGACGGAACGCTGACACTCACCACGACTGCCAACGGCACGAAGTGCCTGAAGAGCGACAGCACCATTGTCGTGAATGGTGGTACGCTGACACTGAAGGCTGGTGGCGGGGTTGACCAAACGGATGCTACCGACCTGGGATATGTGGCAGGTGCTAAGGCAGGTAAGTTCGTGCAAAACGGCGGTTCCATCAGCATGACCATCACTGGAACGGCAGGTCGAGGCGTAGCTGCTTACGACATCATCACCAATGGAGGTGAACTGACTATCAACAACAGCGCAGCTCCTGTCACCATCTCCAGTGACGTGAAGTCGGCCAAGGGTCTCAAGGGACTGAACATCGCCTTGAACGCAGGCACCATCAATATCTCGATGACAGGCAATGCCAGCAAGGCCATCAAGGCAGGCGACGGCACAAAATCATCATTCAGCCGCATGGCACCTCCCATGTTCGACGATGATTTCGAGGAATTCGGTGAAATGGGTGATTTCAATGTCGTGATGGCACCTCCGGGCGGCGGTGGCGGTCCTGGTGGAGGCGGTGGTCCTGGTGGCCAGGGTGGTAGCTCATACACCAACGTGACAGGTTCCTACACACAGGGTCTTGCCGATGGTACAGGACCTACACTCACAGTAAGCAACACGGGCAGTGCATTTAACTCTTCGTCAGCCAAGGCTATCAAAGCCATCTGTGCGGTGACACTTTATGGCGGCACTACAGAGGTAACGACAAAGACAAGTGGAGGCGAGGGACTGGAGTCGAAGACTTCTATCGACATTCAGGGTGGCAAACACTACTTCTTCTGCTACGACGACTGCATCAACACATCAGGTAAGATATTCTTCAATGGTGGCGTGACGGTGTGCTACTCTAATGGCAATGATGCCGTTGACTCGAATGCAGGAACTACCGGAGCCATCACCATTGGCAACGGTGCCGTGTTTGCCTTCACCACAAAGGGCGCACCCGAAGAAGGATTCGACTGCGACAATAACAGCTATATTCAGATTACCGGCACGGGCATTGGCATCAGCGCCGGAGCTAACCAAGGTGGAGGCGGCAGTTCAAGCAGCACTATATCGAACGCTAAGCAAGGCTATGCCTTCGTCACCAGCTCCATCAGCTATACCGCAGGGCGCTACTACACGCTAAGCGATGCCTCGAACAATAACCTCGTGACATATAGCTTCCCTGCTTCATGTAGCAGTTCACTGGCATTGTTCACTGCTACCGGCATGGTGAAGAACTCCACTTACTATGTGAAGTATTCAACCACCGCGCCTACAGATGCCACTACTGCTTGGCACGGGCTCTACATCGGTTCGTCGCACAAAGGCACCACGAGCGTGACCAGTTTCACAGCCAAATAGGGTAAAAAGGAAAAGTGCGCTCTCAGTCGGAGCGCACTTTATAAAGTGTTTTGAATAGTTTAAATTTAAGGTAATAGGTTGGTTTTCATGCAAAGGTAACATTATTTTTCGGTACGGCAAAATTTTTTCTAAGCTTTTTACCTGTACTGAATGAACTAAGAAAGGGAGGCTGAGATAGCTTCCCTTTCTTTGCGTACTACGCTTTCTCGTTACTATGAATCTGCTCAATGAATTCGGTGGGTTGCAATCCGAACTCTTTCTTGAAACAAGTAGAGAAATACTTTGGATCCTTAAAGCCCACCTTATAAGCCAGATCGCTGATACGTATATCGGGGTGCGTCTGGGCAAGCCGGCGAGCTTCCTTCATGCGTATATCGCGGAGGAAGGCCGACACGTTCATACCAGTGACAGAGCGCAGCTTGTTATAGAGCGTAGAGGCACTGGTGTTCATCTCAAGCGCGAAAGCATCGCGGTCGAAGTCGCAGTCGTCTAAGTGGGCATAAACGCAGTCGATGGCTTTCTGCAGGAACAGCTCGTCGGCAGTGGGCGAAGCTACGCGTGCCTTCAAGCGACTCTCTTCCACTGTCTGTGCCTTGAACTCGCGACGAATGCGCTTACGGTTCTCAATGATGTTCTTGATGCGCAACTCCAAATCGCCCATGCGGAATGGCTTCGTGATGTAGTCATCGGCTCCAATGCGCATCGACTCCTCACGGTCGCTCTCCTGTGTCTTGGCTGTGAGCAGGATGATGGGCAGATGGCTGGTGTTGGGATCCTCCTTGAGATGGCGTGTCAGTTCATTGCCATCCATCTCGGGCATCATCACATCGGAAATGATGATGTCCAAGTCGTATTGACTCACCAGTTCAAGGGCCTCACGGCCATTGCGTGCCGTTGTGACATGATAGCGAGTGCTGAGCAATGTCTGCATGAGCATGAGCAGCTCGATGTTGTCTTCAACCAGCAGAATGCGATAGATGTCTTCATCGGGCGACTCCTCGGTTGTCTCTTGTTTGGGCAAAGGAAGCTTTGGCCTCACCGATTCAATGTCGAGGATAAAGCTCTGGGGCTTGTCAAGGTCTATCTGGTATGTCTCGTCTATCTGCGACTTATTGAACGACTCTTTGGTGATGGGCAGTACCACAACAAACTTAGTACCTTTGCCCTCCTCGCTCTGACAGCTAATCGTGCCACCGTGCAGATAGACAAGGTCGCGCGTCAGCGACAGGCCGAGTCCTATGCCTGTGGTTTTCATCTTACGATAGTTCCCGTCATAGAAACGGTGGAACAGATGTTTCATCTTCTCTTTCGGGATGCCGATGCCGTTGTCTGTCACGGTGATTCTCACTTTGTCGTAGTGCTTGTTGGTATGCACATCCAAACTGACAGTACCGCCCTCCTGGGTGTACTTGGCTGCATTGGAAAGCAAATTGTAGATGACTTTATCGAGTTTATCGGTATCTATCCAACCCATCATCGACTGCGGCTCACAATTTACTGTAA
>JAEEPT010000173.1 GCA_016284895.1 Prevotella sp. | reverse complement strand
GACAACATCACGCTCATTGACGACGATGCTTCGCTGGTATTCCACAATCCCGCACTTATTCAGAATGTAAGCGACCTCACCATGAACCTGAACATGATGACCTACATGCAGGGCACCATCACGGGCAGTGCTTCGTTTGTGAGGGCCTGGGGGCAACGTGCCTCTTGGGGAGTGAGCGGGCGCTTCATGAGCTACGGCAGTCTGAAGGAGACCAACGAGCGGGGTGAAGAGCTCGGCCACTTTAGTCCACACGACTTTGCCCTTGCCGGCACCTTCGCCTACGGGCTCACCGAGCATATCAGTGGTGGCATCACCGCCAAGTTGGCAGCCTCCTACATGGGTCCTTACAACTCGCTGGCAGCGCTTGTCGATTTGGGACTGAACTTCTGCGATGACAATAACGACTGGAGCATTTCGGTTGTGGCGCGCAACCTGGGCGGTCAGCTTGATGCTTTTGAGGACGAGTTCGAGCGCATGCCGCTCGATGTCCAGATAGGTGTTTCCAAGCAGCTCTTCAAACTGCCGTTGCGGCTGTCGGTCACAATGGTGAAGCTCAACGACTGGGAAAACAGCATTGGGCGCCACTTCGTGTTCGGAGCCGATGTGTCGTTCGATCGCTTCTATGTCGCTTTAGGCTACAACCCGCTGCGCTTTTCCGACATGAAAATCAGCAGCAGCAATGGCACGAGCTCACATCTGGCAGGCTTCTCCATCGGTGCAGGCATGCGGCTCAACAAGCTGAAGCTACACGTAGCTTACGCGAAGTATCACGTGAGTGCCTCGTCACTGCTCATCAACTTAAGCTATCATCTTTGAGAACTCCGAGAACTCTGAGAACTCCCCCTAAAAAAACAATCAGAAATCCCCACAATGAAAAAAATTACTATTGCCATTGACGGCTTCTCATCGTGCGGCAAGAGCACGATGGCCAAGGACCTGGCCCGTGAGGTGGGCTATATCTATGTTGACACAGGAGCCATGTATCGCAGCGTCACGCTCTTTGCCCTGCGCCACGATCTGTTCCGTGCCGACGGTACCATCAAG
The DNA here is from genome assembly GCA_016284895.1 of Prevotella sp. Classification (GTDB taxonomy): domain Bacteria; phylum Bacteroidota; class Bacteroidia; order Bacteroidales; family Bacteroidaceae; genus Prevotella. The sequence continues at coordinate 6,541 of JAEEPT010000173.1, read as the reverse complement.
ACCGACGAACTGGAGGCGCAGATGCCCAACATCAACATCTCATTCAAGCTGAATGCTCAGACAGGTTGCCCAGACACTTACCTCAACGGTGAGTGCGTGGAAAAAGAGATACGTACACTCGAAGTGAGCAACCACGTGAGCCCCATTGCCACCCTCCCCTTCGTGCGCACAGCCCTTGTGGCTCAGCAACAGGAGATGGGACGTGAGGGCGGTGTGGTCATGGACGGTCGCGACATAGGCACCGTGGTGTTCCCCCATGCCGAACTGAAGATTTTCGTCACCGCTTCAGCTGAGGTGCGCGCCCAGCGCCGCTACGACGAGCTACAGCAGAAAGGGATGCCAGCCGACTATGCCGACATTCTGAAGAACGTGCAGGAGCGTGACTACATCGACTCTCACCGCGAGGTATCGCCTCTGCGCAAGGCCGATGATGCCAAAGAGCTTGACAACAGTCACATGACGATTGCCGAACAGAAGGAGTGGCTCATGCAGCAGTTCCGAATCTCCTCGGGAATGTAAATCACCCGAACTCACACCTACACTCCCACTCTCCTACACTCAGTGCCCTATACGGATGAGGGTTGAGCCGCTCAGCTGTGGCAGACCGTCGAGCTGCACAGCGTAGATGCCGCCGGGCAGCGCCGTTACCGGTTGTTCGTAACGGTTCTCTCCGGCAGGCAGTTGCACATCACTGACCCGCCGTCCGTCCAGGGCAAACACCCGCAGACGGAACGGACTGGGGGCAGTCTGGGGCAGCACGATCCTCAGTCGCCCGTTCTCCACCGTGATGGTGGCACGGGTATGTTCCCTTGCAACAGCCTCTATCCGGTCGAGCCCCAGGATGTCGAGCAAGCCCCGATAGACATCTATCTCACCATAGCCATAATAATTATTAGGATATGCGAGCGAGGCATCTGGTCTCCGGCTCGTACGTTGTATCACGCCCATCACATCCTCGGGTGTGAGGTCGGGCTTTGCCTGCAGCCAAAGGGCGATGGCCCCCGCCACAGCCGGACAGGACGACGATGTGCCGCTGTTCGAAGTCCACGAGTAGGTGCGCCCATTAAAGTCGTAGGTAGCCACCTCCCAGTCGAAATCACTCGACTTGGGATTGTTCTCCTTGAAGAAACTGCTATACGAGGATATGATATTATTGCCAGGAGCCATCACGTCGGGCTTGATGGCGCCTGCCATTGTGGGTCCCACCGATGAGAACTCTGCCCTGAGTCCCTCATGTCCCAGCCAGTAAGCATGCCACTCACCGTTCTTGTTCCTGATGGAATCGCGATACGATGTAGCACCCACTGAGATGACGCGTGGCAGACAGGATGGCGAGTGCACGTTGTGAGTCTTCTCGCCAGCCGCAAGTCTCGCGTTACGGTTGTTCTCCGTAAACTTCACCGAGCCTCTCCAGAACTCCACATCGCTCTGATTGTCGAGCAGTTCTAGCGACAGCGGCACTTGAATACCAAAGCTCCTCTGGCTATAGAAAGTCAGGTCGTAGCACGTCTCCAAAGGGTTATAGCATGAGGGATAGGCCAGCACCTCCAGCGAGTCCAGCCCTGGCAGGTTGTAGCGCCTGATGGAATCCTTCGCATGGGTCACCTCGCTGCCGCGAATCAGCAGCGTGTCGTTCTGCTCCTTGCCGTATGCCACCAGCCTCATCGTAAAGTCTTTAGCTGATTTCAAGGTGCAGTAGGCCGTCTTCGAAGCTATGAGGAACGTGCCTACCGAGCCCTCCCCCGGCTCTTTATGGAACCACGACTTCATCATGCCCTGATTGCCGGCAGCAGCCACCATGATCCTGCCCGGTCCCAACAACTTCTCAATCATCTCATTGTACAGCAGATCGTAGCCCCAGAAGTCCTGACCGCTGCCCTCGCTGAAGGTCACCACACAGGGCTTCCCCACGCTGTTGGCATAGTCGAAGAGATACTTGAATCCGAGTGCATCGGTGGCGAAGGTGAAGCGGTCGTAGAGAGTCGAATCTATCAGGTTGGCATTGTTCGACACAGCATTGGCCACCATGCACAGCTCCGTCTCTGGAGCCACTCCGTGGTAAGGCGAGCCACAGCCGCTGCCCGCTGCTATGCCCAGGGTGTGAGTGCCGTGTGTCTGTTCCAGTCCGTCGCGTGTGTGTCCCAAGGCCAATAGTTCCTCCTGCGTGGTGTAGTCACGTCCTACAGGCATGCGACTACCCACGGTGTCGGTGGCGAGCATATCCCACAGTCGCTTGATGCGATAGGTCTCGGCATCACTACTGTAGAAATTAGGATGGCTCAGGTCGAACCCTATGTCCATAGAGCCCAGCACCACGCCCTTGCCCGTAAAAGCCTGCGGGAGCAGTGCGCCACGCCCCTGCTGCACTGCCTCGGCATTGATACATTTCGACAGTGTGTCAAGCAGTATCTCACCTCTCGGACGAGCCTCGATACGTGCCACTCGCCCATCGGCAGCCATCGGTCGCAGCTCGCCTACGGGAACCATTGCGATGTGTATGTTGCCCACTTGCGTCAGACTTCTGCAGCCATACCGTCGTAACACCTCGTCAGCATCGGCAGTTATCTTCACGAACACGCACACCTCACGCTGCAGCCGTGCGCCAGTAGCATCCATTGCCCCCTGTCGGTGCGTCGGCAGCTTCTGCTCAGCTGTCATTTGCCGCAACCAGGGCGAGAGCTTAGCTATGCTGCGTTGTGCCCCAGCCGTCATTACCACGGCGCAAGCCAGCAGAAAGATAGTCAGGATTCTTCTCATGTCTGTTCGGTTACGAATCGGTTGTCAATGGCATCACGACACTGGTCCATGAGCCACTTCGGAGTCGATGTGGCACCACAGATACCCACCGTTTCTATGCCCTTGAGCCATTCGTCACGTATCTCTTCCGGCCCTTCTATCAAGTGGGTATTGCTGTTCAGCCGTCTGCACTCATTGAAGAGCACCTTGCCATTCGAGCTCTTCCTGCCGCACACGAAGAGAATCAGGTCGTGTCGCGTGGCAAACTGTGAGATGTTGGGCATGCGGTTGGCCACCTGTCGGCAGATGGTGTCGAACGAGCGGAAAGTAGCATTCGGTGCTATGTGTCCTTGAATGTAAGCCATGATGCGGTGGAACTCGTCGAGCGACTTGGTGGTTTGCGAGTAGAGGTAGATGTCGCGTGTGAAGTCGAGCCGTGTCACGTCGTCAAACGATTCTATGACCACCGCCTCACCCTGCGTCTGTCCCACCAGCCCCAGCACTTCGGCATGCCCCGTTTTTCCAAAGATCACGATCTGTGCCTTGGGCGATGTCTCATATTGCGCCTTGATGCGCTTCTGCAGCTGCAGCACCACCGGACAGGTGGCATCTATAATCTCTATGTTGTTTTGCCGAGCCAGCTCGTAGGTAGCGGGAGGCTCACCGTGAGCACGCAGCAGCACCTTCACGTCGTGCAGCTGGGTCAAGTCGTCGTGGTTGATGGTGACGAGCCCCATGCGCCGCAGTCGTTCGCACTCCATGCCATTGTGCACAATGTCGCCCAGGCAGTAGAGTGTCGTGCCTTTCGACAGCTCCTCCTCGGCTTTCTTGATGGCGGTGGTCACCCCGAAGCAGAACCCGCTGCCACTGTCAATCTCTATCTGTAATCCTTTCATGCTCATACTTCACGTGTCATTTTTCATCATCGCGACACACTATCCGATGCAAAAGTAAGAAAAACTATGGAACAGCAAAAGGAAAGCTTTAAAAAAAATTGAGCAAAACTGAGAAAATGTCCCATTTATGGTCGCCAAAACTCGCAAAAAGAAATAGACCTCTCACGGTTGAAATGATTCTGTTCGTCTGCGACGCTACATCAATGACCATCAATGGACATGAATGAATCATGAATCTCTTTTTTATAAAACATCATTTTCGTCCAGCTTAGAAACCTTGCCAATCGTGCCGTTCATATATCCAGCCTGCGGATGGTTACGGCAGAAAAAAGGAAATTGCTCAAATAACAAGCATTTTCTATGTCTTTTTCCAAATACATGCATTAAAAATACCAAAATCTTCCGAAAAAATATTTTGTGTAGCCGAACAAACGTATTATCTTTGCATCAAATTAAGGAACATGAGAGTGATTTCTTTTTCTATGAATAGAATTAAAGATATTAAAAGTATATAGGATATGGCACAGATTAAGACAGAGAAACAGTACAAGGCAGCATGTGAACGTATCAATGAACTGCTTAAGATTGTCAGCAACGACACACCTGCTGATGACAAGAATATGCTGGAGCTTAATCTCATTTCCGACCTCGTGGCTGACTACGAGGAAGCTCATTATCCGATAGCTACGCCAACGCTCGTTGAAACCATCAAACTACGTATGTACGAAATGGGGCTTACCCAAACCAAACTGGCAGAAATGCTTGGTCTGAGTACGGCACGTGTCAGCGAAATAATAACTGGCAAGGGTGAGCCTTCCTTAAAAACAGGAAGAGAAATCAGCCGCAAGCTGAATATAGACCCAGCCATAGTGTTAGGAGTGTAATAGCTCTATCTTTTATTGCTCGTCTGTAAACAGAATGAGTCTCGGGGCTCGGTATATCTTGACATATATCGAGCCCTGCGTTTATTATTACAACACCTCGGACAATTTCGACAGCAGCTTCTTTTACATCTGTGTCTTTTGCAGCTACTCCGTCAGTGGTTGAAGTGCTAAACGTGTTTTGGGCTTCTGCTGTTCACCTCAGTCTTAGTCAGGATGGTTGGTAGATGGTGTCACTGTTTTTACCCCAAAAAGGCTGTGGGACTCAATTTGGGAACAATTAACCCACTGGCTATCGGCATTGGTGCTGAAAATCAGCGGGGCTTCTTGTTCTGTTGTCAATCTTGAAAAGATGATCACTGTCGAAAAAGCAAGCCTTTTTGATAGAACTATTAAAATGATAAATTATTAGATGTCTTCCCTGAGCTTCTCGGCTTTTTGCTTCTTTTGTTTTTCTAAAGCTGCATTCTCTGCCTCCTTCCTTCGTGATTCTATACTATCTATTTCAGAACTTAAAGACATGTCTTTATATTCTATTAGTATCGCATCATGAACATGGTATATTCCAGAGGCAGGGTCAATGTGATACAGGTCGCTTATGTGAATATTCCCATTCTTAAAAAACCAATTATAGTTTTTTTCATATGCCCCCATTTTGTTTATTTCAACAGGTTCCTCTTCATAATAGCGGTCATTAAATGTTTGAACAAAAAAATCGGCTATTTTATAAGATTGACCAAGCAAAGATACTCTTGCAATCCTATTATGGATTGTGTCAACCTGCAATCCTACCCAGCTGCGTAACTCTTCATTGTTCTTATCCACATATGCAATTTCGTGTCGTCCTTGTATAAAATGACCATCACTTTTAGTAGAATAAACTCCGCAGCTTTTTAATAAGCTATCAATATTATCGGCTTTGGCACCAATTTCCAATCCTTTGTAAGAAAGATTTACAATCGTATTGGAGAAGCTATCCTTTACTTGTTGAATCGAATCCTCTCTCGTCATAATGGGTGAATGAGAATTACCTCCACAAGAGATTGTACTAAGATAAACGAATAAATAATACACTACTTTTTTCATAAAACTACGTATCTGTTATTTCAATATAAATTTTATAATATATCTGTTAGGCTAAAATCTGAATGGTCTTTCTTTACAAAGTCTGATATGTCTTTCTCTCCATAAAGTTCGACTTTATTTTTCTCGTCAAGATTGACCAACATCGTGTCTTTTCCACCATCTTCGTACAAAAGGGTCATCTTAATATATACCCTGCCAAAAATCTCATCTAGGTCATTAGCAATTGGGATGTGGAATTGATAGTGTCCCGTTTCTATAAGTTCACCAGGGAATAACGGTTCTTTACTTGGTGAAGTCATTTTCCAGCAGTAGTCACACACATACATAGACAACACTTTTCCTTCATATGGCTGATAGTTGCCCGATGTTCCCTTGGTAGGTTGAAAAATGAGGCACTAAACTTGTAATCTTTACTTATAACTCTGCCTGTATTACGAATCCAAGCCTTGAATGAAAAAGTCACGGTTCTGATTGATGCGCTGAGGGTCAAATGCTTTATGCAAGGCTTTCTCAATTTTGAGACAGTCACTTTTCTTGACCTTGCATGCAAACTTACATTCGAATGGCACAGGAACGCCTGTCGTATAAAGCTCCTTCATTCGTTTGTCTATATCTTCTTGTGTTGTCATGCCAATCTTCACAAGACCTGACATTACAGGATTGGTTAAAAGATAAACTATTCCGTATTCCATAAGTTTCATTCATGGGTTAACTTAATTTCTGCATCAATAACGAATAAATCGCCTTCGGCATCTTTCAAGACGTTTCTGGGTACTAAATCCCAAACCTCATATTTCTCGTTTGAAAAACGTCCCTCACTATCGACTTTGTAAAAACCAAGAGCGGCCATATAGGTATCTATCTCAATGGTCGTTGCAGGTTTGGCATTCTTTACTAATCGCTGTTGAAGTATGGGCATGACAGTTCTTCCGTCGAACCCAG
>JAEEPT010000172.1 GCA_016284895.1 Prevotella sp. | reverse complement strand
AATGAATACACCCAGTGCCGCCATAGCCAAGTTGTGACCAGGAATAGCGTTGCTCTTTCCTTCCTTGTTGTATTTGCCGACACGGGGTCCCAGCGCCAAAGCGCCAATGAGAGCCAGTACACCACCTACGCTATGCACGATGGCAGAACCAGCAAAATCGTGGAACACAGCGCCAAACGTCGTCATCATAAACCCGTCGGCAGCATCGTTGCAGAGCCAGCCACCGCCCCACGTCCAATGACCCTCGATGGGATAGATCAGCAGCGAGATGACTGCACTATATATAAGGTACATCGAGAACTTCGTGCGCTCAGCCATAGCACCGCTTACGATGGTGGCAGAGGTGGCACAAAACACCGTCTCGAAAATCAAGAAGCCCTCCACCGGCAGGTCGCCCTTATAGAAACTCAGGTCACCCCAGTTGGGCATGCCGATAAATCCTCCCAGCGCATCGCTTCCGAACATAAAGCCGAAGCCGAGGAAGAAGAACAACAACGAGCCGAACATAAAGTCGACAAAGTTCTTCATCAGGATGTTCGCCGTGTTTTTACTACGTGTAAAACCTGCTTCACACAGCGCAAAGCCCGGCTGCATCCAGAAAACCAACATGGCTGCCAAAAGCATCCATACAGTATCGAGTGATAATCCTATTTCGTTCATAATCCTGAAAATTTTAATTCTTTACTCTTAAACCTTAACTACTTCTTGTCTCTCAGTACCGTGTCACCGTTCTCGCCAGTACGGATAGACCACGTGTCAATCACGTCACTCACGAAAATACGACCATCGCCAATCTCACCCGTATGGGCCACCTTCAGAATCACATTAACTGTCGGGGTCAGGAAGATGTCGCGACACACGATGGTGATGGCAACTCGCTCGATGACATCCGTCGAATACTGCACGCCACGATAAATACGCTCCTGACGGCTCTGACCGATTCCGTGAACGTCGTGGTACTCAAACCAGTCGATGTCGGATGACAGCAAAGCAGCTTTCACCTCCTCGAACTTCGTCTTGCGGATAATTGCTTCAATCTTTTTCATACCTTTACCTATTAAATTAATACTAAACCCTCTCATTGGGTTACAAAATGAATGTTTGCGATGGCAAAGGTAAGACACTTTGCTCAATACAACAAAGAAACACTTTCTTTTTGTCTGTTAAAAACGTACACAAATAACATTATGTAAACAAAAACACATGTTTTGATTACACTCAGCTAACAGTCTGCAATCAAAAAGTGTCATTTCGCTACAAACTGTTATCGTACACAGAGTAAAGTCTAAGTCAACTTTGCAGAATGAAATGCCTCCTTTTTCATCCTGCGGTTGTCCATGCATATTTCATAGAGGATGAGAAAGGAGGTGGTGTAGATGTCTGTTACAAAAAACTATGCTATAAAAAAATCAAGGCTTGGAGTTACTTGCTCCAAGCCTTGATACGTTGTAATGCCTCTTCTGTTTTCTCGTGACTTCCGAAAGCGGTGAAGCGGACGTAGTTCTCACCGGAGGGACCGAAACCGACCCCAGGCGTGCATACGACGTTGGCACCGTAGAGCAGGGCTTCGAAGAACTGCCAAGACGACATATTGCCAGGGGTGCGCATCCAGACATAAGGGGCATTCTCGCCGCCGTAGCACTCGTAGCCAAGAGAGCGCAGCGTAGAGAGCATCCTGGTGGCGTTCTGCATGTAATAATCGATGGTGGCCTTGATCTGTTGCTTGCCCTCTGGGGTGTAGATGGCTTCGGCAGCACGCTGCGAGATATAGCTGCAGCCATTGAATTTGGTGCACTGGCGGCGCAGCCAGAGCTGATTAAGCGAGATGCGCTCACCCTCGAAAGTGCTGACGGTGACCTCTTTCGGCACAATGGTATAGCCGCAGCGAACCCCCGTGAAGCCTGCCGTCTTGGAATAAGAACGGAACTCGACGGCACACTTGCGCGCACCGCGGATTTCGTAGATGGAGTGTGGTATCTTCGGGTCTTGAATGTAGGCCTGATAAGCGGCATCGTAAAGAATGAGGGCATCGTTCTTCAACGCGTAGTTCACCCACTTGCGCAGTTCCTGCTTGGTGATGACCGTACCCGTGGGGTTGTTGGGATAGCAGAGGTAGATGACATCGACGGGACGCCCCTTGGGAAGGTCGGGCACGAAGCCGTTCTCTGCATGGGTGGGCATATAACGCACGTTGGTCCAGCGTCCGTCACGATAACTGCCGCAGCGGCCAATCATCACATTGGAGTCGATATAAACGGGATAGATAGGGTCGGTCACGCCTATGAAGTTGTCCCAGTGGAGCAGTTCCTGAAAATTGCCTGTATCGGACTTCGCACCATCGTTGATGAAGACCTCGTCAATGTCGAGGTGGATGCCACGCGGCAAGAAGTCGTTCTTCAAGATGGCCTCGCGCAGAAAATCGTAGCCCTGTTCGGGTCCATAGCCGTGAAAGCCTCCCACAGTTGCCATCTCATCGACAGCCTTGTGCATGGCCTCGATGACAGCAGGACAGAGTGGCTGAGTGACATCGCCAATGCCGAGACTGATGACATCGACACCAGGGTGCATCACCTTGAACGCATTGACCTTCTTGGCAATATCGGCGAACAGATAGTTGTTCTGGAGGTTCAAAAAATGAATATTAACAAGAGCCATAGTCTAAAAAATTACATGAAAGATTCGTGTTCAATTCGTGGAAATCCGTGTCAACATTTCAACATATAACTATTATGAATTTGCCATGACTGATTCATTAATGTCTATTTCTCCGTCGAAGACAAATTCGGCGGGTCCGGTCATATAGATGTGATTGTCGCTTTCGCGCCACTCAATGTGAAGTGTGCCGCCATCCATCACGATGCAGCTCTTGCGCCCTGCCTTGCCAGTAACAGCGGCGGCAACAGCCGTGGCGCAGGCACCCGTACCACAAGCCTGGGTAATGCCGCTGCCACGTTCCCAAACGCGAACACGGAAAGCCTCCCCTACGGCCCCCAAGGGGGCTTCTATAGTTTTTACGGATGGAACCATCGTGTCCCCCTCGGGGGACGAAAGGGGGGCTGCTAGGGACGAAAGGGGGGCTGCAAATTCGATATTGCAGCGCTGTGGGAACGCGGGATGAAACTCCAAGGTGCGGCCCGTTTCACCTACCTGGTCCACATTGTCTGTGAAAATGACATAATGAGGGTTGCCCATAGATACGAAAGTACCTTGATCCAGTCCTCGTGAAATGACGAACTGCTCTGGGTTTTCGAGACGAGGTATGCCCATGTCAACGGTAACGCTCTCCACCACGCCATTGCTGACGTGGAGGACGAGCGTTTTGATACCAGAATTTGAAAGGAGTTTAATTTGTGTTTTTGTTGTTATCGATTTCTCATAGAGATACTTGCCTATGCAGCGTGAGGCATTGCCGCACATCATTGCCTCAGAGCCGTCGGCATTGAAGATGCGCATGGAGTAGTCGGCCTCTGGGATGGGACTGCGGTCAATGAGTACAAGACCGTCTGAACCTATGCCCTTGTGACGGTCGCTCCACTTTCTTGCAGCAGTTACAGGGTCGGCGATGGGATGGTCAATAACATTGACGTAGATATAGTCGTTGCCGCAGCCGTGCATCTTGGTGAAAGGAATTTTCTTCATAGAGGTTAGATATGAGAAGTGAGAGACGAGAGATAGGCATCAATCTTACGCGCTGTTTCCAAGCCACTGGCCATAGCGCGGACTACGAGAGAGGCGCCATTGGCAGAGTCACCGCAGACGAAAACGTTCTCCGGATACTCCGGATGCTCGGGCTTCAGGAATCCCATTGCCAGCAGAACGAGTTCGGCCTTGATAATTTCAGGCTTGCCTTTCTCAACCATGATGGGGCGACCGCCCTCGGGATTGGGCTGCCAGTCTATTTCCTGCACCTTTACGCCAGTCAGTTTGCCATTCTCACCCAAGAACTCCAGGGTATTGATGTTCCAACGACGGGTGCAACCCTCCTCATGCGAAGAGGTGGTCTTGAGGGTGCGGGGCCAGTTAGGCCAAGGGTTCTGCGGGTCCTCAGGTCCCTCAACGGGCTTGGGCATAATCTCTATCTGAGTGACGCTCTTGCATCCTTGACGATGAGCCGTGCCTATGCAGTCGGAGCCAGTGTCACCACCTCCAATCACAAGGACGTCCTTACCTTTGGCAGTAATGCGCTCGTCCTTCGAGAACTCCATTCCAGCCAATACGCGGTTCTGCTGAGAGAGCAGCTCAAGTGCGAAGTGTACACCCTGTAGTTCGTGGCCCGGGGCCTGCAGGTCGCGGGCGGTGGGGGTGCCAGTAGCAATGACCACAGCAGAGAAGCCCCCCACTTCTGCCCCCGAGGGGGCTACTATAGCATTGAGTGTTGAGACGATCGTGTCCCCCTCGGGGGATGACAGAGGGACTTCTACTCCGTAACAGAACTCTATGCCCTCCTGCTCCAGCAGCTTGATGCGGCGGTCGATGATGGCCTTATTGAGTTTGAAGTTCGGAATGCCGTAGCGAAGCAGTCCTCCTGCAGCCTCGTTCTTCTCGAACACTGTCACCTGATAGCCCATCAGGTTCAGGTCGTTGGCAGCTGCCAGTCCTGCAGGGCCAGCACCAATAACCGCCACTTTCTTGCCATTACGCACGATGTCAGTCTTGGGCAGGATGAATCCCTCTTGGAAAGCCATCTCAGTGATGGCGCACTCGTCCTCTCGGTTCGTCGTCGGCTCGTGGTTAAAACGGTTCAGCACACAAGCCTTCTCGCACAGAGCAGGACAGATGCGACCGGTGAACTCGGGGAAGGGATTGGTACTATTCAGCAAGCGGTAAGCCAACTCCCAGTCACCGCGATACAAAGCGTCGTTCCACTCGGGAGCCTTGTTGCCCAGGGGACAAGCCCAGTGACAGAAAGGCACGCCACAGTCCATACAGCGCGATGCCTGCAATTTGCGTTCGCGAGTGTTAAGTGTCTGCTCCACCTCACCGAAGTCGTGGATTCTATCGTGAATCGGACGGTATCCCGCCTCCTGGCGGTGTATCTCTAAAAATGCTTTTGGATTTCCCATGATGACAATTGATAATTAATAATTAATAGTCTCGCTGGATATCGGCAATCTTATCCTGCAACTTCTTGAACTGTTCTTCCTGCAAAACACGCTTGTATTCGATAGGCACGACCTGGATGAAGTCGGCTACCACGCGCTGCCAGTCGTCGAGCATGCGTCCTGCAAGTGCAGAACCCGTGTGCAGGTAGTGCTGACGGATGAGCTCAAGCAGCTCCTTGCGCGAGACGCTGTCCTCGACCAGCGAGAGTTCCACCATGTCCATGTTACAGAAGTAGTCGAACGTGTGGTCAGGATCATAAACGTAGGCCACGCCACCACTCATGCCTGCGGCAAAGTTACGGCCAGTCTTGCCCAGTACTACCACACGACCGCCAGTCATATACTCACAGCAGTGGTCGCCAGCGCCCTCGATGACAGCGATGGCACCAGAGTTACGCACGCCAAAGCGTTCACCCACCTTACCATTGATATAGAGTTCGCCAGAGGTGGCACCATACAATCCTGTGTTACCTGCAATGATATTCTCCTCGGCCTTGAAGTCCTCGCTGGAACGAGCGGGTGGCAAAATCGAGATGCGGCCACCTGAAAGACCCTTTCCGAAGTAGTCGTTGCACTCGCCCTCCAGCTTGAGGTTCAGTCCGTGAACGGCAAAGGCTCCAAAACTCTGACCTGCCGAACCCTTGAACTTGATGTTGATGGTGTTGTCGGGCAGACCGGCCTCGCCGTATTTCTTGGCTATGACACCAGAGAGCATCGTAGTAACGGCACGGTCTGTATTCTTGATAGCGAAGTCGAGTGTCACCTCCTCGCCATCATTGACAGCCTTCTCTGCAGCCCGGATAATCTCCTCATCCTTCACCCCAAAGACCTTGGTGAATGCTCCGCAATCCCAGTAAAGAGCTTTGTCCGTCTCAGGCTTGTGCAGCAATCGGGCGAAGTCGATGGTCTTCCATTTCCCGACGGCAGAACCGTCGGGCACACGAACATCAATCAGTTCGGTGTGACCGATAATCTCCTTCAAACTCTTCACCCCCATCTCACTGAGGTACTCACGCACTTGCTCGGCCAGAAAGGTGAAGAAGTTCACCACGTACTCAGCACGCCCCTCGAAGTGCTTGCGCAACTCTGGGTTTTGCGTAGCTACGCCCATCGGACAGGTATTGGTATTGCACTTACGCATCATCACACAACCCAACACGATCAGCGGCAGCGTACCAAACGAGAACTCGTCGGCACCCAACATCGCCATGATGATGACATCCTTGGCGGTCTTCAGTTGTCCGTCGGTCTGCAGGCGAACTTGATTTCTCAGTCCGTTCATCACCAGCGTTTGCTGCGTCTCTGCCAAACCAATCTCAGGCGAGATGCCTGCGAAGCGCATAGAAGAGGCAGGGCTGGCACCTGTACCACCCTCGGCACCGCTGATAACAATCAAATCGGCCTTAGCCTTGGCCACACCTGCGGCGATGGTTCCCACACCGCTCTCGGCTACCAGTTTTACACTGACGGCAGCCGTCGGGTTGATATTCTTCAGGTCGAAGATGAGCTGTGCCAGATCCTCAATCGAGTAGATGTCGTGATGGGGAGGCGGCGAGATAAGCGAGATGCCAGGAATAGCGTTACGCGTCTTGGCAATAATCTCGTTGACCTTGAAGCCGGGCAACTGTCCACCCTCACCAGGCTTAGCACCCTGTGCCACCTTAATCTGTATCTCCTCGGCATTCACCAAGTATTCGGCTGTCACGCCAAAACGACCGCTGGCAATCTGCTTGGTCTTCGAACTCAAGCTCACACCATCCACCTCTGAGTGATAGCGGGCGTTATCCTCACCACCCTCGCCAGTGTTCGAGCGTGCGCCCAGTTTGTTCATGGCGAGTGCCAAAGCCTCGTGGGCTTCGATGCTTAACGCGCCAAAGCTCATGGCACCAGTAACAAAATGCTTCACGATGCTTTCAACTGGCTCCACCTCGCTGATAGGCGTCGGCTTGGAAGCCTTCTTGAATTTAAAGAAGTCGCGGATGAAGATGGGGCTCTCCTTCTCATCGACGATGGCCGACCACTGCTTGAACTTCTCGTAGTTGCCCTGACGGGTGGCCAGCTGCAACTGTGCAATAGTTTCCGGGTTCCAAGCATGCTTGATGCCGTCTTTCCTCCACGAGAACTGCCCGTGGTTTGGTAGATTGGTTGTTTGTGACATTCCCAAACGACTAAACGACGAATTCCCCAAACGACTAAACTCAATGGCATCACGGGCAATCTCCTTCAGACCTATACCACCAATGGTGCTTACCTCTGTGCCGAAGTAACGGCGCAACAGGTCTTCACTCAGTCCGATGCTCTCGAAAATCTTAGCACCACGATACGAGCGGATGGTCGAGATACCCATCTTACTCATAATCTTCTTCAATCCCTTATCCACAGCCTTGATATAGTTTTTCTCAGCCGTAGCATATTCCTCCTGTATCTTGTGGTGCTTCACCAAATCGTCGAGGATGGCGAAAGTCATATAGGGACATAGGGCACTGGCACCATAACCCA
>JAEEPT010000171.1 GCA_016284895.1 Prevotella sp. | reverse complement strand
TGAGGCTAAGGACACCGCCAATGCCCGTGTCTATGCCGAGCTGGCCTCGAAGATGAACTACGGTCCCGCCTACATCCTGCTGGGTGACATTACCGCTCTGTCAGACGATGGTGGTGGCGCAGCCCGCTACTACGACCAGGCCATCTACTTCGACCCGAAGAACCCCGAGGCCTACTACAAGTATGCCAGCGTCTATCGTAAGGTGAGCCCTGCCGGAGCTGCAGCCAAGCTTGAAGACCTCCGTGCACAGCGTCCCGACCTTCCCGTCGATGCCCTCAAGGGCCGTATTCTCTACATGGCTAATGAGTTCGACGATGCTATCGCTGCATTCAAGAAAGCCGACCTCGCTAAGATGGAAGAGCGCGACTTGCGCAGCTTCGCCATGGCCTACTACCTCACGGGTAAGCATCAGCCCAGCCTTGAGGTGGCTGAGTTTGCCCTGAAGAATTCGCCTCGCGATGCAGGCTTCAACCGTCTGGCCTTCTTCACTAATACCGACCTGAAGAACTACGATCAGGCTCTTGTCTATGCTGATCGTCTGTTCCATCAGAGCGACTCTGCCAAGTTCACCTACTTCGACTATTCTTACTATGGCAATGCCCTCAATGGTGCTAAGAAGCACGACGAGGCCATCGCAGCCTATAAGACCGCCCTTGAGCAGGAGTTCGACTCCAATGACAAGCGTGCAGGTGTGGTGAAGCAGCTGGCCGATGCCTATAAGGGTATAGACGACTATGACAATGCCTTGAAGTACTACGATCAGTATTTGAAGGACGTGTCGAAGGCTTCGCTCACCGACTATGCCGACCTGGGCCGTCTCTACGTGCAGTATGCCGACAAACTGGAAGGCGATGCCAAGCTGGAGAAACTGAAGAAGGCCGATGAGATTTATGCTGATCTGGCTGTGAAGAATGCAGATGCGCTGGAGTACTCACTGTTCTGGCGCGGACGTGTAGGCACCATGATGGATCCCGAGGCCACACAGGGACTGGCTCAGCCTTTCTATGAGGAGCTGGTGAACATCATCTCTGCCAAGTCTGAGAAGGACAAGTCTGATATTGCCCGTCTGAAAGAGGGATGCAACTTCCTCATGGTCTATTATCTGAAGATCAAGGACGACGTGGCCAAGTCTAAGGAGTTCGCTCAGAAGGTGATCGATGTTGATCCCGAGAATGAAACTGCTAAGCAGATCCTCGCTCTGTAATCGGGTGAAGATATAACAAAGAAGATAGTTTGCAAAACATCTGTTTTATCTGTTTCCATCTGCAATTACCTGTGTCCTAACTGTTTACACGCGGAGCAGATGGAAACAGATCTTTTTATCTGCTTCGCATCTGCACCTTTGAAATTGGTTGATTTTTAGAGAGTTGCAGATGGAAACAGATGAAACAGATGTTTTGAAGACTTGTTTTTCTGTTCATTATGATAGTTCGGTTGTTTTTCTTGCAGCGGACTACAGGACTAAAAGACTTTTTAGGCTATATCATTATGCGGTTTAGGTAGTATCATAGCATGATTTAGGCTATATCATGTTGTGATATAACCTAAATCATATTGTGATGTTGCTTATATTATGTTGTGATATAGCCTAAATGACGATTCTGATAATAAAAGGCGAGGAGGTGCTTCAAAAGAAGCACCTCCTCGTTTGTTGGTTTATGAAGCTAACTTGAGATTAGCCTAAGCTAATGGCCTCTGAGGGGCAAACACTAGCGCATGTGCCGCACTCTGTGCAAGCATCAGCGTCGATTACGTACTTTTCACCTTCAGAAATTGCCTCAACGGGGCACTCACCTGCACATGTTCCACATGCGATGCAGTCATCACCAATTACGTATGCCATAATTCTATTAAAAATAATATTTGTTTAGTTAATACTTAAAATTGATGATGCAAAGATAGCAACTTTTCTCATTACGTACTAACATTTTGGTATTTATTTTTGCAATTTATACGGTGTCGAAATAAAATACAGCATAATATCCCGCGTTTTTTCACGTTATAGATAACAGTAATGAGACGTATTTTAGCCTTTTTCTTTCTGATGGTGACTGTGCTTCCCATAGTGGGACAGCAGCGCAAGGTGCAGAACAAGCCGTACATCGACTTGCGCCCCTTGCATTTTGGCATTTCTATCGGAATGAACATGCAGGACGTGGAGTTCACTAACGTAGGTCCCCAGGTGATACAGTTGGCTGAGGGAGGCGAGGTGCCTGCCTTGGTGCTGTGCGATGCCGACAACTGGAACCCCGGTTTCAGTGTGGGTGTGCTGGCCGATTTGCGTCTGGGACAGCATTTTGCCTTGCGCTTCACGCCAACGATGCACTTCGGCACGAAGCACCTCGTGTTCCGCAACCTGCTGGCTCACACCGAGTCGGGCAAGCTGATAGAAGAGACGCAGAACATGAAAAACACCTATATCTCGATGCCCTTGAGCCTGAAGTTCTCATCCCAGCGGTTCAACAACCACCGCCCTTACCTCATAGCAGGTATCAATCCCATGATCAACCTGTCAGGCAAGGATCAGGACTATATACAGTTGAAACGCTTCGACATGATGCTCGAGGTGGGACTGGGCTGTGATTTCTATCTGCCTTTCTTTAAGCTCATTCCTGAGCTGAAGTTCTCCTACGGGTTGATAAACACACTCGATGAAGGACACGTCTCGGCACTTACTGATGTCAACAAACGAGTCTATGCTCAGAGCGTGTCGTCAGCCCGCACCAAGATGATAGTGCTCACCCTTTACTTTGAGTAGAATCTTCCTTAGTAGATAATCATTGCAAGGATATAGGCCACGATGGTCGATATGGATATACACACCAGACCAGGCATCATGAACGAGTGGTTCAGCAGGTACTTGCCTATCACCGTGGTGCCCGAGCGGTCGAAGTTCACCGTAGCAATGTCTGAAGGATAGTTCGGAATGAAGAAGTAGCCATAGACAGAGGGTAGCACACCCAGCAGCACCGGACCTTCAATGCCCAGTTGATAAGCCAGTGGCAGCATGGCCACCACTACGGCGCCCTGCGAGTTGATCAGTACCGACACCATGAAGAACACCAGGGCAATGCTCCAGGGATACTGCGCCACGATGCCCGCCAGCATCACCTTCATCTCACCCATATAGTTAGAGAAATATGTGTCGGCCAGCCACGCAATGCCGTAGATGGCAACAACAGCCACCATACCCGACTGCCACACCGGACCGGCAACAGCCTTTTTCGGCGCTGCCTTGCAGCAAATGATCATCAGCGCAGCAGCCGAGATCATCACAATCTGTATGACAATGTTCATGGGCAGGGTCTTGTTATACCATTCGGTGGTACCCTTCAGGAAAACGTTGGCCTTCACCAGCTGGTCGCCCGAGACGGCCAAGTCTTCATTAATATAGAGGGCATCGGCATCCTGCACAGCACGCAGCGTCTTGTACGAAGGCAGTGCATCCTGGAAAATGGCGAAGAACACGATGACTGCGAGCGCTCCCAGAAAGATGAACACCGCACGTTTTGCCTCCTTCGGAATGTCCTTGTCCAGAGTGGTGGCGTTCGATCCATAGATATATTCATATTGTGCAGGGTCCTTCAGCTTCTGCTGAAACACCGGATCCTTGTCGAGGTCCAGTCCGCGGTGGTAGCTGGCGGCAGCGGCAGCCATCAGTCCGCAGAGACATGCGGGGAGCGATATCATGAGCACCTGCGGGATGGTGACATCGAATCCGTTGGTGTTAGAGATACTGACAAAAGCCACCACGGCGGCAGCGATGGGCGAACAGGTGATGCCCACCTGCGAGGCGATGGAAGCCACACCGCAGGGGCGCTCCGGGCGTATGCCTTTCTTGAGTGCAATGTCGCAGATGATGGGCATCAGCGTATATACCACATGACCCGTACCCACCAGCACCGTCAGGAAGAACGTGCACAGCGGAGCCAGGAAGGTGATGCGGTCTGGATGCTTGCGCAGCAACTTCTCCGCCATCTGTATCAGCCAGTCCATGCCGCCCGATGCCTGCATGATGCCTGCGCACGTCACGGCGGCAATGATGATGTAGATAACGTCGGTAGGGGGAGTGCCTGGCTTTAAGCCGAATCCGAACACGAGCAGTGCCAGACCAATACCCGATATAGCACCCAGGGCGAGCGAACCGTAGCGTGAACCCACCCACAATGCTCCTAACACGATGAGGAGCTGAAGAATCATGATAATCATAGGTTAATTGTAATGACAGTAAATAAAGGTTTTAGTATTTGGTTACAAAAGTATATATTATTTCCGAAACGCGCCCCTGTTTGGATAAAAAACTTTACATCATCTTTTAAAAACACTTCGTGACGCGCAATAGCTGTAGCCACACAGAAGGTTGATGCTGTTCGCTCGATGCGTTTAGTATAGACGCTCTTTGCGTTTAACATGAACGCTCGATGCATCTAACAAGCCGTTCGATGCATTTAACAAGCCGTTCGATGCATTTAACAAGCCGTTCGATGCATTTACGTGTTCTTTACATTGAAATAAGAGTTTTCACAAAAAATAATAATAAGATGATATTGTTCAGTAGATTTTTTTTATCTTTGCAATATGAACTGAAAATCTGCGTGAATCTGTATTTACCAAATATCATTGTCCACATGTCCAATCGTATCAAGAATCTACTGACATCGCGACATCTCAGGTCGAACCTATTGCTCATCATCACAGCCGTGTTGCTGCTGGAGATGGTTTCCGGTGTACAGTATTTTCTAGCACACGACCGCTTGGAGGATGAACTGGAAAAACAGGCTGAGATGGAACTGATGCTGAAAGCCGTGATTGCCAGCAGTACTCGGACTACGGTGGAGAGCGCACTCCTCAGCCATCTCCGCGACATCACGAAAGACCTGGCCTATCCAGACTCTATGTTCAGTTCCACCGAGTGGCTGGTGAAATACAGTAAGATGTTTGCCGGAGGTGGCATCGCATTCGTGCCCGACTACTATCCGCAGAAAGGACGGCTGTTTGAGCCCTACTCCTATTGGAAAGACGGAGAGATTATAACTACAGACATTGCTTCATCGGGGCACGACTACACAGAGTCGAACACCTTCAGGTGGGTCCTGGAGAGCGAGTCTTCCTACTGGAGCGGTCGCTATTATGACACGCTTGCCACCAACAAGAACTTGATTACCTACTGTCTGCCCATCCACGACAAAGAAGAGGAACCTGTCGCTGTGCTCTATATGGATATCGACACCGAACGGCTGGGCGATACACTCAACGCCCGACGCCTCTTCCCCTCCTCGTTCGTTATGGTGCTCGACAAGATGGGTAAACAAGTGGCTGGGCCAAGCAAGGACTTCGTCAGCCAGGCTACGACCGACTACGTCATTAGCCTCATCAACGACAGCTCAGTGGTGAAGCGGAAGAGTGAGAAGCGGCAATGCTGGATTATTGAGTTCAAGAATCCGGAAAACGGCAAAGATGGAGAGATCTTCATCTCGGAGATGGACAACGACCACAAATGGCAGGTGGCGGTGGTCTGCTACGACGAGGAAGTCTTTGGCGAACTGATAAAGATGCGGTTGACTATCCTGTTGTTGATGATAGGAGCTTTCCTTGTGCTGATGGGTATCATCAACCGTGTGGCTCGCAACGAGAAGCACATACAGAAGACAGAGATGGAGAAAAAGCGCATCGACGGCGAACTGCGCGTTGCTAACAAGATTCAGCAGAACATGCTGCCCGTGCAATGTCTGATTGAGGACGATGTGGAAGTTGATGGTTCGCTGGTGCCTGCCCGTGAGGTGGGCGGCGACCTGTTCGATTACTATCTACGCGACGAGAAGTTAATCTTCTGCATCGGCGATGTGAGCGGAAAGGGTGTGGCCTCGGCCATGCTGATGGGTGTTGTACAATCGCTGTTCCGCGCTTTCTCAGCTCATGAGAACAATCCAGCCCGAGTGATGCAAGCCATCAATGAGGCTACCTGTCGCGGAAACGAGTCGAACATGTTTGTCACACTCTTCATTGGCGTGCTCGACCTGCCCACTGGCAACCTGCGCTACTGCGATGCCGGACACGATGCCCCCATCACTCTCAACTCCGCTCTCTCCACACTCAACTGCATTGCCCATCTCCCTGTCGGTGTGCTTGAAAACATGAAGTTTGGCGTGCAGGAAACCAACATCACACCAGGTAGCACCATTTTCCTTTATACCGACGGACTGACCGAAGCAAGAAACAAGAATCATGAGTTATTCAGAATACAACGGGTAGAGAACGTGTTGGGCACCTGTCTGGAGCGTAATCTGTCGCCCAAGCAGGTGCTGGAAACGATGAGCAAAGAGGTGAGCCAGTTCACAAAAGGTGCAGAACAGAGCGACGACCTCACCATGCTCGCCATCCGCTATACGCCTAAGCAGTTCGACAGCATCCTGACGGAAACACTTACGCTGAAGAACGATGTACGCGAGGTGGAGAAGCTGAGCAGTTTCATGAAAACGGTGCTTGACAAGATGAACATCGAGAAGTCGCTTGCCCAGAAGTTACGACTGGCTGTCGAGGAGGCGGTGGTGAACGTGATAGACTATGCCTATCCCGCCGATACCGATGGCATCATTGAAGTAAAGATGATGTCGGACGGAAATAAGTTCAAGGCGGTGATTATTGATTCCGGCGTGCCCTTCGACCCCACGATGAAGGAGAAGACTGACACCACACTCTCTGCCGAAGACCGTCAGATAGGCGGCCTCGGCATCTTGCTCCTGCGCGAACTCATGGACTCTATCAACTACGAAAGGCATGAAAGCGGAAAGAACATCCTGACACTCATTAAACAATTACGAACCGAATAAATTCAAAAAACGCATATCACTATGAACACAAAGATTGAAGAAATCGACGGCAAGTTTGTTGCCACTTTAGAAGGAGAAATGGATACTGCTGCCGCTATGGAGGCAGAAGAAATACTGAAGCCACTCTATAAGTCGGACGGCAAGGAAGTAATCATCGACTGCAACGGACTGGAGTATATCGCTTCCAGCGGACTGCGTATTCTGCTCAGCATCCTGAAGGGTGCAAAAGCCAGTGGCAGCCAGGTCATCATGCGTGGCGTGAACGACGATATCATGAACGTCTTCAAACTGACCGGCTTCATCAGCATCTTCGAATTCGAGTAGGCAGACAAACCTAAAAATTATCCTATTTAACGTGAGTTCGACGAAAATATTATAGTAAATAATTGGTTGATTATTAGGAATAATTCCGGCTATCGTTGCCTGAAGCTTCTTTCCAAAGAAACCATGCATAGCATGTGAGAGGGCAATTGACAACCAATTAACGCTCTTCTGAATTCGTCGAACTCACGTTTGTGTTACTTATTTTGCCCATAAATGCGCCAAAAGTGGATATCTGGGTGATTGTCAAGAAAGGGCTTTCCGTGCGCACCATAAGAGAATTCTGGCTGTTCGATAATACCATATTCCTTTTCCAAAGCTTCACAAAGAAGCAGATACACTGCCAAAGATTGCCTTTGGTCATGTATCTGCCTATATTGTAGCACTTTTTGCCGACGCTGCTCGCTCACAGCAGCGAGAGCTGTTCTTACATCAAGTGTCTCAATATCCTCATTGAGATATATCATCCTTTATTGACTATTTGCTGGAACTGTCTGAGGGCTTGAGTTCAAAGCGGACATGCGTCACTTTGTGGAGCACCAC
>JAEEPT010000170.1 GCA_016284895.1 Prevotella sp. | reverse complement strand
ATAGGGCGGCAGATGGAATTCTTTCAGGTTGGAACAGTCTGAAAATGCGTTCGATGACACGACTGTTGTTTGAGGAGATAACTGCACGGATTGAAGGCTGTAACAGCGATAGAAAGTATTGCTATTAATTGTAGCCACCCCTTGAGGAATCGTAATCGAAGAGAGTGCGGAGCATCCTGAAAAAGCATACATTCCAATATAGGTGAGGCTGTTAGGAAGGTCAATTTCTTGGCTCATCCCCGAATTGCGTTGGTCTTGTCATGTAGTCCAAGCAATAGCAGGTTGAAATATTCATCATCTCTATAGCCATATGCTCTTCTCTTCATTACCTTTATCTTATTGTTGATGCCTTCCAGCATTGCGTTTGTTACAGGTGCATCATACCATGCCAATATGCCCGTCCTCCTTGCCCTTTCCCTCACCCACATGGATGATGCGCCCCGTGTCAAGGTCAACCACGATGGTCTTATAGACATGTCCCTTACTGGTGGCGAACTCGTCTATGCCTATGCGTCGCACATGCCTGATGTCAGGATGTGAATACCTGGACTTCAGGTACCTCTTGTGTATGTCCTTCACCATGTTCCAGTCCACGTGCAGGTGCAGCGCAACATCCTTTATGGTGTTACCCATGCGCAGCAAGTCCAGCACATAGCGGGAGAATCTGGCAGGCGATTCTCGAACTGGTTGCAGCCATCGCCAAAGTATTCTCCATCGATGATGAAGAAGTCATGGATGCGTTGGTTAATGAATCTGAAGAGCTTGCTCATATTTGCGAATTATATCAATGTAAAATGGCGAGTTAGGAACTCCCAAAACTTAAAACATTGATTAGTCAATTCATCTTATCAAACCCAATAACAGAATTGATATGATAGACAATAAAGTTCGAAACAGAATTATAGGGAATGAAAAACTTCCGGCAAGTGTTGATGAAGATTTTCATGACTCAGAAATCTTGTATATTAACTACAGCCCAGGTGATTACTATGGGCAAGCCGATATAGCATTAAAGACATGGAGCCATGAGAATGATGAAACTCAGGATATCATTGTGGTATTTCATCTTGAAGATATTAGAGAGTTTCACATTGATAACCAGACATGTAATTATACAACTTGTTTGACTATTAAAGAAAACAAATCTCAACATATTGATTATTGGAAAGGTTGCATGGACTTTCTATTGGATGAAATAAGTGTCCGTATTTCTGCAAGGATAATATCAATTGTTTCAGTTGAACCTTTTGAAGATAAGTCGTAAGGCATCTTGTCAAGATTGACAAAAACAAAATAATAAAAGCCGACTGATTTTAAGCGTCATGCCTAAAGCCAGCCGGTTTTGTTTGTTCCCAAAAATTGAATACTTTTAGGCCTCATTTTTCCGTGCCGTCCCCATACACAAAAAGGAGGTATTGCACTTCATTGTAGAGAGTACGGAATTCCAAAATGCCATTCAACCCATGCGAGCTTCTGTAAGAGGCTGCTCCCAAAATATTACGCCATTTGCTTCTTTCGCCAATAGTTCTGCTTGTAAGCTAAGTTCATCAAGCAATTCCTTCTCTCTTTTCTTTGACCTTCTGCCTGGAGCCTCGTAGAGAACCTTGCTGAAATAGGCATCATACGAAATGGCATAGTCATCTTCTGAACGATGGGGAAAGAAGTTCACAGCCACCTCATATTTGACACAGCCATTTTCTGATGTGGAAATCAGAAGCACACATGCTGCATGACGTTCAACATCATTGAAAGTGCATTCAGCTTTGAAGTATTGCTCATATACATTGATTGTTGCCATAATCAATTAATGATAAAAAATTGTGTATTCAGATTGTTTTACAAGCATTTTGAAGAGTCGTCACTGGTTGACATGTTATTATTTCGCAAGTGAGAAAAAATGAATGATAAATACAATTCGTGTAGCCCCCTATATTCCCACTCTCCGTCACATTTCCAGCCGTGATTTTTTCTCGGTAGGTTGCTATCCTCTCGTTATGAGCCGAAAATAATCCCAAGTGAACAAGCCACCTGGTCATTGGAGATTTCACTTCCTTGAAGGCTTTGCCTCATTTCCCTACTACCTAATAATACTTTAACCTATTGACTTTGAAAAAGGCTCTATAAGTTCCACCTCTTAGTAAGAAAATCCTCATACGGGTAATCAACAGGAATAAAGCCTTTTTCCTTGGAGTACTCATAAAGTTTTTGCAAACAAGAATCTGCTAATACATAGACTTTATCAGACCAACCCTCGTCAATACCCCTTATAGGAACATTTGCCTTTTATTAATGACACATCGATAGCTTTCTGTCTGACCAACTCGTCGATCATTCGGCTGTGCCCTAGGGTGCCAGCAATAATTGTTGCCCCATGAGGGAGTTTCTTTAGGGATGTTGCCAATGCTATAGCAGGACGGATTGTCATAATTCGTTCCAAATCGTCTGCCAGCATCTGTGTGGCAATATTCACCACTTTATAATCACTCGCATCAATGCAAATAGTAGCCTTATCCAACGGGAACCAATTGGTATGGACTTTTTCTGAAACTTTAGGAAAGCCTGTCATGCCGTTACTACGTATCGGTATCATGAAAAACAGACTACATAATAAAAAGATTGTTTTACTCATTTTTTACCATAATTTTACAATAATCTAACCCATCACTTCATCGAGCAACATCTTCAGTACGAAGCCGGTTGCAAAGCCAATGGTGCTAAGGTTGTAGTGTGACCGCTAGAGGCTTCGGGAATCAGTTCCTCAATCCTGTAAACAGGGATGTAAAACTGCACTTACTGGCTGTGTTGACAATCAGTAACACCTTACCTTCAAACTGTGAGAAATCAATCTCATTAGGTTCTTGAATCGGGTGCGAACTCGTTTCCAAATTTCCAGATATAGCTACGCAGGCGTCTATGATACCATTGCTTCGTCTCTTGAAGGAACGACTTCATATCTTCCATGTAGTAATATCCTATCCAACCATGGACATAATCCGTAAAACGTTGCTTCAGCCATAAGAAGCCTTTGCCATTATTACGCTTTGTGATGGATTTAAGTTCACGGACATACTTGTCCTTTCTCTTCCTTGTCTCAACAGAGAGGGGTCAGCGTACTACTTTCTTGCCATCCACGATGTAAATGCCGTGCGGAAGCCCATATAAAGTTGTCGAGGATTGGGATTTTACTTGCTGGCCAGCCAAATTGTAGATTGCCTTGGAGTTGGAGCAGCTGTCTGTCTGCACTGCCTGTATAGCCTGCACGGCAGATGGCAGCTCTGCAAGGATAGATGACTGCTTAGTGGAGCGTGTTGAGATGAGGTAGGCCTTGTGTGCCGGATTCTTGAAGACAGCTCCATCTGTTGCAGTCCAGTTCCATTCCATCTGATGGTTTTCGTTCTCACATAAAGTGTAGTAGAATGTGCCACCGCGGGTCAGTTGGTCCTCGTCGGAGCCTCGGAGCTGGTTTCTGGAGTCCAGGCTTTTCTTCTTCGTAGTAGGTAACATGGTATATCTCCCTGGTTGAGCACCAAGTACAACGGCTTGTCCTGCGGGCAGTACGGTACCAGCTGCCGTGTAGTGTTGGCTGACGTCAAAGCCTTCGCTCGTCTCGCGGAATGTGTAGGCCTCCATGCCTTCGGGCAGCAGGAAGCTCTGGTCGCTATAGTAGAAGGTGGTGTAGCCCGACTGTGGTATCTCCACAGTGACAAACGGCTGGCGGTATTTGATTTCGAAGCCTTGGAAATTGACCCATTGTGTGCTGCTGGAGATTGTTGCGGACAGAGTCATTTGGTGATTATCCACGATCACGTCTTT
This sequence comes from Prevotella sp., assembly GCA_016284895.1. Classification (GTDB taxonomy): domain Bacteria; phylum Bacteroidota; class Bacteroidia; order Bacteroidales; family Bacteroidaceae; genus Prevotella. The sequence continues at coordinate 3,932 of JAEEPT010000170.1, read as the reverse complement.
CAGTTCTGTCTGTGCCAAGTCGCTGGTTAACGTCTGTGCCGCACCGGCAGTCGTCTCGGCGGCTGTCATCATCACTTCGTTGTCTGCCACCGTCTGCCTCTCAACCACCATTCCCGTCACGGTGTTCGTGGCCTTGGCAGCCACAACAGGCGCCTTGTCTGTATTGTCGTTACGATAGAATGCGTGTAAAACAATGTCGTAGATGCCCAGCGGTAGGTCAGTTTGCGTTTGTGTGAGGGTGAACGGCTTGTGGAAAATCTCGATGTTGCCGTCCTTAATGGTAGCTGAAGCGGTTGTCCAGTCGGTCGTTGTCGCATTTCCAAGCATGTCAGCGTTGTCGAACAGGTCTGAAACGTCTATGCTGCTAGTGAGACCTTCCGCTACGGCCACAATCAGTTTGCGAGTGGTCGCACGCAGTTCTGCCACCGTTGCATCGGCATTCAGGTAAACTTGGGCCGCAGCCTGGATGTCTGCGGCATAAACATCTTCTTTTCTTGAGTCGGCAATGGCTTGGTGGAGGGCAAAAAGCTTCTGCCTTTCCTTGTATTTTGCGTATGACTGGGAGGAAATCTCTTTCGGCGCAATAAAAGCCCAGTGCGTGAAACCGCGTCCGTGGCGTGTGGTCAGGGGACCACCATAGGCATAGGACACGTCGAGGTAGTCCTTTTGTGCATCTGATATCAAGGCATACGTGCTACCAGCGGCTGTGGATGCCTCTTGGCACGTGAAAGTGGCTTCCTCAGCCGAACGGTCGCTCCACACGTTACAGGCATCCGGGAGACATCCGATGTACACGTTGGACTTGTCCGCCATCGAGAGTCTGACTTTGCCTCCAGCCAATTTCGTAACTTTGACTCGGAATCGGTTGTCCAAGCAGCGGTCGCCTTTTGCCAGACGCTGTGCCACCGATTGGGTGTTCCAGCTCATTCCATAAGTGACGAAGGCGTCGGCATCCACGTTGTAGAGGTAGAGGACTTCTGTGGCGCTGATTTCCGCTAAGGACTTGGATGGCAGTACAGGCTTGGACCATGCATTCTCATCGCCGTGTGAAGATGTCTCGTCCATCACGGACTGGAGTTCTGCGGGACTCAGCGCATAGTTGTAGATGCGCAGGTCGTCAATTCGTCCATCCATAGACGGCACGCTCGCGTCTTGTCCACGACCGATGTAGTTGCACACGGGCCGGATGTCTGCGAGTCTCACAGAGGACGCCGCGCCAGTTCCACTCGGCTCACCATCGAGATAGACCTTTGTCATGCTCTCGCCGATGGTCACGGCTACATGATGCCAGCCTCCGGGCAGCTTTCCGCCACTGATGGTCTGCATACGCTCGCCGTCTTGTAGCGTCAGCACGAGGTTTCCCCCTTGGTTCAGGGAGAGGACGGCTTGGCTTGTGTCGTTAGCAGCGAAGTCAAAGAGGCGGCAGTTCTCGGCCAAGTAGCCTGGATTATATATCCATGCAGCGATGGATACTTGTGCCAGACATACAGCAGAGGGTGGGATGCGAATATCGTTCGCCGAGCTGCCATCATACTTCGCCACCAGTCCACGCTGTCCACTCAGGGCCGCCTCCACGGGTTCCGATTTGTCGGAGCGGTTCTGGGAATAGTCCACACTTTGCAGGGCATAGTAGTAGATGGTGTTCTGGCGACAGTCGTTGTCGATGAAACAGGTATCCATGACTTGGCGTCCTATGACGTCGTATTCAATTGTTCCAGCCGCGTTCTTTTCACCACGGAGCACCATATACCCGTTGAAGTCCTTGTCCTGGGTGTTGGCTTCCCAGCTGAGTTCGATAGTGCTTATACCCGACTTAGCTTTCAGTCCCGACGGAACGGTGGGAGCTTCTTGTTCGCAGGGCGCATCGATGGGTAGGAGTTTCCACAGTTGGTGGTCGTCGGTAGCCTCGGCGCACAGGCGCACGGTGGCGTTGTTGGCCGAACTTCCACCAGCCACCTCAAGATAGAGTCCCGACTGGTAGTTGCGAATCTTGTAGTATCCGTCGCTGGCATACTCAAAGGTCCAGCGCTGGTTCTCTGCCTTTGTCACGGGATAGACGCTCACCGTGGCTCCGGGTTTCACTTGAAAGCCCGCAGTTTCCAGGTTCATGTTCTCATTGCGCAGGCTGTGGATATAGAACCCCGTGAGGTCGCCTCCGTTGTCCTTCAGAGCCTCCAGTGTCCATTGCTGGTAGGGGTAGTCCTTGTCTTCGTACTGGCCAACGGCTGCCGAATTGACTGTGGAGCCGGACAGGATTGTCAGCACCTTCTGGCTTTTCTTGTTGACTATGATGTAGTTGCTGCATGTCAGCGGACAGAGAGGCACGTCCTCGCCTTGGCATATCTGTATGCTGCGCTCGGCACTTTGCTGGTACTTGTCGCCGTAACGGTAACCGCCGGGCAGGAAGACAGGATAGGTGTAGGCGGGGCCATAGCCGTCGAAATACACAGCTTTGTCTGTACTTACCAGTTCATAAGTGCATGGTGAGGCCTGTCGCTCACTGGTTCCTGCAAATGCCTTGATGCGACCGTCGGGCATCCTATAGACAGCAGCCCCAGTCCATGCAGCACGATTCTCGGCATAGCCCAAGCGCATCCCGCCAGTGCTGGTGGCCAGACAGAAGTCGCCTCGTGTAGGTCCTACCGTTCCCCACCAGATGCCATTCTCCAAACCGTATTGTGCGCCCACGATGCCTTCCATCACGTTGTGCAGCTCGTCGTTCGTAGCCACCTTGCCGTCGGCTTTCACTGTAGTATAGAAATCGGCATAGTGGTCGAAATCGCCGGCCAGCTGGTGCGTGTTCCCTTCATCGACGTATGGTTTCATGTGCTGATACCATTCCATGGCGCCATCGTTGTTGCAGGTGTTGCCGGCGCAGATGCGAATGCCGGCAAGTTCGGGATCTTCCTTCAGCAGTTTGGCCACAGCCTTGAAATCGTCCTTCGTTCCTTGATTGCTGGCAGTCACGTCCGGCTCGTTGAAGGGAGCGATAGAGACCACGTTCAGCCCGTAGTCTTGTACATATTTTACAGTTGCCTTAATGACCTTGTACCACTGTTCGGGGTGGTGGGTGAAGATGTCCACGTTAATGTCCACTGGGTCGCTGTTGAGTAGAATGCCCGCGGGCTTGCTCAGTGCGATATGCTGCAATCGCGACCGCAAAAACTTCTGCTGCCGGGCAGACAATGTGCCATCGGCATTAACAGGGTCCATCACCTGAAAGGAGACACGGCCGTAAGTGAGGCGGTCAGAACCGATGAAATTGATGCCACGCAACACGTTGCCCTCGTCATCCCAAGCTGTGTCCATGCCCCACTTGATGGGTGTCGGCTTTCCGGTATCAGAGACGCTGAACGGCACTTTTACGATGTTGCTACAGCACGACTGCTGAGCTGACATCCTGCAACACAGCAGGAAAAGAATCATGAAGAGCGAAGATATATTGTATGTCATATTTGAATGTGAATTTTTTGTTTATCCCAAATTCCGCAGCACTTTGGTTTAATATTCATTATAAGTTCTTGAGAAACAAAAAGTTTTTCGACTAGCGAAGCGCAGAGCCGAGCAGCCCAGGATTTTGCCATGTCAGATTTTTCACTTACTTTAGTGCTGCAATTCAAGACAAGCAAAAAACATCAATGACATGGCAAAAGTAAACATAAAATTTGAGAAAATCACTCCCTTTGGTGGATTATTTCACGTAAGAAGGCTATTTTCACGTTACGTGGGTCCCGTTATCGACAATGTGCTGGGGTTGCGATGCACCTCATTCGGGTATCAGTACAGTGAGATATTCGGGTCTCTGTCGAGTGTTTACTTCTGTGGCGGTGACTGTGTTGAGGATGTGACAAGCCATCTGATGCCCCATCTGTCACTTGATCCTACTCTGCGCACCTGCAGCTCCGATACTATCCTGAGAGGTATTTCAGAAC
>JAEEPT010000169.1 GCA_016284895.1 Prevotella sp. | reverse complement strand
GGTATCACTATTGCCTCGTCAGTAGGTCTGTCGTGTATATCGGCCCTGACACTATGTCCAGCCCTCTGCGCCATCATGATGCGCGTGACGGAAGGCAAGAAGGAAGGCAAGGGCCTTACCTACTATACGAAAAAAGCCTACGAAGTGAGCTACAATGCCATTTATAATAAGTATAGCAAGAGCGTGCAGAAGTTCATCAAGCGCCCCATCCTGTCGTGGGGACTGCTGATTGTTGCCGCCGTGCTGCTGGTGTTCTTCATGAAGAGCCTGCCCTCGGGCTTGGTGCCCCAGGAGGACCAGGGCGTGCTGCTGGTCGAGCTGCAGTGCCCTGAGGGAAGCACCCTGAAGCAGACCCGTGAGATGGTGAAACAGGTAGAAGCAAAGGTGATGGAGATTCCCGAGCTGGAGAGCTTCGCCGTCTGCTGCGGCTACGGTATGTACTCGGGTGCCGGTTCCAACTACGCCACGATGGTGTTGCGCATGAAGAACTGGGACGAGCGTCCTGGCATGAACCACTATATAGAACTCATCAAGTATCGTTTCTACTTTGCCTGCCAAGACATCAAGGACGTGCGCGTGCTGCCCTTCCAGATGCCGCAGATTCCAGGCTATGGTACGAGTAACGACATCACCCTGGTCGTCGAGGACCCCACCGACGGCAACCTGTCGGAGTTTGCCAAGCAGACCGAGCATTTCCTGACCAAGCTGTCGGAGCGCCCTGAGATTGCCTCAGCCATGTCAACCTATTCCGAGCGCTTCCCGAAGTATCAGGTAGATGTAGATGCCACCCAGTGCGACCGCGCCGGAGTGTCGCCTGCCGATGTGCTCAACACGCTCGGTGCATTCTGCGGCGGTGCCTATATCGGCAACTTCAACCAGTTCGGTAAGGTCTATCGCATCATGGCAGCCTCATCACCCGAATACCGTCTCGACCCACAGTCGCTGCAGAACATCTTCGTGCAGGTGAAGGACGGCAGAATGGCTCCTATCGCCGAGTTTGTCAGCCTGAAGGAGATTGTGGGCCCGTCGAATATCGAGCACTTCAACCTCTTCCAGAGCATCACCTGCTACGTGTCGCCCGGCAGCGGCTACACTGAGGGCGACGTTCACAAAGTCATTGCCGAGGTGTTCAAGGAAGAGATGCCCAACAGTGCCACCTACGAATACAGCGGCATGTCACGCGAGGTAGAGGAGGCAGCCGGCTCTAATGCCACAGCACTCATCTACGTCATCTGCGCCATCCTCATCTATCTCATCCTGGCTTCGCTCTACAACTCGTGGTTCACACCGTGGGCTGTGCTGTTCAGTGTGCCGTTCGGACTGATGGGTGCTTTCGTGTTCGCCTACCTGGGCTATACGCAGGGCATACCCGGCATGGACAACAACATCTACCTGCAGACGGGTGTGATCATGCTGATTGGCCTGTTGGCCAAGACTGCCATCCTCATCACCGAGTTCGCCACCGAGCGCCGTGCACAGGGCATGAGCATCAGCGAGGCCGCCTTCGAGGCTTGTAAGGAGCGTCTGCGCCCGATCTTGATGACCGTAGCCACGATGATCATCGGTATGATTCCTCTCGTGATTGAAGGTGGTGCTGGCGCCAACGGCAACCGTGCCCTCGCCCTGGGTGTCATCGGCGGTATGAGCATCGGTACGATAGCCCTGCTCTTCGTTGTGCCTGCCTTCTTCATCGTGTTCCAGAATCTGCACGAGAAGTTCCAGGGCGCGCCCGCGAAAAAAGATAATAATGATGTCGCAATAACGAAATAACGTTATCACGTAATAACGATTTAGATTATGAAAATCAATATTAGCAAACATACTCCGAGAAAATTATCATTTCTCATTTCTCATTTCTCATTTAGCGTAGCGCTATGTGTAGTGCTATGCGTAGCGCTATCGGGCTGCGGCATATACGGCAAGTATGAGCGAAAGGTGGAAGCGCCTGCCAATGCCTTCGGCACCAGTCAGGACATTCAGCAGGCCACGGGCGAGAACTCTATAGCCCAGCTGTCGTGGCGAGAGTTCTTCACCGACCCCATGCTGCAGCAGCTCATTGAGCAGGTGCTGGCCAACAACACCGACCTGAACTCGGCACGAATAGCCGTGGAGAAAAGCGAGGCGGCGCTGAAAGCCGCTCGCCTGGCATACCTGCCTTCACTCAGCTTCGCACCACAGGGAGGGCTCTCAAGCTTCGACGGCAGTGCCATGTCGAAGACCTACTCGCTGCCCTTGCAGCTGTCATGGGACATCGACCTGTTTGGCTCGATCACCAACAAGAAACGGGCTTCAAAGGCCATATTCCTTCAGGCTCAGATGAGCAAAGAGGCCGTGCGCGTGAACCTCATATCGACCACCGCACAGCAGTATTTCCTGCTACAAGTGCTGGACCGACAACTGGAGATTCTCATGCAGACAGACAGCCTGTGGAATGCATCGCTTGAGACTCAGAAGACGCTTTGGGAGAACGGCAAGGCATACAGCACCGCTGTCAACCAGATGGAGGCTTCCTACCTGGACGTCAAGACCCAGATTGTAGATGTGCGCCACAGCATCCATTCAGTGGAGAATGCCATCTGCCGGCTGCTGGCGGTCACACCGCAGCACATCAACCGCATGAAGTGGGGCAGCTCGCCCTTGCAGCATCCTGAGGCACAAGGCCAAGACGCCATGTTCAACACGAAGTTCCTGCAACTGGGCGTGCCTGCCAGCCTGCTGGAGCTGCGGCCTGACATACGCATGGCCAACCACGCCATGGAGGAGGCGTTCTACAACACGGCTGCTGCCCGCTCCGCCTTCTTCCCCAACATCACGCTCAGCGGTCTGATAGGATGGACCAACTCGGCTGGTGGTGTGGTGGTGGATCCCGGCAAGCTACTGCTCAACTTCGTAGGTCAGCTCACGCAGCCCATCTTCGCCCGTGGCCAGCTGATAGCCAACAAGAAGATAGCCAAGCTGGCTGAAGAGGACCTGCAGAAGAAGTATGTGCAGACCATCATCAATGCTGGCAACCAGGTGAACGAGGCCATGGCTGAGTGCAAGGCTGCTCACGACAAGTATCATTACTACAGTCGCCAGGTGCAGGTGCTGCACGATGCCTACACAGGAACCCATGAGCTCATGGACAACGGTAAGGCCAACTACCTGGAGGTGCTCAAAGCCCAGGAGTCGCTGCTCAACGCTCAGCTCAGCGAGGCGATGAACCAGTATAACGGTGCACAGGCAGTGGTAGCCCTCTACATCGCTCTGGGTGGCGGATCGGAGTAATCGGGTGGTTCTCCGACCAGTCAGTAATTTCAAAACGCGATAACATGAGAAAATATCTGTTCCTATTTGCAATGCTGTGGGGCAGTTCGTCGATTCATGCTGAGGGCTTGGAACGCTCCAAGCCCTCAGAGTTCACAGCATTCTCTGAAAGTTCCGACACAATTTTGGCTCCCAAGAAGAAGAAAGGATTTGTCGATAGGCTGCCCCAACCCTTCCGCTGGATTATCCGCAACTGGGCAGCTACCGATGAGCGATATGCCATCTCCTCGTTCTATAACTGGGCCGTTCAAGTTCAGAACTCCACCACGTTCGAATGGGTGAACATGCAGATGCCTCAGGGCGTGGACTTGAAGATGCGTTCCAGGGTGAGCAACAAACTGGGCCCGTACTTCGGCTGGCGCTTCCTGTTCTTTGGTGCTACCGTCGATGTGACCACCATTGGCAAAGGCGAAAACAAACGCAAGAACGAGTTTACCCTCTCTATCAATTCGGCGCTGTTCAACATCGACCTGATTCGCCGTCGCACCGGTGGCGACTTCATCCTGCAGAACCTGAACTATAACGATGAGCACTACGGCAATCTGGACTTGAAGGAGATGCTGAACCTGAAGCATGCCGATATGGGCGATTACGTGAAGAACAGCCTGACGGGCATCAACATCAACCATTTCATCAATCACTTGAAATACTCCAACCCGGCTGCATTCACCAACGGTGCCATACAGCTGCGCTCAGCGGGCAGTCCCATCGTGGGTATAGGCTATACGCGGCAGCAGGTGGAGACCGAGGCTGCTGGCATCTTCGGGTCGATAGGCTTAGGTATGCTGAAAGGCGATAATGGCCAGTACCTGGTCGATGAGAACAGGTACAGCCAGCTGATGCAGCTCAGCGAGCAGAACCCAGACCAGTACCGGCAGGAGCTCACCAATATCCTGCGCACCGGATGGCGCAACCTGCAGGGAACGGAGGGCAAGTCGGTGAAAAACTTCCTCACCAACCGCCTTCCCTCTGTCACCACCGTCGATGACTGGCACATACAGCTGGGCTATGCCTACAACGTCGTGTTCTCACGCCGACTGCTGCTGGGTCTCTCAGCCGTTCTCTCACCGGGTGTGAAGCACGTGCGGGCCAACAACGACAACAGCTACGTGGCGCAGGAAGCACAAGTGTTCTGCGATATCATCAATGAGGTGGAAACAGACCGCCAGACGAAAGTGAAGCCAGAGGATTTCCATTACCGGTACTGCGACACTTATTTCAACGTGAATGCCTACCTGAAAGCCAGCTTAGTGTTCACCTACGACCGTTGGCGCGCTGGCATCAACACGTGGTTCAGCGACTATTTCTACAAGCACAAGGGCATGACGGTCAACAACCGCTTCGGCAATGTAGATGTGTACGTAGGCTACTGCTTCGGACGAAAGAAGGAATACCGGCCCAAAGGCGATATGCGCAAGGCATACCTCATGGCTACACTCACTCGACAGCAGATAGAAGAGATGCACGACACCATGCCGAAGAGCAACATCGACCAGGGTGCGGCCTATCTGGACAGCTTGGGAAAGACACCACGCTATCACACCGATAAGATCAAGATGAGCATCAAGGGATGCGAACTGGCGCAAGGTCCTGAGGGCAAATACGGATGGTTCGAGATAGAAGACGGCTACGTCACGCCCCGACAGGACACCGACGGCAAACTGAAGAAAGGACTTGAGCTGGAGGTTGACGAAAACGGCTGCTTCGAGATTGAGGCAGGACACAAGAACAGCTTCCGCACGGGCAACTGGTGGAATGCACAGCTTGACGAGAACCAGGTGGCTAAACAGCAGTGTTCTGACAGGCTTCACTATGCGCTGAGCGGCAAGCTCACGCTCTACCTGCGCGGCGAACTGTTCAACTCAGAGAAGCCAGTGAAGCTCGAGATCAACGACTTCTACGTGAACCACGGAAAGGACAAGAAGAATTTCTACCAGATAGGAGTACAGTCGTTCACCTCACACTCTGCCAACAGCATTGAGGGCGAGACCCTCATCAACGGTCAGCGCTACCACATCAGCATTGAGCAGAAGAAACGCAGCAAGGAAGCGCTCATTCATATTTCCGCTATTTAACGCGAGGATATAACGACTATCTTATTATACCCTACCCTTTTTAAGAACTGCATCGACGCTGCCTGCTTCAAGTAGGCGGCGTCGTGCTTCATCATAGTTCAGTCCCAACAGCTCTTGCAGCATGCAGGTGCCTCGGTTCACGAGCTTGGCATTGGTGAGCTGCATGTTCACCATGCGGTTGCCCTGCACCCTTCCCATGCGAATCATGAGTGTGGTGGAGATCATGTTCAGCACCATCTTCTGTGCCGTGCCACTCTTCATGCGGCTCGATCCCGTTACGAACTCAGGCCCCACGATGGTCTCGATGGCATGGTCGGCTATGTCAGCCAGTGGTGTGCCAGGGTTGCTGGTGATGCAGCCCGTGAGCAACCCGTTGAGCCGTGCCAGTCGGAGCGTACCCACCACGTAGGGTGTAGTGCCCGATGCTGCAATGCCCAGCACAGTGTCAAGTTCGGTGGGATGATAGGCCTGCATGTCCTGCCAGCCTCGCTCTACGATGTCCTCAGCCTTCTCTACAGCATGTCGCAAGGCATCGTCGCCACCGGCTATGACACCTATCACGCGACTGTCCGACACGCCGAAGGTGGGTGGCAGTTCGCTTGCGTCGAGCACCCCCAGCCTTCCGCTGGTGCCTGCACCTACATAGAAGAGCCTTCCGCCATGATTCATGCGCTCCTCCACAGCTTCTACAAACGACTCTATCTGTGGAATGGCGCGCCTCACGGCCTTGGCCACAAGTGCATCTTCATCGTTGATATGATAGAGCAGCTCGCCCACCGACATCTCTTCCAGATGGTCGTAGTTCGATGGCTGTTCCGTGATTTTCTTCGTTCCTGAGCAGCTCGAAATGATTCTCTCTCTGGTTGTCATTAAGTTATTTCAGCTATTCGTCATGTTTCATATACTCACCTCACTCACCTATCTTCACATCGGTGTCCTTCATCACCTGACCGGCATTACCACCACCGAACACGTCGCCATGGATGATGGCACCATTCTTGATGGTCACCTTCGTCCAGATGGAAGAACCGAAGTCACTGCCCAGCGACTCATCGCCACGGCTGCCACCGAAGACGTGACCACCATAGCCGGCAGCTACACCCTTGACTTCGCCTATCTTGACCTGAACCGCCGAGTTGTCGGACTTTATAAGGCCACCGATAGTCACCTGATTCAGCGATTGTTGACCCCACTCAGAAGGAGTATCCGTCTTGATAACTGCATAGTCGGGCTGATCAATCTTTGGAGGTCCTACCGAAGCGAGCGAGCCACCACCCAGCACATTACGGTAGATGGTGCCGCCCAGCACATCGACCGTCGTGAAGTGAGCCACCGAACCGGCTGAGGTGCTGTAGTCTTCCTCCTTCGTCTGCTTTCCCTGATAGGTCACCACTTCCGATTCTCCACTTTCGTTATGGGTCTTCCCATTGCCGTTGAAATCGTACGCATACTTAGTGATACCCGATCCTGCACCATAGACATTACCACGATAGAGCCACTGCGGATTGTTGATGTTGTCAGTCTGCAAGCGCGATTTGTTTGCTTCGTCATAGGGAATGCCAATCGTTCCGCTACCAATGGTCACATGGGTCCTGCGGCGAACGTGTCCGTCCTGACCACCGCCATAGACAGAGGCGAGGATGGTAGGACCTTCCAGCTGCTCCCAGTTTCCCTTGTGATCAGTCATGGCGGCAAACTGTTCGGCAGTAATGCTATCGCCTTCGTTATAGGTGGAATAGGCCGTTGAATAGGCCTCCGTGCACTTATATCCACCGATGTTCACATCTGTCTCATTGACATAGCCGGAGAAGAATGCGGGACTGTACAGGTAACGCGGCATCTCAGAGATGTTTGGAGCAGCTTCACCGGCACTGCCGCCGATGACATTGCCGTAAGGCAGATTGTTCTTCATGCTCTTCGTCGGGTCGGCTGCAATGTAGCCTACGGTGCCGCCAAATACGTTTACGAAGGTCTTACCGCTATTGAGGAATTGCCATGCATCGTCGCCCGTTTCTGAGCTTGTCCACAGGTTTCCTTCAATCTTCTCGCCATAGCCCGTAGGATAGTAGTCGTCAGCACCACCAGCATAGTTGCCCTTACCCACAGAGCCCATGTTGCCACCGCCATAGACATTACGCAGCACATGGCCGTCGTACATGGTGACGTAGGTATTACCCAGCACCCTGCCTGACAGCAGGCCGTAGATATCATGTTCCGTCGTACCTTCGCCAACAAGAACATCTATGTTCATCTTGTATGTACCATTACCCTTACCGGCGCCATAGAGCGAGTGGCCTATGAGACCCTTGTACAGCGTCACCTTGGTATCATCATACACATAACCGTTCTCACCACTGCCGTGTACAGAACCGGTGATGCACTGCTTCGTGAAATCATTCT
>JAEEPT010000168.1 GCA_016284895.1 Prevotella sp. | reverse complement strand
AATTGATGAAAGCCGAGTGTCCCAATTCAGTCAGTCCATTGGGAATGTTGATGGTGATGAGGTTCTTGCATCCCGAGAAGGTGTGGCGATCAATGAGTGTCAGGCTCTGCGGCAGTACTACCTCAGTGATGCCGGCACAGTCGTAGAAGGCCAGGAAGCCCGTAGCCGTGACACCTTCCGGATAGACCACGCGCCCACTCAGTTCCTGATTGCCCACATAGAGGTGACGCGAGTAGCGGTTGGTACTATAGAGCGGATTGCTGAACTGGTTTTCAAAGTTGATGCGACACCAGGTGGCCACATCGTCCACCTTGACGGTTGTGATGGCGCTACAGTTCTGGAAAGCATTGGTACCGATGGAGCTCACCTGACTGCCCAGGCTCACGGTTGTCAGGGCTGTACAACCATAGAAGGCTTTCTGTCCGATGGCAGTCACGTTGTCGCCCACCTTAATCTCGGTGAGACTTGTACGATTCAGGAAGGCTGAAGCTGCCACGTTCGACACTGTATAGGTGATGCCCTCATGGGTGACCGTAGCGGGAATGGTCACGCTACCCTGATAGGCATCGGTGGGCGCATTCTTGTTAGTCACCTCGACCCGTAACGCTTCATCCGACGTGATGTGATAGTAGATGCCGTTCTCGGTGAACAGGCTCTGGTCTTCAATGACCACTGTGGTATCAGCCAGACTATAGAAGCTATTGTTGCTGTTAGCCATAGCAGAAATCTTATAGGTGCCGTAGCTCTTGGGAATGAACGAGAACTCCAGGTGTGCATCCTTGCCGGGTTCCGCCTCGTAGTGCATTCCACTCACGGGTGTGCCATCGACAGCGAAGAAACATACGTTATGGTAGGGTGTTCCGTGATTGGCAATATTGACGCTCATGCGATAGGCCTTGCCCACGACCGGACGGTCGGTAAGCACGTCGAACGAGAAGACAAGGTCGGAATAGGGCGATGTGAGCGTAGCGCTACTGCCTGCCAGTGTCACCCCGATGTGCTGCGAATAGGAGTTGCCGTTAACTTGCCACTCAGTGTCGCCCGGCACACGGTGCATAGCCTTGATGATATAGGTACCGTCGGGCACGTTCTTGCCTAACTGTACGTTGGCATTCAAATTGAAATATGAGTTGGCGGGTATTGTCCTCTGTCCCAATGAGTGGATGCCAATCAGCTGATTGTTGGTATCGAACAGTCCGTAGGCCGACTCCAAGGTGACTGCCGACATGTGGTTCGACGTCTGCACAGAGTTGAGCGTTGTAGAGAAAGTACCGTCAGCCTGTCGCTGCAACACCTTGTCGCCGCCGCTCGACTTGCCATAGACATAGAGTCGATAGGTCTGCAACACCTCAGTGATGGCGCGCTGTCCGGTAGGAGGCTGCACACCCAGCATGGCTTCCTGCCAAATGCTGTAGCCATCGGCCGTGGTACTGGCTCCTGTTCCGCTGTTTGACCCGGGATTCAGGATGGAGAGCAGGAAGTAGGTGTCCTGGAAATAGCCGTCCCAGCCCCAGTTCACGTGGAACAGGTCGTTGTCGCTATAGCCATCGATGACAAACTGGTGACCGCCACCCAAGGAGAAGCCAGCATAGAGCACGGGGCGGTTGGCCGCCAGCTCGGCATAGATCATGTCGTTCCACTCGCCAATGGTATAGTCGCTGCGACTGACTGCACGCAGGTATTCGTCGTAGCCGAAATAAGTGTAGAGTGCATTGAGCAGTCCGCTGGTAGCGGCACCGCTGCTTCCACTGCTATAGTCCATCCTCGCTGCACTGCCACACATCTGCATCAGCTTGGCTACAGCCGTCTTCTGCACATCAGTAGAAGCAGAGGTGTAACGGGGAAGCATGTTGTCCCAGTCGATGGTGGTAGGCTCAATAGCAGGCACCAACATATTCAGCGTGGCGGTGCGATAAGCCGGAATGGTGATGGTAGTGGCAGCGGGATACTTGTGAAAGTACATGACCTGTGCCATAGCCGTAGCCAGACAGCCTGTGACCGAGCGCTTCTGGGTCTCAGTGTCGATGGGGCACAGGTTGTTGTAAGGTGCGTCCTGTCCCCAGTAAGTGGTAATCATAGGAGCAATGGAAGCACGCTGTACGTGCGACACGGGAGCTGCCTGGACATGGTCCAGCTGAGCTATCTGGCGCTCATACTCCTCCAGCCAGTAGCGCAGATTGTCGGGCAACTGGCTCATGTCCATGTTGCCATTCTCACCATAGCCCAGGATGGCTGGGGTGCGATCGTCGCCGCTCACCATGACGAAGCCCTCGTTCTGTCCTACGTTGAACACATAGAACGGTTGTTGCGCGGCACGCTGCCGGGCCACCATCGGCTGACGTGGCTGAGCGGCCAGTTGCAGTGGCATGTCGGCCACCTGCGGACGCTTGGTCTGCAGAAATAGACGAGCTTGTTTCAGAGCCTGCTCCTCAGTGACGGGACCAGCCCACATGTTGGCAGTCAGGAAGTTCAGAAAGAACAATAACAGAAAAGATTTTTTCATATTCTTGTATAAATATTAGTTATTTGGTTACAAAAATACAACATATTTATTAATAAGACCACAAATCAGCATCACCATATAAGCAACTTTATGACTTTTTTGCACTTTCATGCCTCGTCGGGCCAGGGTTCGAAAGGCAGTTCCAGTTCCTGAAAGGCCGATTCTGTCGCGGCATCATCCTCGCTGGCATCATCGGCAGCCGAGTGGCTCACCCCCAGTCCCATGAGCCGGATGGGGTGCTCACTGGAGAACTCTACCCCGTGCAGCAACTGCTTGGCCAGGGGCAGAATGTCGTCTTTGGTCGAGAGCACGCGGTCGGCGGTCAAACTACGGGTAATCTGCTGGAAGTCGCTGAACTTGACCTTCAGCGTGAGCGTTCGACCCTCGAACCCGCTCTTCTCAATGCGACGTATCAGCTCGAGCACCGTGTGATAGAGCTCCACGGTGACTGCCGATGGGCGGAAAATGTCGCTGGCAAAGGTGTGCTCGCAGCTCACCGACTTACGCTCCCAATGGGAGATGACGGGGCGCTGGTCAATGCCACGCGCAAAGTCGTAGAACACGCTGCCCATCTTGCCAAACTCCTCCATCAGATGCGTCTTCGACACCTGTCGCAGGTCGTAGCCGGTGAAGATGCCCATGCGGTGCATGTGTTCAGCGGTCTTACGCCCCACGCCCCAGATGCGATCCACATGCAGCTGGTCGATGAACTGCTGGGCGCGGTCGGGATGCACCACGGTCAGTCCGTTGGGCTTGCGCCAGTCGCTGGCTATCTTGGCCAGGAACTTGCAATAGCTCACGCCAGCCGAGGCGGTGAGCCCAGTGGTCTGAAGAATTTGCTGCTTGATTTCGCGGGCTATGTCAACGGCCAGTGCGATGCCTTTCTTGTTGTCGGTCACGTCGAGAAATGCCTCATCGAGCGAGATAGGTTCTATCAGGTCAGTATAGTCGTGCATGATGGCGCGAATCTGTTCCGACACTTCCTTATAGGCCTGAAAACGCGGATTGACGATGATGAGCTGCGGACATAGTCGCTTGGCCACCTGGATGCTCTGTGCCGAATGAACGCCAAAGCGACGCGCCTCGTAGCTGGCCGTAGAGACCACGCCTCGCTGTGCGTCGTAACCCACGGCAATGGGCAGTCCGCGCAGTTCAGGATGGTCGCGCTGCTCCACGGCAGCAAAGAACTGATCCATGTCGATGTGTATGATTCGCCGCTGATGTTCCATTTCTCGCCTGCAAAATTACAAAAGTTCTGTTTTTCTCCAAATTTTTCGTTACCTTTGCATCCGCAAATTATAGTTTAGCATTTTTCATTACAAAAAAGCGAAAAAAAATAATCATGAAGAAATTTTTCTTTTTACTGCTCACACTGGCCTCACTGCAACCCATGAAGGCCGATGAGGGCATGTGGACACTCTACAACCTGCCACAGGCGGTGTATGAGACCATGAAGACAGAGGGCTACCAGCTGCCCTACGATAAACTGTATCAGGCCGACGATGCCATCATGAAGGCTGTGGTGAACTTCTCAGGCTACTGCTCGGGCGTAGTGGTCAGCCCCGACGGACTGGTGTTTACGAACCACCACTGCGGTTTCGAGGCTATACGCTCCCACTCTACCGTAGAGCACGACTACATGCTGAACGGCTTCTGCGCTCAGTCGTATGAAGAGGAACTGCCCAACAAGAATATGTTCGTAAGCTTCATGGTGGAGCAGAAGGACGTGACCAGCGAGGTGGTGACAGAGGCCTTCAGCAAAATGTCGGCAAGCCAGCGCGAGAACTATCTGGACTCATTGGAGAACGCCTGGTCGAAGGACGTGAAGCAGAAGGACTCGACCCTCAGACTGGAGTTGAAGCCCTTCTATGAGGGCAACAGCTACTATGCCACCACCTATCGCGACTTCACCGACCTGCGCCTGGTGTTCGCCATACCCAAGTCGATGGGTAAGTTCGGCGGCGAGACCGACAACTGGATGTGGCCGCGCCAGACGTGCGACTTCTCGGTGTTCCGCATCTATGCCGACCCGAAGACCAACGGTCCGGCTGCCTACTCCAAGGACAACGTACCCTACCATCCGCAGCACTGGGCTCGCGTGTCGATGGACGGCTATCAGGAGGGTTCCTTCTCGATGACGATGGGCTACCCCGGCTCTACCAGCCGCTACCTTTCCAGCTATGGCATTGAGGAGCGCTATGCCGAGAATGCCATCCGTGCACAGGTGCGCGGCGTGAAGCAGGAGGTGATGAAGCGCCACATGGATGCCTCAGAGGCCGTGCGCATCAAGTACGACTCTAAGTACGCACAGTCCAGCAACTACTGGAAGAACTCCATCGGCATGAACAAGTGCATCGACTCCATCGGGCTCATCAGCCAGAAACAGCAGTTCGAGGCGCAGCTGCAGCAGTGGATGGACTCTACCGGACACTACAAGGGACAGCTCGACTTCGAGAAGATGCAGCGCCTGTACCAACAGCGCCTGCAACTGAGCAAGACACTCATGTACTGGGCTGAGTCGTTCGCCCGCAACGACGAACTGGCCAAGCGTGCCATCAGCGCCCAGCGCAGCAAATCGACCGACAAGAAAGGCAAGAAATATGTAGAGTTCAAGGACAACAGCGAGACCTTCGACCTGGCCACCGACCGCGAGATTCTGGCCGTGATGCTGAAAAACTACCGCGAGCACATGAGTGACGAGAAATACATTCCCAAGTTCTACCAGACCATCTACACACAGTTTGGCGGCGACTACCAGAAGTTTGTTGACCAGCTGTACAAATCGCGCCTCATGAAGAACGACAAAAAGCTCTACACCGCAAAGAGATGGGCAAAGAAAGACATGGGCATGCAGTTCGGACAGCAGTTGTTCAAAATATATACCGACCTGAAGGCTGAGTTCAAGAAGGTTGACAGCGACATCGAGGAACAGGAGCGGCTGCTCTGTGCTGCCAAGTTGCGCATGGAGCAGGACCTGCCCCACTACAGCGATGCCAACTTCACAATGCGACTCTCTTACGGACAGGTGAAGGAATACACACTTGGCGGCAAGCCCTCGGGCTACTATACCGATGCTCCCAGCCTGCACCGCAAGATGCTCACGGGCGACAAGGTGGAGGACTACCGCGTGGAGCCTGTGATGAAGGAACTGTTCAGTGCCAAGAGCTATGCACCATATACCGACCCGAAGACGGGCAAGATGCAGCTCTGCTTCCTCACCACCAACGATATCACGGGCGGCAATAGCGGTTCGCCGATGTTCGACGGTCAGAACCGACTCATCGGTCTGGCTTTCGATGGCAACTGGGACTCGCTCTCGAGCGACATCTTCTTCGATTCGAAGCTGGCACGCTGCATCGGCGTCGATATCCGCTTCGTGCTCTTTATGATGGATCGCTGGGGCCATGCTGACCGCTTGCTCCGCGAGATGGGCATTGCGAAATAGATCATCATCAGCAATCAATAATCCCCCTTGGGGGGAAGTAAAAGATATGGGGAATAGACTGACGCACATCTTCGTTTGGCTGAGCCGCATCACCCACTGCCGAGGCTTTGGGGTGCAGTCGCCTACGGACTATGCCTTCGTGTGCTCCGTCATCAACGAGCGTATGCCTTACTATCAGTATGATGAGGTGGGGCAGGGCGATGGCTGGCTCGTCAGGCGGTTAGGGCTTCTCTATTTCCGATTGGCCAACTGGTGTCAGCCCGTGCAGGCTTTCGTGCCTGCCTGCTACCGAGCCTACGTGAAGGCGGGATGCAAGAAGGTGGCACTCTCCGACAGCATTAGCGGTGACACAACCCTTGCCATCGTGCAGACCCCTGAAGAGGCCGAACAGGTGCTCTCGTCAGCCGACAGCTGCACATTGCTGGTGCTCGACGGCCTCTATCGCCACAAGTCGCTATGGCAGCAGATCATGGCTCACCCGCGTGTGACCGTCTGCTTTGACCTCTATTATTGCGGCATCGCCCTCTTCGACCCCAAGCGCACCAAGCAGCACTATATCATTAACTTCTAACCAATATGAAAGCAATTACTAAAGTCTATACCCGAACGGGCGACAAGGGAATGACCAGCCTCGTGGGTGGCGTGCGAATCAAGAAGTCGGACGTGCGGCTCGAAGCCTATGGCACCGTCGATGAACTCAGTTCCCACTTGGGACTGCTGGCCTCGATGCTGCCCGAGGGAGAAGACCGCGATAGCATCATCCGTGTGCAGAACAATCTCTTCAATGTGTGCACCCATCTGGCCACCGACCAGAGTCGCACACCGCTCTATCCTTCTGCCCATCTGGCTGAGGGCGAGATAGCCTTCTTGGAGTCAAAGGTCGATGAAATCATGGCTTTTCTGCCCGAACGGCAGGGCTTCGTGCTTCCAGGCGGTTGTCAGGCGGCCGCCCAGTGCCATGTAGCCCGCACGGTGTGCCGCCGTGCTGAGCGTCGGATTGCCGCGCTGGCTGAGGTCGCTACCGTGGGCGAAGAGATGCAGCAATACGTCAACCGATTGAGTGATTATCTGTTCGTTTTGGCAAAGAAAATAAATTTTAACAGTAATGTCGATGAAATAATATGGCAAAATGCTTGTAAATAGAAAAATAATGATTACTTTTGCGGCCTAAAAACATCGACAACTTTAATAAAACTACAAGACTATGTATTGGACACTTGAATTAGCATCAAAATTGGAAGACGCTCCCTGGCCCGCAACCAAGGAGGAACTCATAGACTATGCCATCCGTTCGGGCGCACCGCTCGAAGTGTTGGAGAACTTGCAGGAAATCGAGGATGAGGGCGACATCTATGAAAGCATCGAAGAGATCTGGCCCGACTATCCTACCAAGGAAGATTTTCTGTTCAATGAGGATGAGTATTAGACTTTAGGAAATTCTAATAGTATGATTATCAACGGGATAAGAGATTATTTATCTTTTGTCCCGTTGAAGTTTTATGATCTCTGTGGGGGCATCGGATGTCTTGTTAAATGTTAAAATAATGGTTTTGTTTGTCTAAATGATATAACATTTAGATATCTTTCATACTATTTTTGTAGAAAAAGTCGTATATTTGCACTCAGATATCGTTTTATAGTAATGACTCCAGATAAGCTAAAGACAATCATAGCCCAGAAAGAGGGTACAGAGATTGAGTTCAAGGAATCTAAGGATAGCTTGGCTCGAAAGGTCTATGAGTCTATCTGTGCATTTCTGAACCGCAGAGGTGGTCATGTCGTATTAGGAGCGAAGGACAATGGGGAGATTGTCGGTGTCAACCCCGCAAAGGTTCAAGAAC
>JAEEPT010000167.1 GCA_016284895.1 Prevotella sp. | reverse complement strand
GGTCGCTGGATGCTGCACGAGGTGAGGCGCATGCCCCTGCAGCGCAATGCCAATGCCCAGTTCCTGAAGTTCTATCAGCAGTTTGCCACCGACTCGGCATTCCAACATGCCAGCCTGGCTCAGCAAATCATCTTCTCCGGCCCTGATCCCGACGATGACTTCTCGACGATAGAGGGCATGATCACCCCCGACTTCTGGGAGGCGTTCCGTCCTGAATTGCCTCAACACATTATTTATAATATAGTGTACGGACGGCAAGATCCTGCCTCGACCCATAAGATCATGCTGCTGCGCGGCATAGCCAACGGACTGGAGGTGGAGCTCACTTTCCATCTGCGCAAGGGCCACTGGATTCTCACCAAACTCATCACCTGACCCATGAAAGACTGTCGTAACCATAGTCTGCTATCCCATAACACCTTCGGGATGGATGCCCGTTGCAGCCGCTTCATAGCGTTCGACTCCGACGAGGAGGCTGCTACTGTGGCCAAGACACTGGCAGAACCCTTCCTCATCGTGGGAGGGGGCAGCAATCTGCTGCTCACTCACGACTACGAAGGAACGGTGGTGCGCTCAGCCATCAAGGGCTATGAGTTGACAGGCGAGAACGACGACCACGTGCTGGTGCGTGTGGGCAGCGGCGAGGAGTGGGACCAGATGGTGGAGCGCTTCGTGAACCACGGTTGGCACGGAGCCGAGAACCTGTCGCTCATCCCTGGCGACGTGGGCGCTTCGGCTGTGCAGAACATAGGAGCCTACGGCACCGAGGTGGGCGAGCTGATAGAGTGCGTGGAAGCGGTGGGCATTCCTTCTGGAGAGCAAGTGCAGATTCCTGTAGAGGACTGCAAATATGGCTATAGGAGCAGCTCGTTCAAGAAAGAATGGAAAAACCGCTACCTCATCACCCATGTGGTGTATCGCCTCTCGAAAGAGTTCACACCCCGACTGGACTACGGCAACATACGTGCTGAGCTCTTGCGTCGTGGCATCGACATGCCCACGGCGGCACAGTTGCGTGAGGTGATCATTGCCATACGCCGCGAGAAACTGCCCGACCCCAAGGTGGAGGGCAATGCTGGCAGTTTCTTCATGAACCCCGTGGTGAGCCGTGAGCAGTTCGAGGAGCTGCTGGCTCGCTATCCGCAGATGCCCCATTATGCCGTTGACCAGCAGCACGAGAAGATTCCTGCAGGCTGGCTCATTGATCAGTGCGGATGGAAGGGGAAGAGCTTGGGACGTGCCGGCGTGCACAGCAAACAGGCACTGGTGCTCGTGAATCGAGGCGGAGCCACAGGACAGGAGATAGTGGCGCTGTGCGACGCCATCCGCAGCGATGTGCTGGCGAAGTTCGGCATCGCCATTGTGCCAGAGGTGAACATCATCTAAACAGAAAGGACTATCTCGCAATATGAAAATCACTTTTCTCGGAACCGGTACATCGTGCGGTGTGCCAGTGATAGGCTGCCAGTGCAAGGTGTGCCGCAGCACCGATGCCCGTGACAGACGACTGCGCTGCTCCATCCTGGTGGAGACCGACAGCACGCGCCTGCTGGTTGACATCGGTCCCGACTTCCGTGAGCAGATACTGCCCATGCCGTTTCGTCGCATCGACGGTATCCTCATCACCCACGCCCACTACGACCACGTAGGGGGTATGGATGACATACGACCCTACTGTCAGTTTGGCGAAATCAACGTCTATGCCGACCCCATAGCCCGCAAGGGCATGCTCGAGATGCTGCCTTACTGCTTTGCCGAGCACCGCTATCCCGGAGTGCCAGCCATCGGGCTGCACGAGATACATGCCGGCGCGCCTTTTCAGATAGGCGACATCCCTGTGCTGCCGTTCGAGGTGATGCACGGAAAACTGCCCATATTGGGCTATCGCTTCGGGCGCTTTGCCTACATCACCGACATGAAAACCATCAGCGATGACCAGGCTGCACTGCTCGAGGGAACAGAGGTGCTCGTGGTGAATGCCCTACGCTTTGCCCCCGACCACCACTCACATCAGCTTGTTGACGACGCTGTGGCCTTTGCCAGAAGGGTGGGAGCACGGCGCACACTGCTCACGCACCTGTGCCACGATGTAGGACTGCATGAGGAAGTGAACAGAAAACTGCCCGAGGGAGTGGAACTGGCCTTCGACGGGCAGCGATTGGAAATGGACTGATTTTTTTCGAGGTGCGAGGCGCGAAAAAAGAATGAGGATGCATCAATCATTGATGCACCCTCATTCGTCATTCTCGGCTTGCCCTGTTGCGGGCTACTTTTTCTTCTTCTTCCTTTTCGAGCCTAAGCCCAGGAAACTGAGCACGTGGCCATAGTTGTTTATCAGTTTGCGCACCATCAGAAAGGCATCGATAGCCGTGATGCTCTTAGTGACTATTGAGGCTATGAGCTCACCTTTAGTGGCGTCTTCGCGCTTCGTGAACAGTTCATCCCATAGGTTGCCAATCAGCACCTTGTCTTGCTCTATTGATTCAGTCAGCTGATCTCTGCGCATCTGAATCTCTTCGAGCGTGTTATAGGTATCAATCTGTGTGGTAGGCATAGGCATTTAGCTCAGTAAAAGGCTTGCCAGGAACCGAACGAGCGGTCGCTCGATCCAAGACTTGCGGAACATATAGAAAAGTAGCAATAGGGCAAGATGGGCTGCCGAGATAGAAAGGAAAGCGGCGGTCAGTCCGATGGCGTGCGACAGCCAGAAGGCTATGCCAATCCAGAAGAACGTGAGCACAGCCACTGCCAAAATGATGAAAAGGATAGCCAGGGCAATGGCCGTACCCAACCGCACCACCTTGTCGATGAGTGTGAGCTTGGCATACTCGCCTTCCAGCTCCAGATAGTGCTTGAGCACCTCAATGAGCTGCGCTATGGTCTCTACATTCTTATCGCTCGACAGCATTGCTCTCAGTTCTTAATTGACTACTCAGCAGCGTCCTGAATGTCATCCACCAGGTCGCCTACTTCCTTGCGATTCAGCTTGATGTTGTGCTTCTTAAGGAAGTCCTCTACGGCATCAGTAATCTTCACACGTGTCTCGCTTCCCTTTTCAGGAGCCATCAGTACGCCCAGTGCAGCGCCGGCGATTGCACCGCCAAGAAATGCGCCAATGTAACCTAAACTTTTCATAATCGATAGTTTTTTAATAAGTTAAACTTCAAGTTCGTTTAATAGATAGGGCAAATATACGAAAAAATCTGATATCTGATGCAGAAATGGCTGTCATTTTTTGTTAAAATGGCTCTATTTTGGCAAATTAACAAAGTTTATGCGCTCTCAGTACCGATTATTGCGCGATATTTTGTACTTTCGCCACAAATTATTGAATAAGGACACAGAAATTGTTATTATCTTAAAAATAAAAATAGAATTATGAAGAAGTACATGGTATTATGCGCAGGTCTTTGCCTGGCTATGGTGTTTACAGGATGCAAGTCGAAAGAGAGTGCTTACAAGCAGGCCTACGAGAAAGCCAAGGCAGCTGAGAATGCCTATCAGGCAGCTGAGGAAACCGAGATTCCCGTTGTGACTCCGGTTCAGACTCGTCCTGTGGCTGAGACAAAAGTAGTGGATAACGTAGATAATGTGACTGTGCGCGAGGAGCGCGTGTCGATGGTCAATGGTGAAGGTATTCGCAACTTCAGCGTAGTCGTTGGCTCCTTCTCGGTGATTGCCAATGCCGAAGGCTTGCAGCAGCGCCTGAAGAGCGCAGGCTATTCAGCACAGATTGTGAAGAACGATGACCGCAACATGTACCGTGTGATTGCTTCTACCTTCGACGATAAGGCTTCTGCCGTACAGAGCCGCGACCAGCTCCGTAACTCTTATCCTGACGCTTGGTTGCTTTACAGTGTAAAATAATATCGCATTGGCCCGCATCCTATCTATAGACTACGGCCGTAAGCGAACAGGACTGGCAGTCACCGATCCGTTGCGAATTATTGCCAGCGGATTGGCGACTGTTTCTACATCGGAACTATTCGACTGGCTCCAGTCATACGTGGCTCGCGAGACAGTAGAACTGATTGTAATAGGCGAACCGCGACAGTTGGATGGTAGTCCGAGCGAGAATCTTGCCCGCGTTCAGCAGTTCGTGAACCGTTGGCGCAAAGCTGTTCCTTCCATCCCCATTGAATATTACGACGAGCGCTTCACCTCGACACTGGCTCATCGCGCCATGCTCGACGGAGGGCTTCGAAAGAAGGAGCGCCAGAACAAAGCATTGGTCGATGAGATCAGTGCAACAATTCTGCTTGAAGACTATATGCGCTCACGTCATTTGTGAGGGGCACAAAGCGTTGTTCCTTTATATCGTTAATACGTTTTTGAATTTATGATTCTACCTATTTATATATATGGTCAGCCCGTTCTGAGAAAAGTGGCTGAAGACATACCTGCCGACTATCCCGAGCTGGAGCAGTTCATTGCCGACATGTATGAAACGCTCGACCAGTCTGAGGGCATAGGCCTGGCTGCACCACAGGTAGGGCGCTCGGTGCGCATCGTGGTCATCGACCTTGACGTGCTCAGCGACGACATGCCTGAGTATAAAGGCTTCCGTCATGCCTTCATCAATCCCCATATTGTTGAATACGACGAGAGCAAGACCGACAGCATGGAAGAAGGCTGTCTCTCGCTGCCCGCCATCCATGAGAAGGTGACGCGCCCTACGCGCATCCGTGTGCAGTGGCTTGACGAAGAGATGCAGGCCCACGACGAGTGGATAGAGGGCTATCTGGCCCGCGTCATGCAGCACGAGTTCGACCATCTCGACGGCAAGATGTTTGTCGATCGTGTATCGCCCCTGCGCCGCCAGCTCATCAAGAGCAAGCTGAAGTCACTCACCCAGGGCCGCTATCGCTGCGGCTACAAGACCAAGCCCGTGAGAAAGTAAAAGCTCCCCCTTGCATGGTGGGGAGTCTTTTTAGTTCTGCTATCACTATTGTTTCGTAGAAAGATGAGAATGTTCCGATTCCAGTTGATTCATTCTCCCCTCCAGACGGGTAGGGGATTGGGATTGGTGTTCTTTCTGTTCTTTCCCCTCTTCTTGCATGCCCAGTATAAGGTGGACCGGCTTATCACAATAGGGCGCTCAGCACTCTACTATGAGGACTACGTGCTGTCTATTCAGTACTTCAATCAGGCCATCTCTGCCAAGCCCTATCTCTATGAGCCCTGGTTCTTTCGGGGTGTGGCGAAGTACAGTCTCGACGACTTTGCTGGAGCCGAGGCTGATTGTAGTGAGGCCCTGAAACGCAATCCCTACGTGGTGAATGCCTACGAGCTGCGTGGCATAGCACGCATTCAGCAGAAGAAGTACAAAGATGCCATCAGCGACTATACTATGGCCTTGAAGTACGACCCCATGAACCGCGGGTTGTGGCACAACCGTGCGCTCTGCAACATTCGCGACGAGAACTACGATGCAGCCCTGGCACAGATTGACACCATGCTCACCCGATGGAAGAAACAGTCCACCATCTATCTCATGCAGGCCGATGTCTATATGCAGAAGAAGGACACTGTGGCTGCTGTCGAATCTCTCGACAAGGCAGTGGAGATAGATCCCTACGACGGACAGGCCTGGAGCGCACGCAGCATCATCAGTCTGTCACGCTCAGAGTGGAAAGATGCTGAGGAGATGCTCGATAAGGCCATCCATCTGTTGCCGAAGCATGCCAACAACTACATCAACCGCGCACTTGCACGTTGCAATCAGAATAACCTGCGAGGGGCTATGTCGGATTATGACAAGGCACTCGAGATAGAGCCCAACAACTTCCTGGGCCACTACAACCGAGGTCTGCTGCGTTCCGAAGTGGGCGACGACAACCGGGCCATCACCGACTTCGACTTCGTGCTCGGTCTGGAGCCCAACAACCTCATGGCACTCTTCAACCGTGCCGTACTGCTCGACAAGACAGGCGACCTGAAAGCAGCTATCCGCGACTATACGAAAGTGATCAACGAGTTTCCCAACTTCTGGACCGGACTGGAATACCGTGCCGCGTGCTACCGTAAGCTGGGCATGACCAAACAAGCCGAGCACGACGAGTTCACCGTGTTCAAGGCCCGGCTCGACAAGCATCTCTATGGCAAGCAGCCGCGCCTGAGCCGTCAGCAGATGCGCAAACGAAGCGACGTTGATCCTGAGAAATACAACCAGATGGTGGTTGAGGACACGCAGGAGATGGAGCATGAGTATCAGAGTGACTATCGCGGACGTGTGCAGAACCGCAAGGTCAACCTGGAGCTGCAACCGCTCTTCTCGCTCTCATTCGAGCCAATGAACGATGAGCTGCGTACCAGCTATATAGCCTTCGACCGTCATGTGGAGGCATTCAACCAACGTTCACATTCGCGTACTATTTATATCAATAATAAGCAGACGGCACTCGACGAGGACGAGTCGGAGAAATACTTCAACTACATTCAGGCATTGTCTGACAGCATAGGCTCGCTGCGCAATTTCCAGCGCATCATGGATGTGGTGTTCTTGCGTGCCGTAGCCTACACTTCCATACAGAATTTCGATGAGGCTGTCAACGACCTCACCACTTATCTGCAGGAAGATACTGCCAGCGTGACGGCCCTTTGGCTGAGAGCCGTATCACAGTCGCGCATGAACAACTTCATGGCTTCCGAGGGTGTCAATGTGGCTCTGAAGAATGTCAACGTGATGGCCGACTTCAATCGGGCTCTTGCACTCGATCCGAACAATGCCTATCTGCTCTACAATCGCGGTACGCTCTATGCCCAGCAGCAGGAGTACCAGAAGGCTATTGAGGACTTTACCCGAGCCATTGCCATTGACGCCAATCTGGCTGAGGCCTACTATAACCGTGGCATCTGTGCCATCAATATCAAGCAGAACGAGGCTGCTGTACGCGACTTGGGCAAAGCAGGCGAGCTGGGGCTATACACAGCATACAGCATCATTAAGAAATACAGGAACTGAGTTTATGGAAAAAGAAACGCTGATTTGGAACAAAATACTGGCAGCAGTGCTGAAAATGCCAGGTGTGAAGGTTGACCGCGAGACTTTTCTGCGCAAGGCGCTGAAAGGCCATTGCAACGAGCAGCGACTCGATATGCTGGTCAATGTGCGCCCCTATACCATCACCACCGACAAAGTGATAGACCAGGTAGCCACACAGTGCATCAACCGTCATACGGCCCTTGCCACCACTGGCTCGGCGATTGCCGGACTGCCGGGAGGACTGGCTATGGCTGCCACCCTGCCAAGCGACCTCACGCAGTACTACTACCACGTGGTGGTGCTCTCACAGAAGCTGGCCTACCTCTACGGATTCCCCGATTTCTGCGATGAGAACGGCGAACTGGGCGAGAATGCCAGCGAACTGCTCACCATCTTCATGGGTTCCATGATGGGCGTGAAAGTGGCCGATCAGGGCATCAATGAACTGGCCAAGGGCTTGGCTACTTCAGCCGTAGGCCGTCTTCCCCGTATCGTGCTCACCAAGGCTGCCATCTATCCGGTGGTCATGCAGGTGGCAAAGCTGGTGGGAGCCAAGCTCACCAAGGAGGGACTGACCAAGACGGTGGGCCGTTTCATCCCCATTGCCGGCGGGCTCTTCTCTGGTACCGTCACCCTGTTTACGTTCAAGCCGGGGGCGCGTCGTCTCCAGAAGCGACTGCGTGCGCAGAAGATACATTTCAACGATGGCGACATCGATGCACTGGAGTTCTCCAACATTCGCGCCTCGTTTGTCAAAGCTGAGCAGAGCCAGGACAATCCGCAGGCCCGACAGCTCGCCATGATTCAGGCC
>JAEEPT010000009.1 GCA_016284895.1 Prevotella sp. | reverse complement strand
CGCCATAGGTCATCGTCTGGTTGTCGGTAGTAATAGTAATTTCGGCTTCAGCAGAAGGACCGTAATAAGTCAGACGGGCATTGTCAAAGACAGTCCAATCTTCACCCACCTGTGAGGTACGCTTTACGCCGATTTTCAATGGTGTTCCTTTAGAGACGGTTACCTTGCCTGTGGTGTTGCCAGTGTACTCACCATTGGCAATGTTGTCAAGTGCCGTACCGAAGTTGGTGGCTCGCGTCGTGTTCACGAAGGCCTTCTCGGTATCGTTGGCATAGATATAGGTCGTACCATTGGTGCCGTAGCCGGCAATGGTGAACTCATAGACACCCTCAGGCAGGTTCTCAATGGTCTGGTGAATATCGAATGTGTTGTTCCAATATTCGCATCCGTAGGAAGTGCGATTTGCGTTAGGACCGCCAACGGTTTCGTTGCCACCGCTCTTCGTACGCTCCCAGGCATTGTTGCGCAGGTCGTTGCGGTTGAAGTTTGCACCCTTAATGAGGAATGTTGCATCAACGGGATTTTCGGCTGTCGCTGCATTGAGCGTAGCCAAATTGGCAGCGTCACGGTCTGCAGCAGGAACCACGATCCAATAGTTATCTTCATATTTATATGAAACATATGTCACCTTGTCATCTTCACCAACCGAGAGGTATAAGTGGACTATAGCTTCCTCCTCATTCTCGAATTTATAACTAATCATGAACCGATCTTCAGTAAAAAATTCGAAATCCCATTTAAATTCGCTACCGTCAGTCCAAGGCCCGTCTTCAGAGGAGCCGTTCAGGTAGTAATTTCCGTCCCAATTCGACACTTGGGAATCGAGTATGTACCTGATGTACGTATCATCATCATTTTTAAAAAGAGTGCGTGTGATTGAAAAGTCAAGACCGGTATCATTGACCACAGCATGAGTACCCCAGTCAGCACCTGCCGCCAGATACTTTCCTGTTCCTACATTCTTAATATAGTAGGTGCCTGTTTCAGTTATCTTGGAAAAACATCCCCAGCATTCGTCAAAATCGTATTTAAACAAGGAGCCTTTAGGAACAATGAGCCAAGCCCCGTAGTTTGTGAACACATCTTTCGAAATTTTAAGGGGATCTTCGACTTCTACAATGACAGTCTGCAGGTGGGAGCAACCATAAAAAGCCATAGACTGTATGCTCGTCACGCTGTTAGGGATCGTAATAGAGGTCAGGTGGGAGCAGTTCTGGAAAGCGCCAACACCTATGCTCGTCACACTGTTAGGTATAGTGACAGAGGTTAAGCCTGTGCAATTATAGAAAACACTGGATTCTATTCTCGTCACACTGTTAGGTATAGTGACAGAGGTTAAGCCTGTGCAGCCACTGAAAACACTGGATTCTATTCTCGTCACGCTGTTAGGTATAGTGACAGAGGTTAAGCCTGTGCAGCCAGCGAAAGCACGACTTCCGATACTTGTCACGCTGTTATGTATAGTGACAGAGGTTAAGCCAGAGCAGCCATCGAAAGTTTTACTTCCGATACTTGTTACGCTGTTTGGGATAACCAAATCCATTATCTCTACCCCATTCAGGATAAGAT
The DNA here is from genome assembly GCA_016284895.1 of Prevotella sp. Lineage (GTDB taxonomy): Bacteria > Bacteroidota > Bacteroidia > Bacteroidales > Bacteroidaceae > Prevotella. The sequence continues at coordinate 32,241 of JAEEPT010000009.1, read as the reverse complement.
GATGGGCATAATAAAGTGGGTTTGAAGCCCCATCACTAAAAGCTATGTTACACCAAGACTCTAAGTCCGAAATAGAAACAGCTTTTAAGCCAGTGCAGCCAGCGAAAGCACTAATTCCGATACTTGTCACGCTGTTGGGAATCGAGATGGAGTTCAAGCCAGTGCAGCCAGCGAAAGCTGATTCTCCAATACCTGTCACCTTATAGCCCTTTGACACTTTGTCATCGATGGCAATGCTCGGAATCACAACCTTTCCCGAATATGTCACATATCCGCTAACATAAGTCACTGAAACACTCTTGCCATCCGAATTGATGTTGTAATAGATACCATTCTTTTCGAAGTCGTAGGCCCACGACAGGGAGGAAAGGCAAAGTAAAACTGCGACAGAAAGAAGTCGCTTGAGTCGTAATAATGTTCTCATAATTGTGATTTGCATTTAAATAATTTACTAATAATGTGCAAATTTATCGTTTTCCTTTCAGTCGTGCTTCGTCCATTCCGTCCATTTCCCATCCATTTCGTCCATTTGGCGTTTCTTAGTATAAAAAGCCGAAAGCCCAAAGGGGAATTTAGCTGAGGTAGGCCTGACGTAGGATTGTCATCTGCCATGTATTCTGCAATCCCTATGATACCTCCGCAGTGAAATGATGACATCTCCGCAGTGAAATGACGACATCTCTGCAGTGAGATGGCGACGCCTCCGCAGTGAGATGATGACATCTCCGCAGTGAGATGACGACACCTCTGCACTGGAATGATGACATCGTTTCAATGAAACGCTGTTAGTGTTTAACTGAAACGCTCATAGGATTTGATGCACCCCCTTACTCTATTTCCTCCATTTCGCCCAATTAGCGGAAAAGTTCAGTTGCGCAGTTGTTCCAGCAGTTCAAGGTGCTGCAGGTTGCACTCGTCGGCCACCTTTTCCCAGACGATGTGGGTGGTGTCGCTTTGGGACATGGAGAAGCGGTAGACCCCAATGAAGGTGAAGAGCGAGTCGGGGCGAAGGCCCTTCATGAAGGTCAGGCGGATGTCGTTGTTGCGCCGACCGTTGTAGAACAACTCACTTCCTCGCATGGCAATAAGCTCTGGAGTGGCGCTGTCTGGTGCCCATCGTTCCGTAATAGTGGGCATGAGTCGTGCGCTGTCGCCATCGTTGTGCCAGTTGGGATGGTGATACTGTGGCCCCCACAGCACAAGCCATCCAAGATGGGGATGAATCTGGAAATAGGGATATTCTTTCACGTCTTTCAGCCCAAAGAGGGAGAGATAGTCATCGTAGGCGGTAAAAGTCTGTCCGCTATGCAAGATGTACTTCTTTTCCTGGACACACTGAAGCGAGTCCTGTAATTGCGCAACCTGCTGGCGAACGGAACGGACATAGAAGCCGGCACCGCTCAAGACAGAGACAAACAGGGCAATAAAGGCCAAAAAACGGAAAGACTTTCTGAAAGAAGAGCGCTGCTCAGGCTCTTGAAAAGTAGGGGCTTCAAGCTGAGGGGCTTGGGCTACGTCGTGAGAGGAGGCGACTGCTTTTTGCTCTTCAAGCGGTGGGGGGGGTAATTTCGGGAAGAGGCAACAAACGTTTCCCAGTCATCAAAGCCTGCGTACTGGGCAAGGATGTTCAGTGTGGAAAGTCGCGGGGTGGCTCCTTCTTCGAGGTGACCCCAGAGGCGTTTCAGCGTGTTCACACCAACGGTCTGATGGGTTCGCTCAAAGATAGCATCTGAAAGAAACACAAAGTCCTTGTGTGTCTGTATCCGGCATCCCGCCGTTTGTTCCACTGCCTCGCGTAACTGTTCTATCTGTTTGTCTGTCATCGTGCTACAACTGTCATAGTCGGCAAACCATATACAAAGATAAACGTTTTTCCTGAATCAGCCAAGAAAAGTTCCTTTTAATATCGGTATGATCTAAAAAAATAACTGGGAGACGTTTTGCGCCCCCCAGATATTGGTTCTGTTACAGTTTCTGTTCCACTTCAATCTCGGTGAACGTTTCAATCATGTCGCCCACCTGGATGTCGTTGAAGTTGACGAGTGAGATACCGCACTCCAGACCCGTTGCCACTTCCTTGGCATCGTCCTTATAGCGTTTGAGCGCATCGATGTTGGCGGTGTGAACCACAATACCGTCGCGGATGACGCGGGCCTTGTCCTTATTGTGCACCTTACCCTCGGTGACAAGACCACCGGCAACGGTACCCACCTTCGAAATCTTGAACACCTGCTTCACCTCGATCATACCCGAAACGATTTCCTTCTTCACCTTGTCGAGCATGCCCTGCATGGTGCTCTTCACCTCGTCGATGGCATCGTAGATGATAGAGTAGGTGTTGATCTCCACGCCTTCACGTTCGGCCAATCGGCGTGCCTCGCCAGAGGGACGCACCTGGAAGCCTACGATGATGGCCTGTGAGGCACTTGCCAGCATGACATCGTTCTCTGAAATCTGGCCCACAGCCTTTGCTATGACGTTCACCTGTACTTTCTCGGTAGAGAGTTTGATGAACGAGTCGGAGAGTGCCTCGATAGAGCCGTCGGTATCACCCTTGACAATGATGTTCAGTTCGTGGAACTCGCCCAGTGCGATGCGGTGCGACAGTTCGTCGAGTCCCAGCTTGGTAGTGGTACGCAGACTCTGTTCGCGCTGCAACTGCACGCGCTTGTTAGCGATGTCGCGTGCCTCCTGCTCCGTCTCCATCACGTGGAACGAGTCGCCAGCGGTAGGTGCTCCGTTCAGACCCAGGATGATGGCGGGCTCAGCTGGTCCGGCAGCCTCGATGCGCTGGTTGCGCTCGTTGAACATGGCCTTGATCTTACCCCAAGCCGTTCCTGCGATGACCACGTCGCCTACCTTCAGTGTACCGTTGCTGACGAGCACGGTTGACACATAGCCGCGACCCTTGTCGAGCGATGACTCGATGATGCTACCTGTGGCCTTGCGGTTCGGGTTGGCCTTCAGATCGAGCATCTCGGCTTCGAGTAGCACCTTCTCCAGGAGCTCATCGACTCCTACGCCTTTCTTGGCAGAAATCTCCTGACACTGGTACTTGCCGCCCCATTCCTCTACGAGCAGGTTCATGTTGGCGAGGTCCTCGCGAATCTTGTCGGGGTTGGCGCCGGGCTTGTCAATCTTGTTGATGGCAAACACCATTGGCACATTGGCAGCCTGGGCATGGGCGATGGCCTCACGCGTGGTGGGCATCACGGAGTCGTCGGCAGCAATGATGATGATGGCTATATCGGTGACCTGTGCACCACGGGCACGCATGGCGGTGAACGCCTCGTGACCAGGAGTGTCGAGGAAGGTGATCTGTCGGCCGTCCTTCAGTTTCACGTTGTAGGCACCGATGTGCTGGGTGATGCCGCCTGCCTCACCAGCAATCACGTTGGTGTTGCGGATGAAGTCGAGCAGTGAGGTCTTACCATGATCTACGTGACCCATGACGGTCACGATGGGAGCTCGTGTGAGCAGATCGCTCTCGTCGTCAACCTCCTCGGTGATGGCCTCCTGCACTTCAGCAGAGACGTATTCTGTGGTAAAGCCGAACTCCTCGGCCACCAGGTTGATGGTCTCGGCGTTCAGGCGCTGGTTGATGCTGACCATGATGCCTACCGACATACAGGTGCCGATGACCTTCACCACGGGAACATCCATCATGGTGGCCAATTCGCTCACGGTGACGAACTCGGTGAGCTTGAGCACCTTGCTCTCGGCTGCCTGCGATGCCATCTCTTCCTGCATGCGCTCTGCCACAGCGTCGCGCTTCTCTTTGCGGTATTTGGCACCTTTCTTGTTCTGGGTGGTCTTCGAGGTGAGACGGGCCAGTGTCTCCTTGACCTGGCGTGCTACGTCTTCTTCGCTCACCTCAACAGGCTTCACTGGCTGGCGGTTCTTGTTCTTCTTCTTGCCGCCGCCCTGAGCTGGCTGATCGTAGAAGCCGTCCTTTGAGCGCTGTTCGTCAGGGCGTCCGTTCTTGCCTTTGTTCTTGTTCTTGCCACCGCCCTGGCCTTGCTGCTTGGCAGCTGCCTCAATGTCGATCTTGTCGGTACGAATGCGCTCGCGCTTGCGCTTCTCGCCGCCCTGCGCGTTTCCGCCGTGCATCTGGGCTGCCTTCTCTTCACGCTGCTTGCGCTTCTCCTCCTTCGACTTTTTCTTCGGGCGGGTGCTCTGGTTGATGCTGTCGAGGTCTATCTTGCCCAGTACGTTCACCTTTGGTGCCAGCTTGGCTTCGCTCTTCAGTGTATAGATGGCGGGCTCGTCATTGGCCTTCTGCGCCTCCGTTTGAACTTGTTGTGGCTGTTCGGCCTTGGGCTGTTCAGCAGGCTTGGTGCTTTTTTGAACTTCTGTCTCTGGTGCTTTCTTTGCCTCGGTCGTTTTCGGCTTGACGGGTGCAGGCTCAGTCTGAGCCACCGTCTTCACTTCGGGAGCTTTCTCCTGAACCGTCACTTCCTGGGGGGCCTCAGTCTTTTGGGGCTCGGGCGTGACAATGGGCTTTTCCTCAGCCGCTACTTTCGCCTGAGGGCTTTCGGCAGCAGCCTTCGGCTCATGGTGAGACTCCGTTTTCTTGGCAGAAGGAGCAGCAGCGGTCTGCTGGGCAGGTTTTGGCTTGCCCACACTGTCCAGGTCTATCTTGCCGAGTGGCGTAAACTGCTGTCGCTGTGGTTTCTGTTCCTCGGTCTTGACCGGCTCTGGCTTCTTTTCCTTTTTCTTGGGGAAGAGGTTAGCTGCCTGTGTCTTCACTGCTTTGTCGGTGCTGAACTCGTTGACCAAGGCCTCATACTGTTTGTCGGAGATCTTGGTGTTCGAGGTGGCATCGTCGCGAATGTCGCCCAGGCTCTTCTTGTTTTTTAGGAAATCAACTGCCGTTTGAAGTCCTATGTTCAGTTCTGTTAATACTTTGTTTAGTCTTATTCCCATTGTAACCCACCCCCAACCCCTCCCGAGGAGAGGGGAGCTTGGTTTGTTCTGGGGGTTCCAAGCTGTTTCATTAATCTTCTGTGTTGACTCCACCTTTATGTCTGCATTCAGACTCCCCTTCCCTCGGGAGGGGCTGGGGGTGGGTTCCCTATTCGAATTCTGCCTTGAGCACTTCAATCAAGTGGTCAACGGTCTCTTCCTCCAGGTCGGCCTTCTCGATGAGCATCTCACGCGGAGCGTTGAGCACGGCCTTGGCGGTGTCGAGCCCAATGGCCTTGATGCTGTCGATGACCCACTGGTCGATTTCGTCGCTGAACTCGTCGAGGTAGATGTCCTCGTCGTCGGCCTCGGCTTCGCTTACTACGCGGAACACGTCGATGGTGTGCTCTGTCAGCATAGAGGCCAGCTTGATGTTGATACCGCCCTTACCGATGGCCAGGCTCACCTCCTCAGGCTGCAGATAGACCTCAGCCTTGTGGTTCTCCTCGTCGAGCTTGATGCTGGTGACCTTGGCAGGTGAGAGGGCGCGCTGAATGAAGAGCTGGGTGTTGTTGGAGAAGTTGATCACGTCGATGTTCTCGTTCTGCAGCTCGCGCACGATACCGTGTACGCGTGAACCTTTTACACCTACGCATGCGCCTACGGGGTCGATGCGGTCGTCGAAGCTCTCAACGGCCACCTTGGCACGCTCGCCTGGCATGCGGGCCACGCGGCGAATGGCGATGAGGCCGTCGTTGATCTCGGGCACCTCGGCCTCCAGCAGTCGCTTGAGGAACTCGGGGCTGGTGCGGCTCAGTATGATGCGCGGATTGTTGTTCTCGTTCTGCACCTCCTTCACAATGGCGCGAATGGTCTCGCCCTTGCGGTAGCTGTCGGCAGGAATCTGTTCCTGCTTGGGCAGGTGCAGCTCGTTGCCCTCGTCGTCCATGAGGAGCACTTCGCGCTTCCACATCTGATAGACCTCGCCGCTGACGATGGTGCCCACCTTGTCCTTGTACTTCTGGTAGAGGGCATCGTGGTCGAGCTCCAGGATCTTGCTGGCCAGTGTCTGGCGCAGGTTCAGGATGGCACGGCGGCCAAACTTCTGGAAATCGACCTCCTCGCTCACTTCTTCGCCCACCTCATAGTCGGGCTCAATCTTCTGTGCCTCGGTCAGCGATATCTCCTTGTTTTCATCCTTCACGTTGTTGTCTTCTACCACCACACGGTTGCGGTGAATCTCGAAGTCGCCTTTGTCAGGATTCACAATCACGTCGAAGTTCTCGTCAGAGCCAAACATCTTGGCCAGTACGTTGCGGAAGCTCTCCTCAAGCACGCTCACCAGTGTGGTGCGGTCAATGTTCTTTGTCTCCTTGAACTCCTGAAAGGTCTCAAACATGCTGGGACCTTTAGCCTCTTTCTTTGTTGCCATATAGTACCCACCCCCACCCCCTCCCTAGGGGAGGGGCGCTTGGTTAGTGTTGGGGGTTCCAAGCTATCTTTTTTGTTTATATTTGTATGAATAAGTACTACCACATGTCTATATAGACTCCCCTTCCCTTGGGAGGGGTTGGGGGTGGGTTCTCTATTTGAAATTCAATACATACTTTGTCGATTTCACTTCGTCCATGGAGTATTCCTTGTCCACTTCTACAAGCACGGGTCGCTTCTTGCCTTCAGGCACCTGTTTCTCCTTGGCGGTCACCACAAACTGGCGGCCCTCCACCGACTTCAGCACTCCGGTAATCTTCTTGCCGTCCTGCTGTAGCACCTCCACCTCGTCGCCGATGTGGTTCTGGTACTGTTGTTCCACCTTGAAAGGCTGTCCGATGCCCGCCGAGCCCACCTCGAGCTCATAGTCGCCCAGTTCGTCGCCCACCTGCTCCTGCAGATAGCGGCTCAGCTCGGCGCAGTCTTCTATCCACACGCCGTCGGCCTGGTCAATCTCGATCGCTATTCGATCGGCATCCATTTCAATGTCTACCAGGAAGTAATTGCTCTGCTTGAGCCACTCTTCCACCAGTGTTTTGATTGTGTCCTTACTTATCATCCGATAATGAGTTTAAAAAGAAATGAGGAGCTTTTGTCAAGCCCCTCATTCCACTGAACGCTGCAAAGGTACGACATTTTCTTCGATTTAGCAAATATTTAGCTAATTTTTATGTAATTACTCTTATTTATTCAAGTTTCCCATCCTTTTTTATTTATCAAGAATTAGAGAATTGAAGAATTTCTCCTTTTGTAATTTGGTAGAATTATTAGGAATTTGAGAAGAAATGGCCAGCCATTTCCGTTTCAATCCGCAGGATTCCAGTCGCTTGCGACGGGTAATTCAAAGAAAATTCTCTTTTTGCAAAAATAATTCTCAAAATCTCAAATTCTTGATAAATAGAGACTTAACGTTCATTATTGGGATGGGAAACTTCAGTTATTTATTAGTGTTTTAGCATTGTAACTGTTTTGTTTGCCTTTCGGTTTGTCTAAATAAGAGGGGCTAAAAACTGATCGCAAAAATGGCCAAAGTAGGTTTTTTTAACACTCTTTTGGCCCCTTCAGAGGCATTGTGTATGGTGAATTTGGATAATAATTATTCATTGTTGCCACCGAAGACTGGTTTCGACCGCTGTTTTTTGCTCCTATTTCGCTCCTTTTGTCACTAATTGGCATCTGTTACATGTCCCTTTGATGCTCATTTTGCGCTCTCTTTGCGCCAAAATCACGTTGCGATTTAGGGCAAGTCACGTCGCGATTTAGGCTATATCGCTTGGTCATCTAACCTAAATCGTGTTGTGATCTGTCCTAAACCACGTCGTGAAAGTGCCTAAATCATCGGAACTGCCTGTGTCAGAGCCGCTTATCATTTTGTTAATTCTGTATTCCGTTGAAAATCAGCGAGATACAAAGTGCCTCAAAACTCGCAAATTTCAACCCTTTCGGGCATTTCCTGAATTCGGCGCGAGTTTTGGCGAGGCATTTGTCTAAATAAGCATCCAGCTAAACTTTCGCGTAAAAACGCTAAAAACTTGAGAAAGTTGAGCATTTTTTTCGCAAAAATTTGGAAATTTCGCAAATAGTATGTACCTTTGCAGCAGAATTACGGGCTTTTAGCTCAGTTGGTTAGAGCAACAGACTCATAATCTGGAGGTCCTAGGTTCAAGCCCTAGATGGCCCACATCCACTACAAGTGCGATGAAATGCAAACAGTCGGGAACACTTTCCGGCTGTTTTTTATTTGTTTGTACGCTGCCTTCCCACGATTTCCAAAAGTTCGTTGTAGTTTGCAAAACTATCGTCTGAAACCCCTGGACTCCTACAAATTGAGAAGACAGTTTATGAACGTTTGTAGAAACGCATACTTCTATAAAAGATGTTAAGATTTTTAAAAATAAACAATCCAATTGCTACGCGTACATAAATAAAAGCTAATTTTGTAGCACTTTTAAACCAATTGAAATCATTCAATCCAAATTACGACAAGCTAAAGAGAAGTGATTTCTCAATGTGTATTATGAAGAAGAGCTATTACGTCAAAGGAATGGCAGCATTGGCAGTAGTCCTTGCTGCAGTAGGTTGTGCCAAGAAAGACCTCTATGATGCTGAAGCAAAGAAGCAGGAGAGTGCTACCAACTTCGTGAACAACGTGATGGGAGGCCGTAGCGTGGACGGCAACCAGACGTGGAGCACGGCCACCGCCACCACGCTGAACGTCAGTTCGGAGATTGCAGAGGGCACGCTGAAGGTCTATGCGTCTAATCCTGTAGGACAAAGTGTAGCACCCATCTACACCACTACGATTGCAAAAGGAGAGCAGAAGACGTTCACTGTGGCACGCCCCAGTGACGTTCAGCGCCTGTATGTCGTGGTCTATGACAGTCAGAACTACATGCGCTACCAGCCGGTAAACGTGACGGGCAACAACCTTAGCGTGAAGTTCGTGGGCTCAGAGGCTGAGCAAGCATCCAGCCGTGTCATGAAAGCACCAGGCCGCACCTTCACGAATAGCCATGAGTTTGCCACTGCACCTGCCGACGGTGACTTTGCAACCGAACTGCCTGCCACATACGTGACCGATGCCAATGCCAATGGTGGCGGACAAGGAGTGAACGTGGTCATTCAGAGTCCCATCATAGGCTATCTGAACCTGTGGAATGCTGGCAGCAACGTCTATTTCCCCGCAGGCAACTGGACGGTGAACGGACAATATGTCGGCCAGAACTCCAAGGTCTATCTGTTGCCTGGCGCTCACGTCACCTTCAACGGCGAATATAACCTGAACTCAGAGCAGGCAGCTTTGTACATAGCCAGTGGAGCCACCCTCACTGCCACTAACATCAGCTACAATTTCAAGCTCTATAACCGTGGCACCATCTATACAGGAAACATGAGCCAGTATGCCAACGGATGGGTCTATAACGAAGGCGAGATCTATGCCACCGGCCAAGTGGCTCCGAAGAACAACTTCAGCGAGTTTGTCAACGCCAACAAGCTGGAGGCACAATCCATGACCGTTGAGGGTTCCGGCCATGTGCTCAACATGGGTTCTGTCACCATACACGGCGACGTATCCGTCAACAGCAACAACTGCTCATGGGTGAACGACGGCACCTTCCACTGCAAGAACTTCAAATACACAGCAGGCAGCTGGAACGTCATCAATAACTGCAAACTCATCTGCGACGAGCAGTTCTATATCACACTGGGCGACGGACAGGGCGAGTTCAAGCTCGACGGCAGCGTGGAGTGCAACACCTTCTTCCACGGCACCGGCATCACCCGCATGGCTGGCAAGTCTATCATCAAGGTTGCTGAGACACTCACCTGCCACGCCGATGCCGACGGTCGCTACTACGGCTTCTACGGTCCGGAGAGCAACAACAACGGCTATGCCGTAGTACAGGCTAAGAAAATCACGGCCAGCAGCCTCACCCAGCGCCGTTCCATCTCCTATCGCAACTATCTCATCGTGGCCACCGACGACCACTGGGAGCAGTGCGACCAGAGCGACGGCAACTATCCCTACTGGGATCAGGGCAACAACGTGAAGATGTCGCTCAAGAACAAGAATGACATCACTGAGACCATCACACCTACCGATTGCAACGCAGGCATCGACGGAGGTCCCATCATTATCGATGAGCCCACGATGTACTACTACTATGCTTTCGAGGACCTGGGCACCACCAACGACTTCGACTTCAACGATGTCATCGTGCGCGTGTCGGCTCCCGTCAACGGACAGTCATCTGCACAAATCGTTGCGGCAGGAGGTACGCTGGAGACCTACGTCACCTACGGCACTCAGGAGAATCCTACCCAGTTGGGCGGCGAGGTGCATGCCACTATGGGCAGCAACACCACCAGTGTCATGATTAACACCACAAGTGTTGACACCAGCAAGTTTGCCAACATAGGCACCATCGATGTTTCCGGAAAGGAAATGGACAACCTGCCACTGGGTATCAAGGTCAAGGGCAACAACGGCGAGGTGGTCAAGGTGGTGAAGAGCGTAGAGGGCAACGGAAAGGCACCGCTCGTCATCGTGGTCACAGGCAACGACCAGGGCAAGTGGTTCTGGGCCACCGAGCGCACCAACATCACCGTGGCCTACAGTCAGTTCGGCGACTGGGGTGCCAACGTAGGTACGAACCTCAATTGGTTCAGAACACCTACGGGAGCAGTGGTGAACTACTAAGCAGATTTATAGTGTAGAGTGGAAAGTGTAGAGTGTAGAGTGGAAAGTGTAGAGTGTAGAGTGTAGAGTTTGCTACCGCGCCAGAAAAAGCAGAAAAAAGAAAAAGAAAGTACTGCGGAGCGGTAGCAAACTCTACACTTTCCACTTTCCACTTTCCACTTTTCAAAAAAGAAAGTACTGCGGAGCGGTAGCAAACTCTACACTCTACACTCTAAACTCTACACTAAAAACTTTCCACTCTACACTAAAAACTTTCCACTCTTTTTGTGTTAAAATCACACTTTTTTTGCCTCGTACCGAAAAAAACCGTGAAAAATGATTTGCGTTATTAAATTTTTGCTTATATTTGCACCCGCTATAGTGCCTTGTCATGAATAGACACGTACAAAAAACTGAAATATTTATTATACCTATTTTATTTATTACTAACTTTAAAGATTCAAGGCTTATGAAATTTTCAAGACTACTTGTTTTGAGTGCACTCTGTCTCACTACGACAGGTGCAATGGCCGACATTGTGAATGGTGTGCGTCAGCGCCCCGCAGCCACAGCTGAGACAGAGTGGCAGATGGAGACGACCTACTACCTTTACAACGTTCAGGCTCGCCAATTCTTCGTGGGAGGCAACGACTGGAACACACGTGCCAGCGTCTCTCCCAAAGGTTACAAAGTGAAGTTCCACGACCCTCTTGATGCAGCTCCTATTCCAGAAACTGTTGAGATTCAGGACTCTGTAGAGACCAAAAATTCGTGGTTGTGCGTATTCTCCACTAACGACGGTGGTGCCATCTGGGTCGATAACAGCACTGAAACCTATCGTTTCTGGACCATCGAGAACCTGCAGAATGGCGTATTCCGCATCAGCAACCAGCACTTGGCAGAAGTGGCAGAGGCCATACAAGGTAAGTACCTGGGATGGAACGGCAATGAGGGTGACACACGCCTCTACTTCATTGATCCCGCAACCGAGGGCGCTGGTATTGACTGGCAGTTCGTGAGCGAAGCAAATTACCAGAACTACCAGAACACATGGGAAGCCATGAAGGACCAGTTCGAGAAGGCCGCTGAGCTGAAGACTTTCCTGGATCAGGCTAAGGAGATGAAAATTGACGTGGCTGATGAAGAAGCTGTTTATCTGAACGAGGATGCTACCGTTGATCAACTTGCAGCTGCCATCACCGCTGTGCAGACCAAGATCAACAACGCCCAGGCTGGCAATGCATCGGTTAACAATCCTTCCGATATGACGGGCAGCATTCTGAACCCGAACTTCGACAACGCCAGCTACGATGGATGGAAGGGCACGGCTCCTAACATGACAGGTAGCGGTGCACACGGTCCCGCCAACGTGGCCGAGCACTTCAACAAGAACTTCGACACCTATCAGGACCTGAACGCCATGCCGAAGGGTGTCTATAAGTTGGAGGCCAGCACTGCACTCCGCACTACTTGGGAAGACCACGCTAACCACACCAACTATGTGGCTAACCTCTATGCCAAGGTGGATGGCGACACGCTGACTTCTCCCATGCAGAACTTCTGGGATGCCATGAACATCGAGCCTATGGCTGGTCCTACCGCTTGGGGCGTTGAGGCTGCCGAGGAACAGGGTACACACGACGGCGTGACCTACTACATCCCGAACGATCCTTCTGCAGGTCGTCTCTACTTTGAGGCTGGCTACTACCACAACCTGCTGTTCTTCGCTCTCGACGGCAACGATCCCATCCGTTTAGGCGTGATGAAGAACAAGAGTGTCACAGGTTCTGACTGGGTGCTCTTCGATAACTTCAAGCTGACCTTCTACGGCAATGGTGCCGATGCTTTCCAGTACTGGGTGAACCAGACCCCGAAGATTGAGATCGGTGAGGGCGCAAGAGTCTCTCAGCAGTACCTCGATGCTTACAATGAAGCCTTCGAGCAGACTGCTACCAACAAGGCCGAGGCCATTGCTGCCGTGAAGAACATCAAGGCCGCCGAGGACTCCGTCGTGAAGAATATGTCGCTCTGGAACGAGCTGGCTAAGGAGTTCGAGAACGCAAAGCTATACACCATTGGTCAGTACGCTGGCCTGATTTCTGCCGATGATCTGGGCGACTATCTCATGGACGTTGAGGACGAATATATCAACGTTGACGATTTCACTCGGTCGAATGCCGAGCTGGAGGCTGTCATCGCCAAGCTGAAAGAAATGGTGAATACTGTTGAAGCTGAATACAAGAACCAAGTACAGCCTGGTACCGATATGACCGAATACCTGAAGTCGCCTGGCTTCGAGGACGGCAAAGGCGGTGCCACTTCTGCTGGCTGGACCGTAGAGTCTAAGGGCGGCGGCAACGTGCAGCTGGGCGGCAACGCAAACAACCACTGCTACGAGGCATGGCACAGCACCAACTTCGACGTTTGGCAGGAAGTAACCGATCTGCCCATCGGCGTGTATGAGATTGAGGTACAGGGCTACGTGCGCTATCTGGATGGCCAGGAAGCTATTAACAATAAGGATATGCAGCCTACCGATGTTCCCATCTACGTCTATATGAACGACTCGAAGACCAGATTCGTCAACTGGTTCTCTTATCCTAAGTCTGAGGAGTTCTATACAGCAGTCAGCGGTGCCACCTATCTGACCGATGGCGACGGCTGGTGCTATCCCGACAACATGATTGCTGCTTCGGCTGCATTTGCTGATGGCGGCTACAAGCAGAGCGCCAAAGGTCTGGTAGCTAATAGTGGCGATGTGCTCCGCATCGGTGTGAAGGGTAATCCCGAAGCTAAGTTCTGGCCCATCTTCGACAACTTCAAACTGACCTACCTGGGCTTTGACGCATCTGTTGTGAGACCCGAACTGGAGAAAAAGATTGCCGAGGCTGTTGCACTGAGCACTGTGCCCACAACGAAGACGGCTAAGGGACAGTTCGATGCTGTTTACGCTGATGCACTCAACAAGCTCACCAGCGAGGATGGTACTGAAATGTTCAAAGCACTCGCTGCTCTGACGAAGGCTTGCAACGCCGTTGAAGATGGTGCTGCTCTCTGCAAGGAACTGGCTGCCAAGATTGAGGAAATGATGACTATTGCCCAGGAGGCAGTATCATCTCATGCTTCTGATGCTTTGACATACGGTGGTCAGCTGCAGGGTCAGCTGGAGGCTTGCGAGCTTGAAGCTGAAGATATTGAGGCTGCAAAGGAGACCATCAGAGGCTATATACTGCTGATGCAGCTGCCCGAGAACTATCAGGAAGGCTCTGCCGAAGGTGTTGACGTAACTGCCTTCATCCAGACTCCCGACTTCCAGAAGACCGTTGAAGGTGTTGAGACCAACTCTATCGAAGGATGGGAAGGCACAACAGGCTACAACTTCGGTAACGACGCCACGCAGAGAAGTGCACTCGCACTGGAGTTCTACGAGAAGAAGTTCGACATGTATCAGGATATCCAGGGTGCAGGCGATGTAGTGCTGCCCAACGGTAACTACATCGTGAGCGTGAACGCCTTCGAGCGCGTCAGCTCCGACACTCCCGCATTCTTCTATGCTAACGACCAGGTGGTTGAGCTCATTAAGCTGGAGGACGGTGTTGACACCGGTGCTGGCGAGGTTGCTCCCAACAACATGGTATCAGCAGTTGAGGCATTCAACGAGGGCAAGTACCTGAGAAAGCTTGGTGTGAACGTCACCGACAACAAGCTGCGCATCGGCATCAAGCACGAGAACAGCAACGGAGGCGACTGGGTGATCATGGACAACTTCAAACTGATCTTCTTCGGCAACAACCCAATTCCCGATAATTCAGCCGATTCAGTTGACATGCTGACTGCAAACAGCAACAAGACCATGAAGGTTGAGTTCTACACCCTTGACGGTCGTCGCGTCAGCGGTCTGCAGAAGGGCATCACCATCCGCAAGGCCATCATGGAAGACGGTAATGTGATTGTGAAGAAGATTCGCAAGTAAGCAGTGAAGTTAAAACACGATAAACTGATTTATCTCTAACCGAAAAGGGACTGGGGACGGCTAAAAATAACCGTCTCCGGTTCCTTCGTTTAATAAAACAAGTCTCATAAGACCCATAGGCCCCATAAGGCCAATAGGCTCAAAAAAGCCACCCCGCCAGTTTTTCTGGCCACCAAAGAAGACAATACATAGCCCCTGCAAAGGAGCAACTACATACATAAAAAATAACTAACAACAAATATTAAAAATCAAAACTATGAAGCGAACAACTATCTTAAAGCAAGGACGACAGATGGCTATTGCTGCCTGCTCGCTGATGATAGGAGCCAGTGCGCTACACTCGTGCAAGGACGATGACCACGTGGCGCTCACTGGGCAGCCTGACTGGTTGGGAAACTCCATCTACGAGCAACTGCAGGAAAGTGGCAACTACACCAACATGCTGCGCCTCATCGACGACCTTGGACAAACAGATGTGCTCAAGCAGACGGGATCGAAGACCATCTTCCCTGCTGACGATGAGGCTTTCAACCAGTGGTACAGCAGTAACCAGTGGGGCATACGCTCCTACGACCAGCTCTCGCCGGCACGTAAGAAGCTCATGCTGAAAAACGCCATGATCGACAATGCCTACCTCATCAACCTCATGTCGAACGTGAACGGCAATCCACCACAGGAAGGCAAGGCCATGCGCCGACTCACCTCAACCAGCCCTTACGACTCGGTCTATATGATGCCGGTTGAGAAGATGCCACAGACAAAGTACTGGAAGGAACTGCGCGATGCAGGCAAGCCCGTACCTATGTTCCTCTCTACGCAGGCAGCACCCATGATTCACTTCCTGCCTGCTTTCATGAAGAGCAACAAGATCACCGACAGCGATCTGGCCATTCTCACCAACCACGAGTCGAACTCGGTGAACGATGCCTGGATCAACGGCAAGAAGGTCGTTCAGGCCGACATCACCTGTAAGAACGGTTACATACACAAGGTGAACGGCGTGGTAGAGTCATCGCCCAGCATGGCAGAACTGCTGCGTCAGCGACCCGAACTGTCCACATGGTCGAAAATGCTGGACCGATTCTCGGCTCCTTACACACGCGATGTGACTGACATGACCGTGGAGTACAACCGTATCAACGGCACGAACACCACTTGCTACCTGATGAAATATTTCAACCGTCAGGATGGCGTGGTAGTGAACAAGAACACAGTCTATTATGCGCCCGACGGCATTGAGACCATTGGTAAAGACGAGCTGCTGCCATTCGACCCAGGCAAGACCACCTACATGTATTCGAACACCATGGGCTACGACATGCACTATGACGCAGGCGCCATGATTGTTCCTACCAACGAGGCTGTAGAGGCATGGTGGAACAATGAGGGACGCGACCTGAAGGACGAGTACAAGGTGCTCGACTCAGTGCCTGCCACCACCATTGCCTCACTGCTCAACGTCAATATGCTGCCTGTGTTTACAGAGTCTGTTCCTTCAAAGTTCAAGCAGGTGCTCAACGATGCCAAGGAAGAGCTGGGCATCAAGCCTGAGAACGTGAAAGCCAGCTACATGGGCTGCAACGGTGTGATCTATGTGGTTGACAAGGTGTTCGCTCCGGCTGAGTTCGCCTCAGTAGTCTATCCTGCACTGGCTCACGACTCACAGATGAAAGTGCTCTACTGGGCCATCGACAATCTTGACTTTAAGCCCTACCTGCTCTCTATGGAGGCTGAATATGCCTTCCTGATTCCCACCAACGAGGCCATGAAGAACTACATCGACCCCTCGTCGTATGGCAATACAGGTGATGGCGGCGTGGAGTCGCCCACAGGCTTCGAGTTCTTCTATCTGACCAGCTCGAAGCGCCCCTTCGTGAACCGTTGGGTCACAAGCATCGGTGCTGACGGAACCATCTATAAGTTGGCTCTCGACACCAAGCAGCTGGATCTGAGCACGGGTAGCTACAACATCATCAACAACTTGTTCGAGGACATGCTCGACCAGTTCATCATCGTGCTGCCTTCGGGCGGCAAGGGCGCCAACAACAAGAAACTGGAAAACTATGTGGCTGAGGGTTATCACTACTTCAAGACCAAGGGCGGCACACTCATCTATGCCGAAATGGGCAGCAACGGACAGCCCGCATTCGCCGGAGCATGGCAGCTGGCTCACCAGAAGAGGCTGATTCCCACGACTGAGGTCTATAAGAAGGACAACGGCTCGTCATATCAGCTGGAGGAGCAAGTGCCTATGTCTTCGCAGAACACGCTCTTCCTACTGCTGGAACAGCATAGCGAATACTCAAACTTCCTGCACTTGCTGCAAAACGACTATAGCGACCTGCTGAAGTTGAAGCAGGGAAGCTACAATGCCGGTTCAACCGCACTGGGTAGCCAGAACTTCCGCTTGTTCGACAACTATAACTACACCGTATTCGTTCCTTCCAACGATGCCATCACCGACCTGCAGAACCGCAAGGTGCTGCCCACATGGCACGAGCTGGAACTGACCGACACGCTGAAGTACGGAACAGAAGACAAGACAGGTGTGTTGGACAGCATTATCCTGGCTGAGAACTGGGCTCCGCTGGACAAGAGCGGCAATCCCAATATCACCGACAAGCTGCGCGACTCAGTGAAAGTCGCCATCCGCAATGTGTTCACCAACTTTGTGCGCTATCACGTGCAAGACCGCTCAGTGGCCGTGGGCATGGCTCCCGACCCCACTATGGTGGGCAACAACTATGAGAGCATGCTGCGCAACCCTGCTACAGGACGTTTCTTCCCACTCACTACAATCTCTACACCCAGCAACATGACGGTGACCGACGTAAGTGGAAAGACACACAATGTAGTAATGGCCGACGGACTGTATAACAACATCGTGCGCGAATTCTGGTTTGAAAATACTGACCCAAAAACTGACTACAAATTACGACTCATCATGTCGAGCGACGCAGTGGTGCACCTCATCGACAACGGTGCGCTCATGACCACCAACTCGCCAAAGACCTGGCAGCAGACCGTGAAGGAATATTTAAAACGCTAATGAAGGAGGAACCTAACGTATGAAAATACTAAAATCCATTTTACTGACCATGGCGCTGCTGCTCGCAACGGCAGCCGGCGCACAGACGATCACGTCGGTGCATGGTACCATCAGCGACGATATGGGCCCGCTGATGGGTGCTACCGTCGTCGAAATTGACGGAAACGGACGTATCATAGAATCGGCACTCACCGACCTGAACGGTAACTTCACCATGAAGGTGCGCAACGACAAAGACAAGATCCGCTTCAGCTATGTAGGCTTGAAGACGGTCACGTTGCCTATCAACAAGACCACTTTCAACTTGAAACTGGAATCGGCTACACAGCTGAAAGAGGTGGTGGTGAAGTCGAAGAAACGTGCAACGGGCAACGGACTGCCCATCCCTGAGAAGGAAATTTCGTATGCATCACAGACCATCTCGATGAAAGAGTTCGAGGGTCTGGGCATCACCTCGGTCGATGAGGCTCTGCAAGGACGTATTGCTGGTCTTGACATCGTAGGCGGCGGTGACCTGGGCAAGGGCTCTACGATGCGCCTGCGCGGTGTGTCGTCGCTCTCGTCGCTCACCGACTCGAACCCCCTGATTGTGGTTGACGGCAACATTCGTGAGGTGAACCTCGACAACTTCGATATGGCAGGTGCCAACGATGAGAAGTTTGCTGAGCTGCTGAACATCAACCCTGAGGATATCGCCTCTATCACCGTGAAGAAGGATGCTGCCGCTACTGCTATCTATGGTTCGCAAGGCGGTAACGGTGTGATTGAGCTGACCACCAAGCGTGGTGTGCGTGGCAAACCGAAGCTCACCTACTCGCTCAAGCTCACCGGCACCTATCAGCCAAAGGGCTATGACCTGCTCAATGGTGACGACTATACCATGCTGCTCAAGGAGAGCTACTTCAATCCCCTGCAGAACGACAACGCTGCCAGCCAGACCACCATCCCGGAAATCAACTATCTGGGCGATGAGTTCTCGGAGTGGCGTCAGTATCGCGACAACACCGACTGGCGCGATGCAGTGACCAAGATGGGTCTGCGCCAGAACCACTACGTCACCATCTCAGGTGGCGGTGAGAAGGCTGCCTTCCGCATAGGTGCCGGCTTCGACCATGAGACGGGTACCATGCTGGAACAGAAACTGAATCGTTTCTCTACGCGTGTGAACCTTGACTATAATATTAGTGAGCGCATCCGCGTACAGACCAACTTCGCACTGACCTATACGAAGAACAACATGAACAGCGACGACCTGTTGGCCATCGCCCTGAAGAAGATGCCTAACATGAGCATCTATGAGAAAGATCCCGTAACTGGTGAGAACACCTCTTCTTATTATAATATGCTGCAGGACGGTCGCTATATCGGCTCGGAGGTGTTCAAGGACGACCAGCGCACCTACGTCAACCCGGTGGCTTCGGCTCACCTGGCCAAGAACCAGCGCCGTACCTACGACATGTCGCCTGAGTTGGTCATCAACTACAAACTTTTAGGCATGGACGAGGACCACTGGCAGTTGGACTGGCGCGGATCGGTCTATATGAACATCTTCAATCAGTACGACGACAAGTTCTATCCGCAGGAGCTGCGCACCGTGCGCTATGAGGACGGTGTGAACACCACCTATGTGGGTTCATCGAAGAGCGTATCGTTCAATACGAAACAGACGCTGACCCTGATTCCATCGTTCCCCAACAAGAACCACTCAGCCATGCTGTTGGGCCGCTTTGAACTGACTTCTGGCTCATCCAGCAGCCAGGGCACCAGCGGCAAGGGTCTGCCCTCAACTGACGGTGCTATCGTCAGCCCGACGGCAGGTGGCGTGATTACCGACGTGAACTCAAGCTATAACCAGTGGCGCTCAATGTACTACACCGTCTCTGCCCACTACGCATTCAAGGAACGCTACATCATTGATGCAACGGTACGCGTGGACGGAACGACCAAGTTCGGACCGAACAATCGCTGGGGTTACTTCCCCTCGGTGTCACTGCGCTGGAACGCCATTGAAGAGCCCTTCATGAAGTGGGCCAAGCCCGTTCTCTCCATGCTGTCAGTTCGTCCCAGCTGGGGTATGGTGGGCCGTCAGCCTAACCAGAACTATCTGTACACCTCGAAGTACGGCTATTCAGACCGCTACATAGACATGACATCTATGGCACCGCTCAACATTCGACTCACCAACCTGAAGTGGGAGAAGACCAAGAGCTACAACCTGGGCGTTGACTTAGGATTTCTGGACGACCGTCTGAAGCTCACCTTCGAGTTCTATCACAACACTACTTCCGACATGCTGATGAGCAACTACCGCGTGCCTTCGAACACGGGTTATGCTACCATCCCCTATCGCAACACAGGTAAGATGCGTAACATCGGTTGGGAGTTCCATATCGACACCTATAAGCTGATCAAGGCTGGCAAGTTCTACATGGACCTGAATGCCAACTTCGGTAACAACAAGAACGAGTTGCTTGAAATGGACGAGTCCATCCTTGAGAGTCTGAACTCTAAGTATGGCTATAACAACGCCGAGTGGCTGCGCCGCGTTCAGCTGCACAATCCGCTGGGTGCCATCTATGGCTTTAAATACAAAGGTGTGTATCAGTATAACTACAACACCTTCCTCAATATGAGCAATGCTGAGCGTCAGCAGTTCATGGCAGAGGGCAAGACAGCTCCTGTGGCTACCAATGCTGACGGCTCGCTGATTCTAGACTCTTACGGCAATCCTGTGCGCATGATGTTCGACTACACCAACGACGGTACAGGCAAGGACTACCGCTTCAATGGCGGTGATGCTATCTACGAGGATCTGAACCACGACGGTCAGATCAACGCACTCGACATCACCTATCTGGGCTCTTCGCTGCCTAAGCTGACGGGTGGCTTTGGCTTCACCTTCAACTACGGCAACTGGCGACTGGCCACTCAGTTCACCTACCGCGTAGGCAACAAGATCCTGAACATGGCACGCTTACGTGCAGAAGCCATGACCGGTAACGACAACCAGAGCCAGGCCGTGAACTACCGCTGGCGTAAGGAAGGCGACGTGACCTCTATCCCACGCGCCCTGAGAAACTCTACTGAATTTACTGCTTACAACTCACTGGTCAGCGACCGCTTCGTGGAGGATGGTTCTTATCTGCGCATGAGCTATGCACAGCTGAACTACACCATCAACAAGAAGCACCTGAAGTGGATTGGACTCAGCCGTATTGCCATCTATGCCAGTATCAACAACCCGTTCGTCATCACGAAGTACACGGGTGTTGACCCCGACATTGTGCAGTCTGGCTTCGATCCTGCTATCGATAACGCCCAGACACCGCGCTCGCGCTCTTACACGCTGGGTCTGACCATTGACTTCTAATTTCGGAATAACGTCATAACGAAATAACGTAATAACGAAATAACGTAATAACGAGAAAAAATCTATGAAGAAATTATTTTATAATATAATAGGTGTCGCCTGCTTAGCTGGTTCTCTATCCTCTTGCGCTGACTTCCTGGAAATCAAGCCTCAGAATGAGATTGTCTTGGAGGACTTCTGGAGTGAGAAGGCCGACGTTGACAATATGGTAAGCGGCTGCTATGCAGCACTCGAGAGCGATGCCGCTGTTCGCAGAATGATGATGTGGGGCGAGTTTCGCAGCGACAATGTCATGGCGGGTATAGATACCCAGAAAGACATGAACCTCTATAACGTGTTCCGCGAGAACATCACACCTAAGAACTGGTACACCAACTGGAGCATATTCTATCAGGTTATCAACCGTTGTAACACGGTCATCAAGTATGCACCTGAGGTGGCTCAGCGCGACCCAGCCTACAGCAACAGTGAGGTTCAGGCCACCATCGCTGAGGTGTCGGCGCTCCGCGACCTGTGCTACTTCTACCTGATTCGCACGTTCCGTGATGTGCCCTACACTACGGAGGCATATACCGACGACGATCAGGAGATGCAGCTGGAAGCTACACCGTTCTATACTGTGCTCAACAACCTGATTACCGACCTGGAGAGCGTCAAGGGCAATGCCATCAAGCGCTATCCCGATACACAGAAGGTCTATCAGACAGGCCGCATCACACAGGATGCCATCAATGCCATGCTTTGTGAGATGTATCTCTGGAACAAGGACTATGCTAACTGTATCCGCTGTGCTGACGAAGTCATTCAATCGAAGAAAGACCAAGCCGAAGAAGAGCGCATCAAGAATGGAACATCTATTCCTGCCAGTGAGCAGCGTCTGGATGGCTATCCACTGGTGAACAACTATAACTCCAATACCTCATTTGGCAGCGCTTTCAACGAGATTTTCGTTAAGGGCAACAGTCGTGAGACCATCTTCGAACTGGTGTTCGACAACAACGAGGCAGGCAACACCATGCCAAGTAATGCCGCTGCTGGTGAGTGGTACGGTAATTTCGTTAATCCAGGTCGCGTGGCAGCGGGTAGTGCCATCACTGAAGATGCTGAGGCCGATGAGACCAAACGCACCATTTTCCAGGGTGTGAACAAAAAGCTCGATGCTCGAATCTACTTTAACCTTTTTGGAGGTAGCAGTATGATTGCCAAAATGGTATATCGCACGGTTGTTGTTGATGCAGCCTCTTCTTCACCTACAGTTGGATACGGAAATCCCTACAACTATGCTAAGATTGATAATGTGGAACACTGGTACAACAGCAGCAACTGGATTATCTACCGTCTGAGCGACATCATGCTGCTCAAGGCCGAGGCACTCTGCCAGCTCATGCGCGACGGCTCAGATGCTGCCACGGTGGCATACAATAACGGAATCGCCCGTCAGGCCTTCACACTGGCCAATGTGGTGAACAAGCGTGCCTATTGCGTAGTTGACATCAAATCGACTAAGGACACGCTCGACTTCAACAACTATCAGACCAAGTCTGCACTTGAGAATCTGGTGATGCGCGAGCGTCAGGTTGAGCTCATGTTCGAGGGCAAGCGCTGGTACGACCTGGTGCGCCGCTCAATGCGCGATGGAAGAACTGACGCGCTCTGCGAAGCTGTCAGCAGACGTAATGGTCCTAACCCCACACTGGCCAGCAACTTCTTTGGCAACCCCAACACCTGGCAGTGGGCTATTTTCTGGCCTTACAACTATGAGGAGCTGATTGTGAACAAGAAGCTGAAGGCGAACCCAGCCTATGGCGACGGTAACACCAGCAATATTGAATAAAAAAATGACAACTAAAGACGACGAATATGAAACGAAATAAGAACATACGGTCGCTGCTGACCATTTTTTCACTGCTGGCACTGCTGTTGCCACTGACCTTCAGCTGCTCTGACGAGCCTGAAGCAGAATATTTCTACACGTTCAAAGGCGAGATGATGAGCGACTATCTGAAGAATCGCTCACAGTACAGCCAGTTTACAAAGTGCGTAGAGCGTGCTCATCTGATGGATTTGCTCTCCACTTACGGTCACTACACCTGTCTGCTCCCTTCTGACGGTGCCATGAGTGCATACCTTCAGAAAAAGGGACTGACCTCAGTTGACCAGCTCAGCGATGCTGACTGCGACACCATCGCACGCACTCACCTGCTGGCCAATATGTACAGCACCATCGAAATGACGCAGGACCGTCTGCAGACGGCCAACTTCCTGGGTCGATATATCAGCACCAAGGTAGATACCGTATCGGTAGAGCACCGTGGTGAGATTATGCTGGAAGGCATTGCCTATATCTCCAACACGCTGAAGGATGACTCCGTAGAGAACGGTATCGTTCAGCCCATTTCGGCAGTGATTGAGAAGTCAACCAGTAACATTGCTTCGTTGCTGCGCGACGACAAGAACTTGTCGATCTTCTATGAAGCACTGACTGCAACGGGCGTTGAAGACGAGATTCAGCTCGTGGTAGATCCCACCTACGACCGCAAGAACTATACCTATTATGACTATCAGTCGCACACTTGGCCTGAGCGTGCCTGGGTACCCGACACCAAGAAATACGGTTACACAGTTTTTGCCGAGCCCGACGATGTGCTGAAGAAAGAGTTTGAAGACCGTGGCATCTCCACAGCCAACGGCTACCTGCGTGCACTCTACGATCTGGCTTGCCAGGAGTATGATGCTGTCTATCCCGGAGATGTTTCAAACTCAGGTCACGACTTCGCTAACCTCAAGAGTGACGTGAACCCCCTGAAGCGTTTCATGCGCTATCACATCCTGAACCGCTATGTGGCTGGTGCCGATGACCTCACGGCTATGGAAATGAAGGCTGCCGACGGTAAGGAAGGCTTCGGCTTTGAGACCTCTTTGGTGAACCCCACCGACTGGTACGTCACCTTGCTGCCCCACACCATGATGAAGGTGGAGCGCATGACACGCCGTAACATCAACAAGACGAAGTCTCCGCTGCGTGAAGGCAACGCTGTGAAGGGCGACCACTACGTGAACCGCCGCTATGAGACCCTGAAGGACGGTACTGAATACCAGTACGAAGGTGCTCATGTCATCAACGTTACCGGACAGTATGAGAATGGCAAGGACAAGGTATCGGATGCGCTGAACGGCCACTACTTCTATGTTGATCAGATTGTAAGCTTCAACAGCACCGTGCAGAACATCATTCAGAACGTACGTATCCGCATGGACTTCTCGGCCATCTTCCCCGAGGTGATGACCAACGACATGCGCCTGAAGGGCGACCCCTGGAGCGACGATACACGTAAGCGAGCTGACGGTGGCAACGAGAACTTCCGCGACGAGTCTTCTACCCCGAAGAACGGTCGCAACTTCTACTTCCCCGACGGCTACCTGGACGGTGTGACCTTCTCCAGCAACTGCTACTTAGTGATGCGTCGCCCCCACATCAACTTCTGGTCTTGGCAGGGCGATGAGTGGAACATGTTCGGTGACTACGACATCACCTTCCGTATTCCGCCAGTACCCGTATCAGGCGACTATCAGTTGCGTCTGGGCTTCTGTGCGCTGGAGACCCGTGGCGTGATGCAGGTCTATTTCGATGGCATTGCACAAGGTATTCCCCTTGACATGACAAAGACCCTGAACTCAGACTACTATCTTGGTTCACGTTTCGACGGTGACGAGTCTGCCAATGCTTACGACAAACGTAGCGATGAGGACAAGGCCGACGAGCAGAAAGTGCTGAAGAACCTGGGTGCCTATCGCGCTCCGCGTTCTACCTATCACTTCAACTCCAGCGGTACCAAGTACTACTTTGTAGGAACCAACGGTGTGTATCGCCGAATCCTCTGCCAGACCTACATCGACAAAGACACTGACCACTATCTGCGCTTCCGCGTAGCCAGCAATGGTAAGCAGGGTAACAACAATGAGTTCATGCTCGACTACCTTGAGATTGTACCAAAGAGTGTTTACTCTGTTGACGGCGACGGTGAGATGGAAGATGACTTGTAAAGCCCCCACCCATCTCCAAAAAGAGAGGGGAGTAGATCGTAAAACCAATAACACATTATAATATATGAAGAAGAATATATTTTCAAGCATAAGAAAGCAAGTGGTAAAGCTAACCACTCCCCTCACCTCCTGGAGAGGGGTTGGTGGTGAGGCTTTGCTTTTGCTTGCCCTTTTCACTGGTTGTTCCGACACTTGGAACGACCACTATGAGGGAACACCGGCCAACGTGAACGAAGGCTCACTCTGGCAGGCCATCCAGCAGAATCCCAACCTGAGCAATTTCGCACAGGTGATTCAGGCCACTGGCTACGACCGTCATCTTAACAGCAGTCAGACATTCACTGTCTTCGCTCCCACCAACGACCATTTCTCGGCTACCGATGCCCAGAATCTCATCAGCCAGTATCAGCAGGACAAGCTGACGATGAAGGACGAGGACAACATCGTGCTGAAGGAGTTCATAAAGAACCATGTGGCCCTCTATAACTTCTCCACCTCAGCCAGCAGTGTTGACTCCGTAAGGTTGCTCAACGGCAAGTATGCCGTGCTCCAGGCTGGTGAAGTAGATGGTGTGAAGACGCTTACCAACAACGAACTTTATCGCAATGGCGTGCTCTTCACGGTTGGTGGAAAGCTGTCCTATCAGCCCAACATTTTCGAATATATCAAGAAGGACCGCGACCTTGACAGTCTGGCTAATTTCCTCTACAACCCCAGCTTCTATTACAAGGAGTTCATGCCCAGTCTCAGCGTGGTTGACAGCGTGAAAGACGGAAAGACCGTCTATATGGACAGTGTGAACGTGCAACGCAACCGTTTGTTCGAACATCTGCAGGACATCAACGACGAAGACAGTACTTACTGGATGGTGATGCCTACGAACGAAGTATGGAAGAAACTGGTAGATGAGTATAGCCAGTACTTCAACTACAACAAGAAGGTTCAGCTGCGCGATTCTATGAACTATGTGAACACCCGTCTGGCCATTCTGCAAGGCACTGTGTTCAGCAAGACTTACAACAAGGGCGTGTTTGCCAACCAGAGCAGCGGTACCACTGAGGTGACCGACTCGGCCCTGTCTGAGCATGCCATTCAGTCTTATCACATCCGTACTGCAAAATGGGGTAAGGAATTCAACTATTATCAGTATCTGAACCCCTGGCGCACAGGTGGTGTGTTCGATCAGAGCAACGTTGTGACGTGCAGTAACGGTATGGTCCGCAAGGCCACGACCTGGCCCATCAACAAGCTGGAGACCTTTGCCCGTTACAACATCATCGAGGCTGAAAGCGGAAACATCTGGGAATACAGCAAAATTCCCAATCCCAAGAAAGAGGGTGACTCTATTCAGACCATCACGCCCGACATCCGCGACGTGACCCGCAACAGCGTTGACTCTCTGAACTTCTACGATAAGGTATGGAGCAACAAGTATATGGAGTTCAAGGTAGAGGAGCCTTCCTATACTTCTCACTTTGTGACTTATGCGCTGACCGATGTTCTCTCCAATATCCCTTACGACATCTATCTCGTGACCTCGCCAGCCATTGCTCACGACCCGAATGCCTCCAGCTTCGAACGCCGTCCTGTTAAGTTGCGCTGCACGCTCTACTATCCCGATGAAGACGGCAAGTCAAAGAACGAGAGATTGGTCTCTGCTGAGTCAACCACTCTTGACAAGATAGACTATATCAAACTGAACTCGGGTAGCCAATATGCTGACGGATTCGTATTCCCCACGTCCAATTTCGACCTTGACGAGGAGAGCCCTTCATTCAAGCTGAAGATAGAGACTCGCGTCAGCAGTAGCGAATTCAACAAGAGCCATTCCCGCACAATGCGCATCGACTGCATCCTTTTGGTGCCTCATGGAACGCTCGACCTGAGCGATCCCAACGTGGTGAAGATGACTCCTCACGGCGACTACAACGGTCTGAACCTGCGTAGCTGGACAATGAAACGCTAATGTGTCACAAATCAAACAGAACAACCTATGAAACGATATATCTTATTTGGACTTTCACTGCTGATGGTTTTCCCTCTTGCCGTTAGTGCACAAGACGACGATAGTGAGGAAGAAGGAACCGAGACCCAGGTTCGCGGTTTTGCCATCAAACAGAAGAAATATGAAACGCGCAACATTGCTGGTAAGGTGGTGAACGCTGCCACCAGTGAGCCGGTGTCGGGTGCTATCATCCACGCTGCTGAAATCGACGGCTACAGTACTCTGACTGAAGACGATGGCTCCTTCGTGCTGAAGGTGCCTGTATTTGCCACATCTCTCTATGTGGTGACACCCGACTTCAACCCCGTCCGAATGGGTCTGACGAAAGACTCACTGCAGCGCACCATCATGCTTTATCCCACTACGTTCGATGCCGAATATACGGCTCAGACCAACGTGCGTAGCGATGCATCGGCCAACAACTTCAAGTACACCAATGCCATCAATATCAAGGATGAGATTCAGAAACAGCTGGGTGCTCAGGTCCACACCATGGGCATGAGTGGCACACCTGGCATAGGCAGCGTGATGTTCATGCAAGGTCTGAACTCGCTGAATGCCAACGCCCAGCCGCTCATCGTGGTCGATGATGTCGTTTACGACATGCAGAACGGACGTTCGGTGCTGCACGATGGCTTCTACAACGATGTGCTGTCCAACATCAACCCCAACGACATTGAGAAGGTGACCGTTCTCCGCAATGGTACAGCTCTCTATGGTGCGAAGGGCGCCAACGGTGTGATTCTTGTTCAGACCAAGCGCAGCAAGTCGATGGCTACACGTATTACCGCCTCTGCTTCAGCCGGTGTGACGATGAAGCCCCGTATGATGTCGATGATGGATGCCGAGCAGTACAGAGGATATGCTTCTGAGCTGTTGAAGACCACTAACACTCGCCTCACCTCCTTCAAGTTCCTGGACGAGCGTCAGACGCTGGAGAACGGCAAGATGAACTACTACTATCCGCTCTACCACCAGAACACCGACTGGAAAAAGCTGGTGTACCGCTCAGCCATCTCACAGAACTATGGCATCAATATTGAAGGCGGTGACAACGTGGCCAACTACAACCTGTCTATTGGCTACACTTCAGCCAAGAGCACTTTGAAGTATAACGACATGGATCGTCTGAGCGTTCGCTTCAACACCGATATTAATCTGACCAAGCGCTTGTCAGTGCGCTTCGATGCTTCGTTTGCCAATCAGACGCGTGACCTGCGCGACGACGGCGCCCCCGAAAGCTATGACGAAGGCACTCCCTCGGCCCCCAGCTTCCTGGCTTATGCGAAGAGTCCCTTCCTGAGCCCCTATAGCTATGGCCGCGGTGTATTCAGTGACGAGAAATATGATGTATATAAGGAGAGCTACCTCTCTGAGGCACTGGCTAACTATAAGAACTATAACTGGCAGCTTGACAATCCTGCGCTGATCAACGAAGACGGCGAGGCACCTAACAAGAACCGTTTCGAGACCTCGCTGCTCAACCTCTCAGTCACCCCGAAGTTCAGGTTCAATACGCATCTGGCGCTGAGTGAGCACTTCAGTTACAACCTGGTGAACAACAATGAGATGTACTACATTCCCCGCAACGGTCTGCTGCTCAACCCCAACGACCAGTCAAGCAATGCTCACGGTGGATACTACGTCAGCAGTCTGGGCGGCTATCGCGACAATGAGGTGCGCTCACTGGCTTCGAAGCAGAACTCAGTGATGAGCGATACCCGACTGGAATGGGGCAACCGCTATGATGCCCACGTCGTAAACGTGTTCGGTGGTGTTCGCATCAACTGGGAGAACTACACCGCCAACCAGCAGGTAGGTTACAACACGGGTAACGACAAAACCCCGTTCATGCGTAAGGACCTGTCGAACGTGTCGGTAAATGGTGTTGATGAGAGCTGGCGCTCAATGGCCATGTATGCACAGGCTGAATACAACTATCTGAGTCGCTACTACGTGCAGGCTAACCTGACCCTTGAGGGCTCATCACGCTTTGGTAAGGATGCCGGAGGTATGAGGTTGTTTAAGGCTCCTTGGGGAGTGTTCCCCGGCATTCAGGCTGCATGGGTACTCACCAATGAGTCCTGGCTTTCAAATATCAATGGTCTCGACTACTTGCGCCTCAATGCAGGCTTCGACGTGAGCGGCAACGACGATATCAACTTCTATGCTGCCCGCAGCTACTTTGCTTCCAACGAGTTCCTGCACTCAGTGGCCGGTCTGTCGTTTGCAGGCGTAGGCAACACCAAGATTCAGTGGGAGACCACTCGCCGACTGAATGTAGGCTTGGAAGGCAACTTCATCAACAACCGACTGAACGTAGCCATCAACTACTTCAACTCGTGGACCAACAACCTGCTCACACTTCAGTCAGTGAACTTCCTCTCCGGTCTGGAGAAAGGCTGGTCTAACGGTGGTAAGCTGACCAACCAGGGCTATGATGTGACTGTCAACGCCAAGGTGCTGGCCCTGAAGGACTGGCAGTGGCAGGTGGGAGTCAGCGTAGGCCACTATAAGAACAAGATTACTGAACTGCCCGACGGTGGTGAGTATATTGACAATCAGATATATGGCGCAACCATCCGCACACAGGTGGGCCAGGCTGCCAATATGTTCTACGGCTACAAGACTCTGGGCGTATTTGCCACCACTGAGGAGGCTGCCGCTGCAGGACTCTACTTCATGGCCGACAACGGTGTCGATAAGAAATACTTCGGTGCCGGCGACATTCACTTTGCCGACCTGAATGGCGATGGCCAGATTACCGATGCCGACCGCACAGTGATTGGCGACCCCAACCCCGACATTTTCGGTAACATCTTCACCTCTCTGTCTTGGAAGCGTTTCCGTCTCGATGTACGTTTCAATTACTCACTGGGCAACGATGTATATAACTACATGCGTGCACAGCTCGAGGGCGGCAGCCGTTTCATGAACCAGACCACCGCACTGAACCAGCGCTGGCAGATAGAAGGTCAGCAGACCAGCATGCCACGCATCACTTTCCAGGATCCCATGGGCAATTCACGCTTCAGCGACCGCTGGATTGAGGATGGCAGCTATCTGCGCCTGAAGACCGTGACCTTGAGCTACAACCTGCCCCTAAAGTCACAGTATATTCAGGGACTGCAGTTCTGGGTACAAGGCAACAATCTGCTCACATTCACCAAGTACTTAGGCAGCGATCCCGAGTTCAGCATGACCACAAGTGTCATCGGTCAGGGCATCGACCTGGGCCGTCTGGGTCAGGGACGTTCTGTCGTTGCCGGTGTGAAGATCAACCTGTAATGGAGATGAATGAGACAACTTAGCATTATCCAAATAATACGAAACGATATGAAAAAGATATATTTCAGTAAGATAAAGACCGCCCTTGCAGCGTTCTGTGGTATCTTAGCCCCCCTCACGTTGGGAGGGGTTGGAGGTGGATTGTTCACCTCTTGCTCTGATTTCTTCAATCAGGAGTCAAGCGATGTGCTCCTGGCCGACAAAGCCCACCTGAACAACTCTGTGGATACTGTTTACTCCGTGCTGGGCATCATGAACAAACTGCAAACCATAGCCGACCGCACCGTCCTGCTGGGCGAGCTTCGCGGCGACTTGGTCGATGTCACCAGCACGGCCAGCAGCGACCTGCGCGACATAGCCAACTTCAACGTGGGCGACAGCAACGTCTATAACGCACCGCGCGACTACTATGCCATCATCAACAACTGCAACTACTTCATCAAGCACGCTGACATCAATCTGAAGAGCAACCGTGGCGAGAACATCTTCATGAAGGAGTGGGCAGCAGTCAAGGCTTTCCGCGCGTGGACATATTTCCAGCTGGCACTCATCTATGGCAAGGTGCCTCTGGTGACCGAACCCATCATGTCGCTTGAGGATGCCAATGCCGATTTTCCCATGTACGACATTGAGGGCATTTGCCGCTACTTCCTCGATGACTTGAGCACCATACCTGCTGAGTATGAGACCGTCTATCCCAGCTATCGCACCATTCGCAACACTGACTCGCGCTTCTTCTTCTTCCCCATCAATATTCTGAGGGGTGAAATGAACCTCTGGCTGGGCAGCATCACCCAGAACAAGGAGTACTATCGTCAGGCAGCATTGGCCTACTATAAGTACATCACCCAGCGCAACAGCAACAATGCAAGCTATCCTGCAGGTGTGAGCAACATGATGTGGAGGCCGGGCGGCACCTCTTGGTACGAGATCACTGTCTTTGACGGAAACGATGCTTTCGGAACTTCAGAAGCCTACTCTAACACCAGTGAGCTCATCACCATGATTCCCGGCGACTCTATCCGCGCCGAGGGTTACTACAGTGAACTGCGCAACCTCTACAACTCCAACGACCAGAACAGCCAGCGCGTGAGCATCACGCCCAGCCAGTCCCTGTTCGACATCTCTGCTGCACAGAAGAACTGCCGCATCGGTACTGCCCGTTCGGGTGGCAAGGGCTACAACGTGACTTACGCACCTTCCGGACTGCCCAACCACTTGAGCGGTGACCTGCGTCTGGCAGCAGTACTTAGCGAAGGATTCGACAATACGGAACGCGTGGAGACCCAGAAAATCAGCAAGTTCTCCTCACGCAACGTCCACATCTATCGTCGTCAGATGGTCTATCTGCGCATGGCCGAGGCCCTCAACATGGCTGGCTATTCGCGTGCAGCATTTATGATTCTCTCTACTGGCTTGAGCGATAAGATCATGCAAGACTCCGTCTATAGCTACTGCTCTGCCGATGATCAGGCCTTCCTCGCACAGTTCAAGTTTCCCGAGTCCTTCTTGAATGAGACCTCTTACGACGTGGTCACCACTGCCGATCTGGCCAATAACACTATACCTTCTGGGCACACCGCTATAGGCATTCACTCTCGCGGCTCTGGCTGGACGCCTCTGAATGAGTACTATCGCTACAACGACTCCATCCCCACGCTTGGCAAAGCCTCCGACGGTGTGACCGACTCTGTCATCAATGTGGCTCGCCCCGCTGCTGAGGTTCAGGCTTACGTTGACAGTCTCATTCTGAACGAAGGAGCCCTTGAGTTTGCCTTCGAGGGTACACGTTACTACGACCTCATGCGCTATGCTTTGCGCCAGCCCAACCCCGGTGCCACTATGGCCAAGTTCATCTATGGCCGTCGCGGTGAGAGCCGTCGTAGCGAGATGCAGGGTGTGATCAGGCAGAACCTGAATGATCGCAATAGCTGGT
>JAEEPT010000166.1 GCA_016284895.1 Prevotella sp. | reverse complement strand
TTAAAAGATTTTAAGGATTTTTTCATGTACTATGAATCCTTTTAATCCTTAAAATCTTAGATAAAAAACATTGAATATCAAAGATTTTGCATCTTGCGAAACTTGAGTCAATTATAATCTTTGGTTAATGCGCGTCTTTGATTCGGATGATGTTCAGCGAATAAGGAGGTACGTCGAGTAGAACGCTACCATTTTCGGGAGAAAGGAATTGCTCCACAGGATGAATGGTGGTAGGTGCATCGAGCGTGTTCTCTTCCATACCGTCGTTGGCTGCCAGACGTACTACACGTGCACATTGCGGTGTGAAGTTCTTCAGATTGAGTTGGGCAGTGGTTGCCGCATCACTCGTATTGACTACCTTCACTATCAGTTCGCCATTGGCATCGTCGATGGTGGCGGAGGAGAAGATGCCCTTTGTGTTGTCGTGCTTCAGCACCGTGTCGAAGATGAGTTCGTTGTCGAGCCATGCCTTCACGCTGTCGCCTGCCACTTGGAGGGTGACGTCGTACCAGCGTCCTTTTTCGATGCGCGTTGAACGTCCTCGCTTGCTGTCTGTCAGCAACTTACCACCGTTGCTTATCTGCTCGATGGCATGCTGCGTGTTGGTCCATCCGCCGAGGTTCAACCAGCAGTAGTTCTTGTCATCTACGTAGTTAAAGACGATGATGAAACCCTCTGCGCCATCATCCTTGCGTGCACGGAACTTGCGTGTGTAGTGGTCACTGCTGATGACGTCCTTCTCAATGCAGAGAGTGGCATCCTTGAGTCCTGTCTGTCGCACAGTGTTGCCATCCTTCTGCCAGTCGCCGTTGACGTAATCCACCTCCTTGACGGTCTCGAACGAGGCACGTGTGCCCCATGTTGCGAATCCCACACGGCTCTGCTTAGGAGTGAGTTGCTTGCGAACCTTGTCCTTGTAAGGGTCGTTCTGTACCACTTTCACCACCTGTGTGCCCACGTGTTGCGGCATGAGTTGCTGAACGTAGTAGCTTGGTGTGCCCATCACTCGACTGCTGCTGAAACGTATCATGTCGGGACGCCAGCGGGCATCGTTCTCATTCACGAAGATAGGTGCATAAGAAGCCAGTTCCACCACGTCGGAGTTGTTTTCCATGCCCATCATATAGACAGCCTCACCCAGTGCAGCGTTCATGTTGCCCAGGTTGCCGAAGCCATTAGTTACGGCATATTCGCCCACATAGACTTTAGGACCCTTGCGGTCGTAGCTATCATATTTATGGAAAGCAGCGGCAAACCAATCGGGAGAACGATAGTAGTGCTCGTCGAGCAAATCCACAGGTAAGTTGCTGTTCCACTTCGGATTGTCGTCACCCCAAGCCACGACGTTGCCGATGATTTTCATGTCGGGGTACTTGGCACGGATGGCTTTGTAGAACTGCTCATAACGCTCGTAGTAGTGGTCGCTCTGCTGGCGTGGGTCGGGTTGGTTATTCTCGTTGCCCACCTCCAAGTATTCCAGTCCGAAAGGCTTTGGGTGTCCGTTCTTGGCACGCATAGCACCATATTTCGATGTGACAGGACCGTTGGCATACTCGATGGCATTCATGCACTCGTCAATCCAAGGCTGAATTTGGTCGTAAGGAGTCATGCCGCCATGCCACAGACCTACGTTGACCACGTAGAGCGGCTTGGCTCCCAAGTCCTCGGCAAGCTGGAGATATTCGTGATAACCCAGTCCGTCGGTAGTGCGGTAACCCCAGTTCACGTTCCAATGACCTTCGCGCTCCTCAATGGGTCCGATGGTACGCTCCCAACGGAAGGCGTTATCTGGACTCTCCTGACCTTCCACGAAGCAGCCGCCTGGGAAGCGCATGAACTTAGGATGCATCTGCCACAGCATGTTTGCCAAGTCGGGACGCATACCATTCTCACGATTCTTGAACGTAGGTGGGAAAAGGCTCACCATGTCGAGTTGCACTTGTCCTACGCCATCGAAAACCAATGCAACCTGTGCCTGCGGGTCGTTGTTGTTGGCTTTGAACGTTGCTTCATACTTTGTCCAGCCTTTTGCTTTGCTGGAAGGAAAACCACTGACCACCGTTTCGGCATAGAGCTCTGATCCGTCCTTCGAGCAGAGTGTAGCTTTCACGCTACCTTTGTATTTCAGCGTCTTTGCCCAGAAAGTCAGTCGGTAGCTGCGTCCTTGCACGGCGTTGATGCCCCAGAAACCTTCGTTCACCAAGCAGACAGGAGACGATGCAGAGGCGTTAACTGTCAGTTCCAATGCGTTGTGCTGTACACTGTTGAGCAGTGGCGTCTTTTTGGAAGGCTGAATGAGTTTTGCCGTTAATTGAGAAGGAGTGGCAGCATAGGTGGACCATCCCTGCATGTCGGCTTTTGCGCCAAAGCGAGGTCCGTCCTCGAAGGAGCGATTGCGAATTAGTTCGGCATAGATGCCGCCATCGGCAGCGTGGTTGATGTCTTCATAGAAGATGCCATAGAGCATGGGACTCACCTTCGGTCCGCGCTGCTGGGCGTCGATGTCGATAGTTACTTGTGCCTGCATTGCAGCTGAAAAGACAGCGCAACTGGCCATGATAAGAATGTTCTTGTAATTCATATTATTCCTTTTATTCCTTGTTTATATTAGATTTCTTCCAATGCACCCATTCCCGAGTCAATGATAAAGCCGCGAACTACAATGTCCTTTGGTACCTCTAACTCATCATGCAAAACAATGCTTCTGCAAATGTAAGAATTAAACCTTAATATTTTTTCTCTTTGTTCAAAAAAATGCTGTTTTAATTGAACATTCAAAATAAAACCATTATATTTGCGCTATCCATAAGACTTGTGTCTTATTCTTGAGGTTTTTTCGAGACTCTTTAATTAATAGATAGCTAACTCTAATTGCTAATGCTTATGAAACGAAACTTCTTTTGGAAACTACTGGTGACAGCACTCGTGCTGACATCAGCCATTGGCATTCATGCACAGACGTGGACCGCCAGCGCTCCTTCGGCAGGCACGTTCTATCTGTATAATGTCGGCAACAACGGTTTTCTCGTTGGTGGAAACAACTACACGACTCGTGCCTCGCTGACGAGGCAAGGCGGTATTCCTGTGACGCTCTCTGCCAGCAGCACGGATGGAACCTATTACATTTCAACGGAACCCACCTACTCGAATCTGTTCCTTGGGTCGGACGGTTATGTAGATAAAGTCAATACGTCGTCGAAATATACGGCGTGGCTGCTGACCGCTGTGGAAGGATTAGAGAACACCTTCACCATGAAGTCCACCAACAGTGCGGCAGTCTATCTGGTTGGCCATGATACGGATGTCAGCAAGACAACGACTACGACCACCATGCCTACGACATCCAAGGGCTATTGGAAACTGGTCACTAAGGAGGCACTCATAGCCAACTTGTCCAATGCTACGGCAGACAACCCTATTGATGCGACCTTTGCCGTTATGAATCCCTATTTTGGTGCGAATGCCAAGACTTCCCTGTGGACCGGCGACTACACTGCTTACAATGGTGTAGATAATAACAAGTGTGTGGAGCAGTGGAACCGCACGTTTGATATGTATCAGACCATTTCGGGTCTGCCTAATGGCGTGTATGAGTTGAGGTGTCAGGGCTACTACCGCATGGGTGGAGGCAATAACGATGCTTCTGTAGCTGCCACTGCTCGCACAAATGGCACCGAGGAGCTCAATGCCAAATATTATATCAACATGACAGAAGGCTCACTGAAATCCATCTTCGACTACAATCTGGGTTCGACCAACAACAGCACCTATAACAGTAGTACTGCCTACAGCGTCAATGGCACTACCATCTATGTGCCAAGCACTTTGAACCGTGCATCTTCCTGTTTCCAGGCAGGTGAGTACTGGAACGATGGCATCAGGGCTGTGGTGGCAGACGGAACGGTGACGATTGGTTTCCGCAAGACCGTTGCCAGCAGTAACGACTGGGCAGCATACGACAATGTCACCCTCACTTATTATGGTATCGACCTCTCTGCACTCGTGGCAAGTTACGAAGAGCAATTGGCTGCTGCCAAGGCACTCCTATCGGAAGCCATGAATGCAGACGTGAAGACTGCCCTCAACGATGCTATCACTGCTGCTGAGACGAATGTGAATACGGGTTCGCAGGAATGGCTCGAAACGACTCTCGCTTCCCTCATGACAGCCATTGCCAATGCACAAGCCAGCAATACCCTCTACACGGGTGCCATCCTCGCTGCTGTGAACGGCATGAAGGCACAATCAACGAGCGAAAGCGTGAAGGAAACCCTCCAAGCGAAGTACGACAATGGCGAATACACAGTTGTTAGTGACGTTTATACTACCTACCAGCCATTGGAGATAGCCGCGCTGATTCCCGAAGTGGATGCTTCCTATACCTCTGCCATCATCAACCCAAGTTTCGAGTTGGGTAATCTTGACGGTTGGAACTGCCTGAAGAAAGGTGATGACACGGGTGTGTTCCGCACAGACAACGCCACTTATTCCTACTCAGGTACTGCTGGCAACTACCTCTTCAACACATGGGCAAAGAGTGTGCAGACGCTCGATGTGGGACAAACCATCACAGGCTTGCCACTCGGTTACTACACATTGAAGGCCATCGTAGCTACCTTCGGCGACGGTGCACCTGTGACGCTGACAGCCAACGGCGTTTCGAACTCTGTGGCACCGACAGCTGAAGATGCGGATGCAGAGAAGGTGAATGGTCACGAACTCATTGTTGAGAACGTCTTCGTCAGCAACGGTACGCTTACGTTCCGCATACAGAACACGGGAAAGGGACAGACCCTGCTGAAATGTGACGACTTCCAACTGACCTACACTGCTGACTACGTAGCACCGACGGAATACACCGACCTCAGTTTCAACATCAGTATTGAAAACGACGAGGTGGCTCGCTACCTTGCCAATACCACTTACACGGAGACAACTGCGAGCGCAATCGGAAACTATGCCACGGATGCAGCCTTGCGCAACGACCATCCTGCAGCGGTGAGCGTTCCTCTGCCTATTCAGGCAAGCGATGCTACGCTCAGTCTCGCACTCAACAGTAGTTTCGAGGATGCCGTAACATTCACGGTGGGTGCAGGTAGTGTGATTTACGATGTCACGAACCTGTTGCCAGAAAAGACCTATTATTATAAAATTGAGGCTGACGGCTCCATCATTGCCAACGGCACCATCACCACCACGGGCCAACTGCGCATGATGAAGGCCGACGGCATTGCCAATATGCGCGACCTCGGTGGCTGGACAAACAGCGATGGCAACCGCATTCGGTATGGCAAGATTTTCCGCGGCACTGAACTGGCTGGAGGCAATAGCTATACGGCTTCGGACACCGACCTTGCCATGCTGAAGGAACAGCTCAACATTGGTGCGGAAGTGGATTTGCGCATGAACGGCGACTTGGCATCGGGTACGATGAGTGCATCTGCCATCGACGGTGCTTCCTACTACTATGCCAACCTCAGTCGCTGGAGCGAGGATGCGCTGAACTTCGATACGGCCAAGTTCAAGGGTGCTTTCGACCTCGTTCTCTCTGCGCTCAAGGCTGGCAAGGCAGCTTACTTCCACTGCATCTTCGGTGCCGACCGCACAGGTTGCTTTGCCATGCTGCTCGAAGGTCTGCTCGGACTGCCAGTGGACCAAATTTACAAGGACTACGAATTGACATCCTTCTCCAGTGCAGGACTGCGAGAAAAAACGGGTATCGACCACAAGTTGCAGTATATCAATGCGCTGCAAGGTGCGTCGCTGCAAGAGAAGTTCTACAACTACTGGCGTGGAGCTGTGGGTGTAAGCGAGGCCGACCTCAACGAGTTTATAAATATCATGGTGGATGGTACAAGTCCTATTACCACCGCTACACTTGCCGACCTGCCTACACCTGTAGTGGCTGACGGCGAGTACTACATCTATATTCCTTCGATTAGCCAGTTCCTCGGTCGTGGTGAAGCTTACGGTGCTCGCGGAGTGGGCGACAACTACGGCGTGCCTGTTCAAATCGCAACCAACGGCGTGAACGTCTCGACCATCAAGTTCCTGGACAGCAATCTCTTCTTCGGCAGCGACTGCTACACGGATAAGATTGCCAGCTACAATACCGACTCGTGGTTCATCGAGCAGAGTGGGGAAGAACTGATTCTGCACTCTCACAACGGCAACTACATGAGCGTTACCAATGAGGACGGACTGAACAAGCCACGCACGACGGCTACCTCTGCTGCCGATGCGACAGCTTTCGTTCTGAAGACCATAGCCGAGCAGAAGACCATCGTGGCAGCTACACAACAGGCTAACATTCTTGCTGCTGCCGCTGCAGCTGGAATCGAAGCCACTGACCTCTCTGTGCTTAACACTCAACTTGAAACTGACTATACAGCCGTTGCCTCTACCGCCATCATCAAGAGCGCCACTGCTGGAAGTACCGAGGATTGGGTGCTCACACAGCCTGAAAAAATTACCGAAACGAAGGACTACGGAGGCAATGCATACAATGTAGGTACATACGGTGGCGAACTCTATCAGCGTCATGGCACTGTGAGCCAAACCGTCACCGTACCTCATGCAGGCCTCTATAAGTTGACATTGAATGCACTCTACCGCCAAGGTAGCAGGGAGAACTGCTATGCGCTCGGTCAGAAGGGTTACGAACTGAGCAATGCCTATGTCAGTGTGAACGACACTTATTTTGCTCCAATCCCTTCATGGTACAGCGGTTGTGCTTCCACCAGCGACCCTGACAACACCGACCAGGCTACCGCACGAATCAACGCAGGGCAATACAAGATGGAGGTCTATGCCTACATCGACGACTCCAAAATAGCTACCATCAAGGTGAATGTGCCTGGTTTTGTGCCACTCGGCTGGTGTCTCTTCAACAACTTCACTCTGACGGAATATGCCAAGAACATGACCATCGATGAGGCAGAGACAACGGCTCCCGACGTCTGCGACTGTGCTCAAGTGACACTGACACGCACACTCAAAGGCGGTCAATGGAACGGTTTCAGCTTGCCATTCAGCCTGAGTGCTCAGCAACTTGCATCCTCTCCGCTCCGTGGTGCTTCCATCAAGCAGTTCGCTGCAGCTAACGACAACGTAATCACGCTGACAGATGCCAGCGAAATTGTAGCTGGCGAACCATACTTCATCAAGCCAGAAGCAGACATCTCGAATCCTGTTTTCTCTGCTGTAACAGTTATGAATCCTGAAGAGGCTGTGAAGGGTGACGGCGAATATAGAGTGGCTGCCCACCTCTACAACACCGAACTTGCCACCGACGGTAGTGTAGCTTACGTATCGACCATCGACAGCCACATCAAGAAACTGACCTCGGGTGGCATCAAGGGACTACGCTCTTACTTCCTAATTCCTACGGGCAACGAAGTGAAGCCGCTCGTTCTGAAGTTCGATGATACTACCGACATTGTGGAAGTGACAAAGGACGGACTTGAGACGAAGAATGCTGTTATCTACAATCTTGCCGGTCAACGTCTGCAACAGCTACAGCGCGGCGTGAATATCGTCAATGGCAATAAGATTGTCGTTAAATAATTGGTTCAATCACTCATTCATAAGATAAACATTATGAGAAAGATATATCAGTACCCTACGCTAAGGGTCATTAGCATTATCGATGAACAGCCCATTGCACTTTCCAACGTCATTGAGGAAGACGATGTCTATATCAACCCTGAGACTATGGAGGAAGGCGATGGCAGCGAAGCCGTGAAATCAAATCCATACTCCTTGTGGTAAAAATTAAAAAGTTTAACGTTTAACGTTTAGCGTTTAACGAAGTTACATTTCTCTTCGAAAAATGAAACCTGAAACTTGAAACTCAATCAGGTAACATTTCTCCGCTAAAACTTAAAAACTCAAAAACTTAAAAACTCAATGCATGCGTAGAACACTTTCCTTTATCATACTAATCTTCAGCGTGGTATTTG
>JAEEPT010000165.1 GCA_016284895.1 Prevotella sp. | reverse complement strand
TTCTTAGCTGCTGCTGCCAATGGTGCTAGTTTTCGGATAGGGCTCTCAGGCATTTCGAGTCCTCGAATGGATATCTCTGGCATTTGTATGATTTTTGGTTTAGTAATTGTTATGAATCAGCTATTGCCGTTCGTAGTAGAATACTGGTTGCTCCGATAGTGAACATCTGACCGTCGCCGATGATGCGTCGTTCGCGGTCGCCAAGTATCTCATTATCTACGAATGTGCCGGTATTGCTTGGGCCGTCCTTCAGCTCGTATTTCAATTGTCCGTTCTTGTCGCGTGAAACGGTGATTGTACAGTGTAATAAGTCAACGCTGGGGTCAACGGTCTCAATGGGTGTGTTGATAGGGTTTCCCTTTTGGTAGCGACCTATCTTGTTCTCGCCCATCTGCAGGGGTATCACTTGCTTGTAGTGGAACACGTTCTCAATAACAATGATGCTTCCGAACTCACCCTTTTCAGTCGATGCCGAGGTGTTTAGCCGCTCGGTTTCTTCTCTCTGCAGATTGCTGAGTTTCGATGTACCCATACGTATTCCGAACTGCTTACCGCACTCTGGACACTGAAATACGAGCTTTTGTCCCTGCTCGTATCTCGTTTCATCAAAAGTTATGTATTGGTCACATTTGGGACAGCGTACTCTTTTCATGCTAATCAGTACCGTTAGTTTTTAAGTACCCAAGCCTCTTTGAATACGCTTTGGTTGGCTTTACGCAGCTCGCGGAGTGCTCCGTAGGCTTCTTCCTCAGACACGTATGAGCCATAAACGACACGTACCTTTTCAGAGTTCCTCATTTCGGCAATGTGGGCATCGTGAAAGTCTGCTTTGCTGAGCCTTTCAATAAACTGTTCAGCATGAAAGCGTGTTGTCTGACTTGCTATGACAATAAAATATAAAGTGGTGTTATCTTCCTTCTGCTCGATGACAGCCTCGCTAATTGCTTCCGTGGCAGTAGTGTCATTGGTGGCTGCCGGTTCGTCGTTTTGCATTGTTGTGCTGTTCATGACGGGGAAAATGCTTCCTTCTTGCACAGCATACTGCTTAGAGTTATTGATGGGAGGCGTCACAAAGAAGAACATGAGCACAGCAGCTGCTACAACGGCAATGTTGCGCACCCAAGACATACGAATCACAATGGCCTCGTCGTTGTCGGCCTGTACCTTTTCAAGATCAATCGGATGATGTTCTGATGGCTCTTCCATCTGCACTTCTATCGCGCTACTGGCGTTTTCCGTGGTAGCCAAGGGTGGCATTTCGAACAGCGAGAGCCCGTAGAGTTCAGGCGAGAGGATGCCTGATTCGCAGGGAGCAAACTGGTATTTGCCTTCATCATTGATACTGAGCACGCCCAGATTGTTGAACTCATACTGGCCTTCGCTTTCCAGATGTTGCTTGAGTTCTTCCACTTCATTTTCTATGCGGCGAAGCGCTTCGGGGTAGCTGATGTCGTGGGTCTCAATGTAACTTTGAACCAGCAGGTGGTCGTTTAGTTTCAGTGAAGGGTTGAAGCCAAGCGTGCGCAGCGGTGGCAAGTACATGCCGTCAACAGTGTCAAAGCGCGCGTCAACGTGATGCGCCACGAAACCGCCTAAGTTTGGCACGATGACGCAATCGTTACTCAGAAGGAGTATCTCAATATGTTTGTTTAGTTCTATCACACTGCAAAATTACTGCTTTTTCTTGAATGATACAAGCAAAAAAGGATTAAAAAATCCAAAACCATTCATTAAATAGATATTTATTTGTACTTTTGCATTGAAAAAGTATTTGTCGTAAATTTATGAATTATTTACAAACAGTTGTTCAAGGCGTTTATGTGATTGAGCCTAAGGTGTATAACGATGCCAGAGGCTATTTTTTTGAAGCCTGGAAAAAAGAAGAATTTGAAGAACATTTGGGCAGAGTCGAGTTTATACAAGACAATGAGTCAAAGTCATCGTATGGCGTGTTGCGCGGTCTTCACTATCAGAAAGGTGAGTTTTCACAGGCCAAGCTTGTGCGTGTGATTAAAGGCAAGGTGCTTGATGTGGCAGTTGACATACGTCGCAGTTCCCCAACGTTTGGTAAGCATGTCATGGTTGAGTTGAGCGAGGAGAACAAGCGCCAGCTCTTCATTCCCCGTGGGTTTGCTCATGGCTTTCTTGTAATGAGCGACGAAGCGATATTCACCTATAAGGTTGACAATGTTTATGCACCTCAGGAGGAAGCCGGTATTCGCTGGAATGACCCTCAGCTTGCCATCGAGTGGCCCATCGACCCGAAGGAAGTGCTCACCAGCGAGAAAGACCTGTGTGCTCCTTACCTGAAAGATGCGGTTCTTTTTGATTAGATTCTATAACTCATAACTAATTCATTACCAATTTGTTTTTTTTATTTCGCTAAATTATGAATATAGCAATAGTAGGAACGGGATATGTGGGACTTGTCTCTGGAACATGTTTTGCTGAGACTGGTGTAAATGTGACTTGCGTTGACGTAGATGCCAGCAAGATAGAACGGCTCAAGAACGGTGAGATTCCCATTTATGAGCCAGGACTCGACCAGCTTGTGCTGAAGAACTATAAGGCTGGCCGACTGAACTTCACTACTGACCTGGCGTCTGTGCTGAACGACCAAGACATTGTGTTCTCAGCTGTAGGTACACCTCCTGATGAAGACGGTTCTGCCGACCTGAAGTATGTGTTGCAAGTGGCTAAGACCATTGGCGAACACATGAACAAATATGTGGTTGTGGTTACTAAGTCGACTGTTCCTGTTGGAACGGCCAAGAAGGTGCGCCAAACCATTGAGCAGGAACTCAAGAAGCGTGGCGTCGATATTCCCTTCGATGTGGCCTCGAACCCCGAATTCCTGAAGGAGGGCAATGCCATCAAGGACTTCATGTCGCCTGATCGCGTGGTTGTAGGCGTGGAGAGTGAAAAAGCCAAGAAGTTGCTGACCCGTCTCTACAAGCCGTTCTTGATCAATAATTTCCGTGTCATCTTCATGGACATTCCTTCAGCCGAGATGACCAAGTATGCTGCCAACTCCATGCTGGCCACCCGTATCTCATTCATGAACGACATGGCCAACCTTTGTGAGCGCGTGGGAGCAGATATTAATATGGTACGCGCAGGCATAGGTGCCGACACTCGCATTGGTCGCAAGTTCCTCTATGCCGGTTGCGGTTATGGTGGCAGCTGTTTCCCCAAGGATGTGAAAGCGCTCATCAAGACAGCCGATCAGGAAGGCTACTCGATGGAGGTGCTCAAGGCTGTTGAGCGTGTCAATGAGCGACAGAAAGGCATTCTGTTTGAGAAATTGCAGAAATCATTCAAGGGTGAGAGCTTGAGAGGCAAGGTGATAGCACTTTGGGGATTGTCCTTCAAGCCTGAGACCGATGACATGCGCGAATCGACCGCTCTCGTCATGATTGACAAACTATGTGAAGCTGGTTGCACCGTGCGCGTCTATGACCCCATCGCTATGGATGAGTGCCGTCGGAGGGTGGGCGACAAAGTCGTCTATTGCCGCGATATGTACGATGCTGTGCTCGATGCCGACGCACTGCTGCTGCTCACCGAATGGAAAGAGTTCCGTCTGCCCACGTGGGGCGTCATTCGCAAGGCTATGCGTCATCCGCTGGTGATTGACGGTCGTAACATCTTCGAGGCCGATGAGCTGGAAGAAAACAACTTTGAATATCATTGTATAGGTAAATAAACCATGATTCGATTTTATCTCCTTTTTCCTGTCATCTCGCTGTGTCTGATGTCATCCTGCCAGTCAAAGCCGGCGGCAGATTCTGCTGTCGAAGAGAGTGCAGAGGCGAAGTCTTTGTTGCAGGGTATATGGATTGACACCGAAACCGAAGAAGTCACGTTCCGGGTGAAAGGAGATACAATCTTCTATCCCGACTCTACCGTACAACCCACCTACTTCAAGATAGTGGGCGACACGTTTCATGTGGGGCGAAACCGCTATCCGGTGCT
This sequence comes from Prevotella sp., assembly GCA_016284895.1. Taxonomy (GTDB): domain Bacteria; phylum Bacteroidota; class Bacteroidia; order Bacteroidales; family Bacteroidaceae; genus Prevotella. The sequence continues at coordinate 3,995 of JAEEPT010000165.1, read as the reverse complement.
CAAGCAGACTCCTTACCTGTTTTGGTTCAAGAATCTTGCAGGCGACGTGATTAAGTTGTCGAAAAGCGATGACCCCAACGATGTGCTCGACTTTAACCATGAGCATCCACAGATTCTCACTTCGCTGACCGATGTGCTGAAGGCCGACTCGGTGGTGGCATTCGAAGGCATCCGCTACCATTGGTACATTGCCATCAATCCCACCAAGTACAAAGTCACCACTTCCTCTTATGGTGACGATGGGGTAGAGGTGGAAAATGTATATTACGACAACATCATCAACATTAGTGTTTTTCAGGGTTCCCAGCGTGTGTTTTCGAGCGATTTCAAAAAGCAGATGTTTATCGGACATGTGCCAGAGGGGTTCCTTGAACAGGCTATTCTTGGCAATATGCAGTACAATCGAATAGACAAGAACGGATTGCATTTCGATGCCACCATCTGCATTCCCGATGGTGCTGCCTGCTACCTGATATCTGTCGATGTGGGCTTCGACGGTCAGTGCTCCATGCAGCTTCTGGAGTCTTGACTTCAGATGGTTTCGTTCAGCCAGTTGTCTATCAGTTTTCGTGCAATCGATAGCTTTTCTGGCAGATTGGGCAGATGGTCACGATGAAACCACGCTGCCTTTTTCAGCTCCTCGCGCTGCACGTGAAGTTCTCCGCTCTCATATTCGGCATTGAATCCCACCATCAGGCCACAAGGGTAGGGCCAGGGTTGCGATCCGAAATAGCGAATATTCTTGATGCGCAGTCCTGTCTCTTCCATTACCTCCCTGCGCACAGCCTGCTCCAGTGTCTCACCCGTTTCCACGAATCCGGCTATCAGCCCATAGAAGTCGCTCTTGAAGTTTCTGCCTCTTGCCAGCAGTACCTCATCATCGCCTCTCCGGATGAGTACGATAATAGCGGTGGCCAGTTGTGGCCACACCTCTTTGCCACATTGTTCACAGCGTTTTGAGATGTCGGTGTGGAACTTCATGGAGCCGCCACACACGCCACAATATTTCGTGTTGTTGTGCCAGTAGATGAGTTCGGCACACTTGCCTGCTTTCAGGTACATCTCAAGCGGCAGCTTGTAGTACGACTGACGGAGCGGACACATCTCGTATTTCTCGTTGTCTGTGACAGGAGAGTCTATTTGGTAAGCCTTCACTTCGTAGCCGTCTTCGGGGGCAATGTTCAAGATCACTGTCCACGGCTTCACTTCTACAGGTGGTGTTTCTTGCAGGGGTATGGTATAGCTTCCGTCGTTGCAATGCTCTAAGAGGATCGAGTCTTTGCAGAATATGTAATAGTATGTTTTCATTAACTTCCGTTTAGTTTCATTAAGATCAACATTCTTTATTTATAAATCTGCTGCAAAGATAATACAATTTTGTTGCGCTACGTTACATTCGTGTCACAATTTTGTTACAAAAACAGTGATGCAACCTGTCCACTTGCAAAAGTGGCATCGTCTGTGTGTCATTAAGGTCATTAGGTCAAGAGTGTCATTAAGGATTTTGAAATGAGAGGTGTTTTTTCCAACTCATAATAATATATAAAAATATATTTTTATATATTATTATGAGGATTTTCACACTCCGAATTGCTTAATGACACTCATGACACATGACACTCATGACACATGACACATGACACTCGCGTCCACAAAAAAAAATCTTCAGAAAGATTCGTGAACCGCAATGGCCGTGTTGTACCTTTGCCGCTGCATTTGAGATGCGACAGCGAGTGTCAAAAAATAGAGGAGCAGATGCCCGCGCGCGCACCTCGCCAGCGTTTGAATGAAATGCGCCATGAGTTTAAGACAGACACGCTGCGAGTTTGGGTTAATTGCTCTAAGAGGGGGGACAATGGGGTGAATTGTGTGAGGGATCAGAAGGGGAGTCCCACTGCGAAGTGGAAGGCGAAGTCGCGTTTGAAGTTGGGATGGATGATAGGGAAGTGGTGGTCATCTTCTTCGTAGGCAGGATTGATGGCTTTCATGCCACCGTCGAAGCGGAGGATGAAATAGTCGAAGTTGAACCGCAGGCCCAAGCCATAGCTGACCGCTATCTGTGAAGGGAAGGTGTCGAATCTGAACTGTCCGCCTGGCTGCTCGGGATATTCGCGAATGGTCCATACGTTGCCGGCATCTATGAATACGGCTCCACCTATTTTCCAGAACAGGTGGGTGCGATACTCGGCATTGAGGTCCAGTTTCATGTCGCCCGTCTGATTGATGAAGTTGATGCGACCGTCGCGCTCCTTGTATTTTCCCGGCCCCAGTGAGCGCACGCTCCAACCTCTCACGCTGTTGGCTCCTCCTGAGAAATAGCGTTTCTCAAAGGGCAGTACATTGCTGTTGCCGTAGGGATAGGCAATGCCGAGGCCCAGATGGAACACGATCTGGTTGTTGCGGTCGATGAACAATGAGCGTGTGAACTCGAAGTCGGCTTTGGCATATTGCGCAAAGGCAATGTTGAACAAGGTGTGGTGGCCTTGCTCGTTCTTTTGGCTACCGAATGCCGATGACAGACCTTGCAGCAGATTGCCCGACGTCTCGATGTTCAGCTTCACAGCCATGTCGCGATTACTGTAGGAATAGCCGAATCCAATCTTGGTGATGAACAGATTCTCATAGTTGTAGCGCAGAATGGCATTGCGCGAATTCTCACTCTCTAAATATTCGCGTCGGAAGGTGTCTGAAATCCACGGCATGAACACATAGTTCAAGTCGAGCAGGTCTATCTGGAAACGTTCGTGGCGTTGGGAATTGCTCCATTTGTAGCGCCACGCAGCTGAGAGCACTCGGCGATGGAACTCGGGACGGTTCTGCATGTCGAAGAGAATGGAGAGCTCACTGGTGGCGTTCGATTCGCGGCGCGTGCGGTGAGAGAGGAAAGGAACGATGAATCGTGGGAAGTTGAGTCGTGCTTCGGCTGAATACTCGGTGAAGTTCTGATTAGAATAACCTTCCAGCCCCTTGATGGCTTCGAAGGCTCCGCGCAGTTCGATGCTCAGCAACTCGCTTCCGTGAAAGAGGTTGCGATTCTGATAGGTGAGTGCTGCTGCAGCTCCGAAATCGCCTGCCGTATTGGTGCCTTCCGGCTGGAAACTGATGGTCGATGGTTTGTTTGTCTGCACTGTGATGGCACAGTCGAGCAGGGTGGTATCGGGCAGTTGGTGAAAGGCAATGTTAGTGTATCTCACGGCTTGCAACTTGCCGAAGTGGTTGTAGGTCTGTTGCATCTTGGTGCCGGAGTATGGCTCGCCTTCCTCTATGTGTGTGCACTCTTCCAATACGCCTTTTCGGAGGTGCAGGTGTGGCTCGCCCAAGTCTCCTTGGTTATAGCTGATGCTGTTGATGGTGAATTTGGAATGCAGCGTGTCGGTGCCGTCGTTCTTGCGGTAAGGGCCTAAGCGGAGCGTGATGTCGATGAGTTTCTTTCCCTCAATAGTGTCAGCGAGATAGCTGATGTACTCTTTGTGGAATTTGTAGTAGCCCTGGTCGTTGAGAAGCGAGGTGATGCGCTTGCGCTCAATGTCGAGCTGTGACAGGTCGAACTTCATGCCTACTTTCAGTTGGCGCTTGGTGCTGTCGCCTGTTTGCTGAAGGTACTCAGCTATGCGGGCATCGTCAATCTGGTATCGGAGCGAGCCTATGTAGTAGGGATGACCGGGATGAAGATGGTAGGTGACGTCGGCCCTCTTGTTGTGTAGTTTGACTTCACATCTTACTGTGGCTGACAGGTATCCCTCATTGTTCAGTTCCTGCCGCAGGTCATTGCAAGTGCGTACTGCCAGCAAGCTGTCGTAGATGACAGGAGGCTCGCCAAAGGAGCGCAGCATACGGTTGATCCACTTCGTAGAGTCGCGTCCGGAGAGTGAGTAGGTGGCCAGTGACGTCTTGGCCAATGAGAAGAGCCGTGAATTGGGCGTTTGCCGCACATAGTTGCGAAGAGTGCCCTTGTTCACGTCACTTTTCTCGCCTTCGTTTTCATCAACTTTGAG
>JAEEPT010000008.1 GCA_016284895.1 Prevotella sp. | reverse complement strand
ATATGACGTCAATCAGTAACGGATTATCAAAGGTACGGTTCAGAAAGTCCCATGCACCCTCTTCTATCAGTGGTGCGGCATTTTCCATGTCGTGAATGTTGAGGCTCATTTTCAACACATCGGCATAGGCACGCAGCCCTTGGCGCTCTTCGGGGAAGTCAGCTGCCAGCGTATCGACGAATTTGTTGAATCCTTCTGCTACGTGATAGTTGTGCCCATCGATGAACACACGGTTGAACCCGTCTGCATCGAGTCGCTGCCATGGCAGGTGCAAAAGGTTCAGCGTCTTGAATTTCTCGTGCAAGGCCTGTCCTTCGGCCAGTCCGCCAACGTAGTGCAGACCGGTGTCGTACCACAGAGGCTTTGTTCCGGCAGGCGCCGATAGGCTGCGGCGCGGATAGCTCTGCATACATCCGCCTGGCTGCACTTCGCGCTCCAGTACAAGCACGCTCATGCCTTGACGTGAGAGAATGTGGGCACATTCCAGTCCGCCCAGTCCGCTGCCAATGATGATAACGTCGTATTTCATTGTTTTCTATTTTTTATGCATCCAACGATAAATGGCTGGCTGCAATACGTATGAGAGTACCACTGCCGACACCATGCCCACCAGTGTGGCAAAGCCTACGGAGTGGATGGCTGGATGGCGAGCTGTCAGCATAGAGCCTACTGTCACCATCAGGATGATGGCACTGAAGAAGATGGCAGTCTTGTGATAGGTGAGCTGCGAGCCATTGCTGGTCAGACCGTTCATCACGAAGATGCTATAGTCAACTCCTATACCGAAGATAAAGGTTGAGATAATGATGTTGATGAGGTTGAATCGCATGCCGAAGATGTTCATGGCTCCCAGCACGATGAGCCAGCTCAGCAGAATGGGGGCAAAGCTCAGTAGTGCCAGCTTCAGGTTGCGGCCCCAGAGCAAATGTCCGTTTTCAGAGCGATAACGGTAGCTCAGCAGCAGCACTGCGAACACGAAGAGCATCGAGATCCATTGCAGGATGTTGAAGTCGCTGTTGAGCTGTCGGAGCGTATCGGTCGTATAATAATAGGTGTCTATCACCAGAAGGTGAGGCTCCTTTGCGATGGCATTACAGATACGCATGTAGTCGCTGTTGCTGTCGCTTAACATCTCGTCTTTCTTGAACTGAACTGAGGTGAAGCACATGTACTCACCGTTGTAGCTCTGTTCCATGAGGGTTGACAGGTAGCCGTTGGGAATCAGTTCGGCCTCGTAGAGTGCGTCGGGCTCATACTCAGCAGTGGCCAGTTCAAAGAATGCTTCAAAGCCTTCTGGCGAAAGGTCGGCTTTCGGTGCCGTGCGGGCTATGAGCGACTTGGCCAGTGCCAGTCGTTCATCGGTCCAGTAGGCTTTCCATGCATCAATGCGCTCCTGCTGCTTCTGTAAGGGTACCAGGGCCAGGTCGGTCTTGGTGTAGCCTCTCACCAGTCCAAGCTGCTGCAGTGAGTCGAGCTTCTGTTTTAGCAGGCCAAAGTTCTCAAGCGCTTCTTCCATCGTATTGCCCGAGCTGGCAAAATAGGCCGACTGAGTGTCAGTGCTCTTGGTCTTCTCCTTGAGCAGTTTTTCTGAGCCGATGACGTTCTTGGGCATGTATCCCAAATTGTGCATGTTCACGTCAAACTGTGTGCCACGGGCGATATAGGCTCCCACGCAGACCAGAATCAGCAATACGAGCACTGCTATGAGTGGTCGCTTGCGGTCGAACGGATAGTTGTTGATGCGGTCAATGAGGGCAAACGCGCGATGGTTGATCTTATTGTGCTCGGGGCGCAACAGTTGGGGCAGGAACACCAGACTGAAGAACACGGTGCCCACGATTGCAAAGGAGGCAAAGAGCCCGAAGTCGCGCAGCAAGTCGGTCTGTATGAAGATGAGGCCCATGAATGAGCCGATGGTGGTCACACAGCCCAGTAGTACAGGCTTTACCTGGTCGCGAAGCACCTGCTCGGGATCGCTCACATATTTGAAATGGGTGAGCACATGCAGTACGTAGCTCATGGCTACACCCAGCACGATGGCTCCGATGGCGAGTGCCAGCAGGGAGAACTGATCCTTGATGCAATACATGATGGACAGTCCGAACAGTGTGCCGAATGCTACCGGCAGCACCAACAGGGGGATGGTGTCCCAGTTACGGAAGCAAATCATGATGAACAGCAGTACCAGTATCAGTGAACCGGTGATGGTCTTGGTCAGGTCGTTCTTGATGGTTGTGGAGTTATAGAACCCGAGGGCTGGCGCTCCATGATAGCTGATGTTGACATCGGGGTATGCCTTGCTGAACTCCTCGATGAGCTGATTGATGGTGACGAACATGGCAGCGCCCTGTCCTGTGTTCGTTGATGAAAAACGGGGTGTGACGAAAGCGATACACACCGTAGAGTCGGGTACGAAGAAGTGGCCGTCAATGGTCTGATAACTGCCCGCTCCCGCTGTCATCATGGGCTTGAGCTGAGCTGCCAGGATGTTGCGCATGCCCAGAGGGTCCATTTGAATGAGATCGGGCATCTGCTCACCAATGGGGCTTGTCAGGTCTTCTCTGTTCTGTTGCATCTGCCACTCCATGTGCTCCACGGTGAACAACGTGTCCATCGAAGCATAGATGGTGGTGTCAATATAGGCAGGCAGGTGCTCGGTGAGATAGCTCACGGCTTCAGGAATCAGTTCTTCGGGCAACTGATAGAACACGTCGCCTACTGTCACTGTGTCGCGTGCCAACAGTGAGTCAACGAAGGCATCGCATGCCTCGGTGAGCATTCCCGTAGCCTCCTCTTTGTCGCCTTGCCATCCATCAGTTAAGCTGAATAGCAGAAATGTCTTGTCCTTGATGCGCAGGTCTGCAAAAGCCAACTTGGTTGTGCCGTCCTCGTTCTTCGACGACGGCATCAGCTTGTTGATGTCTTCTTCCAGATGGATGCGCGTGGCAAAATAGCCTAAAAAAGAAAACAGAAACACCAATAAGACCCAATAGAAGGCCCGATGTTTCTGAAAGAACCGATAGATGGCAATGCAGCTTTCTGTCATTACTGAATGAAAATCTTTAGTTTAATGTTGGCGATTGTTTCTTCACCGATGCGGCTTTCGCCGTCGGCCAGTGTCACGTTTCCGAATGACATGCCGAAACGTATGGTCGTTTCAATCTTCTCACCCGCCAGCGGTCGGCGCTCGCAGCTGAATCGCTTCACTTCGCCGATGATGCCCACGGGCGGTTGGTCGCTGGTGTCAGACGTAAGGGCCTTATATCCAGCCAAAGCCGAGGCCGACTGAGCCATGTGCTCAATCAGCCCCGTCTCGGACAATTCGTTATCGTCAATGACGAAATAGTTGTTGTAGCTCACTGAGAGGCAGGTGCGGCAACTGTCATCTGTGAAATCAGTTGCCTCGTCTATCATGATGAAAGGCTTGCGCTGCGGAATGAGCTTTAGGATTTCCTTTCCCTTCATGCCTGCTCTTTGAGGTGCTCCTCAATGTAGTCGTAGAGATCGTTGAAGGTCTTGATCTTAGGCAGGTCGCTCATAGGCACCTGAATCTTGTAGGTGTACTGGATGATGGCTACAAGGTCTACCAAGCTGAGACTGTCGAGTGACAGGGTCTCCTTCACGTTATCCTCAGGTTGAAAATTGCTGTCAGCTACTTCAAATTCTTCAGCCAAAACGCTGTTTACTTGCTCGATAATTTCTTCACGTGTCATAATTGTGTCTTGTTTAATTGATTTTGTTTCCTGTTGAAAAATTATTCTCTCTTTCTGTTTATTTGTTGAATTCCTTGACAATCAGTGTCGAGTTCGTGCCTCCGAAGCCGAACGAGTTCGAGAGGAACATGTTGAACTTTGCTTCCCTGGTCTCGGGAATGACGTTGATGCAGGCTGTCTCGTCGTCGGGATTCTCGAAGTTGATGTTGCCTGCAATGAATCCGTTCTGCATCATCAGCATTGAGTAGATGAGCTCGCTGGCACCTGCCATCCACATCTCGTGGCCGGTCTGACTCTTGGTTGAGGTCACAGGCACGCGATAGTCACCGAACAGCTGTGCAATGGCCATTGCCTCGCGACCGTCACCGGCCTTGGTCGAGGTGGCATGAGCGTTGATGTAGCCTATCTCACGCACATCGCTGATGCCGCTGTGCTTCAGACAGAGTTCCAACGAACGGGCGGGACCTGCTACGTTGGGGGTCGAAATGTGATCGCCGTTGCCGGAGAATCCCCAGCCAATGACTTCGGCCAGGATGGGCGCACCGCGCTTTACGGCATGTTCAAGGCTTTCCAGAATCACCGTAGCTGCACCACCGCCAGGCACCAGTCCGTCGCGGTCGCGGTCGAAGGGACGGCAAGCCTTTGTCGGTTCGCTCTCTCGCTTCGAGAATGCCTGAATGCCATCGAACGAAGCCACGCCATACATGTTGGCTTCCTGTGCACCACCGCAGATCACGCAGTCCTGCAGTCCGTCCTTGATGAGCAGCGAAGCCAGTCCGACGGCTTGTGAACTGCTGGCGCAGGCTGCCGACGATGTGAGGTTGATGCCGCGCAGATGGAACAGCGTGGCCAGGTTCATCGTCACGGTAGAGTTCATCGACTGGAAGATGGCACCACTGCCGCAGGCAGCCGTACTGCCAAACTCGCGGAAACGGTCCATCGACTCCATCGTGGCCATTGCCACTGAGTCGTTGCCGTAGATGATGCCCACCTCGTGGCTGTCCAAGAAGTCCTGATCGATGTGGGCTGCTTCGAGTGCATCCTTCGTAGCCATGTAGGCATACTGCGCTTCCTCAGGCATGAACTGTCGCGGACCGCGCTTTACGAAAGGCTTCAGGTCGGGCATTTCCACATTGGCACACAGAGCCGATGCAAAGCCCTTGTCCTTGCGCTCTTGACTAAAGATGATACCACTGCGACCCGTATATAGCGACTCGCGTACCTCCTCCAGTGTCTTTCCCAGGCACGACCAAATGCCCATACCTGTAATCACAACTCTATTGCTCATTTCTTTTCGTTCTTTCTTTATATAATATTATAATATGTAAATTATCCCTTTATTATCCTGTTCTCTCACCGCTGTGTCAGATGTTCTTGCAGTAGCATCTGCGGCGTTTCACGGTCTCGGGGTGCATGGGCTTCCATTGTGCCAGCTCAGGGGCATTGGTCTCCAGCTGTGGCCCTGTCTCGGCCCATTTGAAGCCGTTCTTGTTGAAGATGGGAATCAAGTCGTCGAAGAACAGCGCGTTCACACCCAACCCCCTGAAATCCTTGCGCACTGCAATGAGCAGCAGGTCAACGTGGTCAGATTTTTTCCATTTCAGGGCCTTCAGCAGGTGATACCATCCGAAGGGCCACATCGAGCCGTGTGTTTTGTGCATGGCCTCGGACAGGCTGGGCATCGTCACTGCTACGCCCACCAGCTCGCCTTTGGCATTGGTGATGAGTGGAACCATGTTCAGATCTACTACTTTCACGTAGAGCTTTACGAACTCATCGATTTGGTCTTTAGAGAGTGATGAGTAGCCGAATAGCTCGGAATATGATTCGTTGAGCAGGTCGAATATCTCTTGACCGTAGTGGTCAAACAGCTCTTGGCTCTTCACTTTTTTCACGGTCAGTCCCAGCATCGTCCTGCAATAGTCGGCCACACGGGCATATTTGGCTGGCACCTCTTCGGGTATCTGCACCCGAATTTGCACCCAATCCACTTCTTTTCCGAATCCCAGTTTCTCTAAGTGCTGTGGATAGTACGGAGGATTATAGATCGCGGTGGTCGAACCTATCATGTCAAAGTCCTCTACCAGCATGCCCTCTTTGTCGAAGTCGGTGATGCCCATCGGACCCTGTATGTGATTCATGCCCAGTGCGCGTCCCCATTCTTCTACGGCTTTGAGCAGTGCGGCTGACACTTGTGGGTCGTCCGTGAACTCGATAAGGCTGAAGCGCACGGTCTTGGTGTTCCATCTCGTGTTGGCCTTGTGGTTCACAATACCAACAATGCGCCCCACAGCTTCATTCCCTTTATAGGCGATGAATGGCTGAAGGTCGCAGAAAGACAGACCTGCATTTTTCTTCGGATTGAAACTGTCAACGATGTCACTCTCAAAGTCGGGTACATACTGGCTACAGTTAGCATATATCCTTTTGGGGACTGACAAAAAGTCTTTCAGTTCATGTTTGTTTTCAACCTTTTTTACCTTTATCTCGTTCATTTGGCTGCAAAGGTACGTTTTTTTTATTAAAAACTAATAAAACACCGAATAGTTTTTAGTTTTTGACTGTAAAAAGAAGTAAAATTGAACATTATAGCCCTCTCATGGAAAGCGAAATTCTGTTTCGACGGCTGTCTATTTCCAATACGCGCACCATGACGTGCTGGTGCAGTTTTACCACCTCGTTCGGGTCCTTCACATATTTGTCGGCCATCTGCGATATATGCACGAGTCCGTCCTGATGTACGCCGATGTCAACAAACGCGCCGAAGTTCGTGATGTTGGTCACTATGCCAGGCAGTTGCATGCCCTCGGTCAGATCGTCGATGGTCTCTACACCCTTGGCAAACTCGAAAGCCTCAATCTGTTGACGCGGGTCGCGTCCGGGCTTCTCCAGCTCCTTCATGATATCAGTCAGCGTGGGTAGTCCGATGCTGTCGGTGACATATTTCTCCAGTTTGATCTGACTGCGTAACTCTTTCTGCTTAATCAGGTCGGCTACGGTACATCCCATGTCGCGTGCCATCTGTTCCACTATCTGATAGCTCTCAGGATGTACTGCGCTGTTGTCCAGTGGGTTGCGTGCTTCTGGAATGCGAAGGAAACCAGCGCATTGCTCAAAGGCAGAAGGTCCTAAGCGTGGCACTTTTTTCAACTGGGCGCGTGAGGTGAAAGCTCCGTTCTCACGTCTGAAGTCCACGATGTTCTTGGCCAGTGTGGGGCCTAGTCCGCTCACGTATTGCAGCAGGTGGCTTGAAGCCGTGTTCAAGTTCACGCCTACGGCGTTCACGCAGCTCTCCACAGTGAGGTCCAGCTGTCGTTTCAGCTTTGTCTGATCTACATCGTGCTGATACTGTCCTACACCTATGCTCTTCGGGTCAATCTTTACCAATTCAGCCAGTGGGTCCATGAGTCGCCGGCCTATGCTGACAGCACCGCGCACGGTCACATCCTCGTCGGGGAACTCATCGCGGGCCACTTTCGAGGCGGAGTACACTGATGCTCCGTCCTCGCTGACGGTAAATATTTGTGGCTTTTGGCAATTGGCTTTTGACTGTTGGCTGATGCTGACTTCCAATGGCCAGTTACTCATGGCCTCTTCTACGAAGTCTTTCGTCTCGCGGCTGGCCGTTCCGTTGCCGATGGCAATGGCTTCAATCTGATAGTCGCTGACCATCTGTTGCAGATGAACGGTGGATTGCATGCGACGGTTCACGGGCGGGTGGGGGAAGATAGCCTCATGGTGAAGCAGATTGCCCTGTGCGTCGAGACACACAACCTTGCAGCCAGTGCGGAAGCCAGGGTCAATACCCATTACACGTTTCGGCCCCAGCGGTGCCCCCAGCAGCAGCTGACGCAAGTTCTCGGCAAATACGCGGATGGCATCTTCGTCGGCTTTTTCTTTACTTATGGCAGAGAATTCGGTTTCGATAGATGGCTTCAGCAGTCGTTTAAAACCATCTTCCACAGCCTCGCCCACGAGTTTTCCACAAGGGGTGTTGCCGTAAATGTAGTGCCGCTTGAGCCTATCGATACATTCATCATCGTTGGCTGAGATGGAAATTCTCAGAATGCCCTCGGCTTCGCCTCGTCGCATGGCTAACAGACGGTGGGAACTGCATCGCTTGAGTGGTTCCTGCCAGTCGAAGTAGTCGGAGTATTTGGCAGCCTCATCGGTATCGGCTTTGGCTTTCACCACTTTCGACGTGATGATGGCTTCACGCCTGAAGGCTGATCTGATTTGTTGTCGGCTACGTTCATCCTCGCTCACGTTCTCGGCTATGATGTCCTGAGCCCCCTTCAGTGCCTGAGTGACATCCTTTACATCGCCTTTTACGTATTTCTCTGCCGCCTGTTCGGGGTCACGTTCGCGCTGCATCATGAGTAGCGTAGCCAATGGCTCCAGCCCCAGCTCTCGAGCCGCTTGAGCGCGGGTGCGTCGCTTGGGTTTGAAGGGCAGGTAGATGTCTTCCAGCTCGTTGGCATCCCAGCATTCGGCAATGCGGTGCTCCAGCTCGGGTGTCAACTTCGCCTGCTCGGCAATGGTCTTGACGATGGTCTCCTTGCGCTTGCTCATCTCCTTCAGCTTGTCATACTGCTGGCTGATAGTCGCAATTTTTACTTCGTCCAGTCCTCCGGTGCGCTCCTTTCGGTAGCGGGCAATAAACGGTATGGTGCAACCCTCATCGAGCAGGTTCAGCGTGTTGGCTACAGCACCGCTGGGCAGGCTCAAGCCCTTCGCTATGATGGCAGCGAGCATCTTGTTTTCCATTGCCAGTTAGTTTTCTGAGTTCTCGGAGAGCTCGGAGGGCTCGGAGGTCTCGGAGGTCTCCGAGTCCTCAAAGAGCTCATTCATTGAAAGCTGACGGTCGATGGCTGCGTGGAAAGAAATGATGCTCTCGCTGCGAGCCAGTCCGAGCGGTTGCAACTCATCGTGAATGATGTTCAGCAGATGATGGTTATTCAGTGCATAAATCTTGATGAACAAGTCGTAGTTACCGGTAGTGTAGTGACACTCCACCACTTCGGGTATTTCCATCAGTTTGGCAACTACTTTGTCGAACGACTCGGGATTCTTCAGGTTCAGTCCTATGTAAGCGCAAGTCTCATAGCCTATTTTCTCAGGGTCTATGATGAACTGCGAGCCCTTCAGAATGCCCATGTTTGTCAGTTTCTGTATGCGTTGGTGAATGGCTGCACCGCTTACGTTGCAGGCGCGTGCCACTTCCAGGAAGGGGATGCGTGCATCATCGGCTATCAGCTTCAGGATTTGCTTGTCCAATTTATCAAGTTTCTGGTTTGCCATATTGTACTTTTGTTTGTAAATAATGCATGCAAAGGTAGCAACAATATTTCAGACAAGCAATAGATTAGAATAAAAAAAGCTCCTTTTTGATCAAAATGTTAGTTTTGGGGCCGCTCTGTAGCTGAATAGTTAATTCTGAGGGCGAACGATTGTTGCAGCTGTCTCTTCACGTCACCAATAATGCCCATCGGAACGTCTTTGTCGGCTTTGATACTGACCGTCATACGGGCTTGGTCTTCGCTGTTCATACGTCCTCGCTCCTGCTCAATGTGGGCTTTGATGTCATCGAGTGTAGCCAGCTGGTCGTTCAGCTGCATGAAGAACTCGCCTTGAAGTGCTTCGGCGGTGGAGGACTGTGGGGTGGCTGCGCCCTCTTGAACAGGCAAACGCCGCCCTATATAGATGTAGGTGACAGCCGCTTTGTGTTCTATCTTCTGCACCTCAGAACCTTGCGGCACAGTGAACTTCACCATCGGCTCAACATCACGCATGTGGGTGACGATCATGAAGAAGAATAGCACGGTGAAGATGAGGTCGGGGAGCGACGATGTGTTGAGTCCCGGCATCTCATGTCCTTTTCTATGAATAAATCGGCGTTTCATCTTCAATCTTCAATTTTCAATCTTCAATCTCCTCGCTGATGCGTTGTGGATAGACCATTCCAATGGCATCGCGCTCATACTGTGTGCACTTGGCATAAGGACGCTTGAACTGCTTGAGTGCCAATTCGTTGCGCAGTTGCTTGTAGGCCGCCACGATGGAGTTCTGCAACTGGAAATAAGCATCGTAGCTGGTTTTTCGGCTCACCTGAATCGAGAGTATGTGGCGGTCGCTCACTTCACAGTTACCAAAGTAGTTCACGTCGCGCACGCTTTTCTCAGGCAAAGACGGATCATCGGTAGGATTGGCCACAAACGTCTTGATGCGCTCAGTGAGTTCTTCGTGAGTGATGGGCTCGTCGTTGCAGGTGAGCCGGTTGACGGAGTCGAGCCTGAGCTGCAGCACATTGCGCTCCTTCACCTCCAGTTCCACTTCCTGCTCCTGTTGGGGCGGGGGCAACTGCCGGGGCAATCCCTTGTCAGTATCCATCGACGAGGTCATCAGGAAGAATATCAGCAGCATGAATGAAATGTCGGCTGTTGATGTGGCGTTCAGTCCAGGTGTTTTTCTCTTTTTGCGTTTAAACACGTTGTCAGGGGGATTTGGTGATTAGTGCTTCAAAAGGCGACCTATGCCCAGGGCGCTTAGTGCCACACACATCACGGCTACAACGATGAGCACCGTCGATGTATTGATGAGCATGTCGCTCACGCGCAACCAGAAGCTGCTGTCGTAGAGATGTCCGTTGATGGTCAATGGCTGCGTGTCGGCAGTCAGGGCTGTCAGTGCGAGTGTGGCGCAGAGCAGGAGTGCTACGCCCCACGCTATGCGCTTGGCCGGTATGCCCATTGTGAGTCGTTCGCGATTACGCATTTGCAGGGTGCGCAACATTGACCACACAGTGAGACCTAATGTAAGGGCCAGCAATGCGTAGATGCTTGTGAGCAGAACGTCAATGAATAATGGTGACTCGTAGAAACTCATGCCTTGGTGTGCTGTTTATGTTTCATGATGATGTCGAGCAGTGTGATAGCCGATTCTTCCATCTGTGAGGTTAAATGCTCAATCTTTGAGAGGATATAGCTATAGAACACTTGCAGGATGAGAGCTACGATAATGCCGAAGATGGTGGTGATGAGGGCCACTTTCATGCCCGATGCCACAATGGTGGGACCTATGTCGCCGAACTCTTGTATCTGGTCGAACGCCATCACCATACCAATCACCGTGCCGAGGAACCCCAACGACGGAGCGATAGCTATAAACAGCGTGATCCAAGAGCATCCCTTCTCCATCTTGGCGGCCTGTACGGTGCCGTAGCTCTCAATGCTGCGCTCCACCACGTCCATAGCCTCATTGATGTGCAGCAGACCCTGATAGCAGATGGAGGCTACAGGGCCACGTGTGTCGCGACAGATGGCTTTGGCACCTTCAATGTCACCGGCCTCTACCTTCTTTTCAATGTCGGCAAGCAACTTCTTTGCATTGATTTCCGAGAGCGTAAGGTAGATGATACGCTCAATGCAGAATGCCAGACCAAGCACCAGAGCCAGCGCTACGAGCGACATGAAGCCAGCCGTGCCTTCTACGAACTTCGTCTTCAGCTTGGTGTGCAGGCCATTCTCCTGCTTCACGGCCTCTTGCATGTCAGCCATGTCGTTTTCGTCTATTACCTCATCAAGTGTGAATCCCGCTGGCAGCGTGTCACCAGCTTGCTGCGTCGCACTGCTGTCCGCGACCTCCGTAAGTTGCGGGGCTGTCTTGTCCTGTGCCGTGATAGGCGCAGCCAGCACCATCGTAAACGTCAAGGCTATTGCTATCGTCAATTTTTTCATTACACCTTATTATATATAATATAAGTCTTCTTTCGTATGTCAGCCGACAAAGGTACGAATTTCTTTCGAATAATCATTTTTCTTTAAATGTTTTTAGCCTTATCGCTCGTCGGGAATGAAGGACTGATATGACTTCGGTTCTTTTGCCATCTACGGCATGTGAAATGAAATTTTGGCCATAATTGAGAGAATAATGGCCATAATTCCACAAATAATGGCCAAAATTTTTCATGATAATAACTGTCACTTATGATCAAGTATCATCAAAGTTACTCCAATCTCTATTCATTGAACTCACGTAAAGCTATAGTTTTTGTCTCATGTATAGTAAATGCTTAAAGAACCGATGGCATATCAGACCTTCAACTTTGCCTTTTCTTGAATTCATCGAACTGACATTGATTTATACTGTTCGTATTGTGTCACTTTGTCAGTCTTGCGCTTTTGGCATAGTTTTGGCATGAGGTGAGGTAGATTTCAAAAACAAAGACATTCATTTCATAAAAAACAAAAGAACTATGACAATCAAACCATTAGCTGACCGCGTGCTGGTAGTTCCTGCACCGGCTGAAGAGAAAATCGGTGGAATCATTATTCCCGACACTGCAAAGGAGAAACCCCTGCATGGCATTATCAAGGCCGTGGGCAAGGGCACCAAGGACGAAGAGATGTTCCTCAAGGAAGGTGATGAGGTGCTCTATGGAAAATATAGTGGCACTGAGCTGGAGTTCGAGGGCGAGAAGTTCCTCATGATGCGCCAGAGCGACGTGCTCGCAGTCATCGAGTAGGAACCCACCCCCAACCCCTCCCCAGGGGAGGGGAGTCTGAATAGACCGGGTGGTGGATGCTTATCATTCAAATTCTAATTATATAGTAAAAAGGTAGCTTGGAACCCCCAGAACTAACCAAGCGCCCCTCCCCTCGGGAGGGGGTGGGGGTGGGTATATTATGGCAAAAGACATTAAATTCAATATTGAGGCCCGCGAGATGATGAAGCAGGGCGTGGATCAGTTGGCTAACGCAGTAAAGGTGACTCTCGGCCCGAAGGGACGCAACGTAGTCATCGAGAAGAAGTTCGGTGCTCCTCAGATCACCAAGGACGGCGTGACCGTGGCAAAGGAGATTGAACTTGAGGATCACTTCGAGAACACTGGCGCACAGCTCGTGAAGAGCGTTGCCTCGAAGACAGGCGATGATGCAGGTGACGGAACCACAACTGCTACCATTCTGGCACAGGCCATTGTGTCAGAAGGTCTGAAGAACGTTACCGCCGGTGCTAACCCCATGGACCTGAAGCGTGGTATTGACAAGGCTGTGAAGGCTGTCACCGACTTCATCGCTCAGAAGGCTGAGGTTGTAGGCGACAACTACGACAAGATTGAGCAGGTGGCTACTGTCAGCGCCAACAACGACAAGGAGATTGGCGAACTGCTGGCCGAGGCCATGCGCAAGGTGTCGAAGGACGGTGTAATCACCATCGAGGAGTCGAAGAGCCGTGACACTCACATCGGTGTGGTGGAAGGCATGCAGTTCGACCGTGGCTACCTGTCAGCTTACTTCGTGACCGACTCTGAGAAGATGGAGTGCGCTATGGAGAACCCCTATATCCTCATCTATGATAAGAAGATTTCTAACATCAAGGAGTTCCTGCCCATCCTGCAGCCTGCTGCCGAGAGTGGTCGTCCCTTGCTGATTATCGCTGAGGACGTTGACTCTGAGGCACTGACCACACTCGTAGTGAACCGTCTGCGTGGCGGACTCAAGATCTGCGCTGTGAAGGCTCCTGGATTTGGCGACCGTCGCAAGGCCATGCTTGAGGACATCGCTGTACTCACGGGTGGTACCGTCATCAGCGAGGAGAAGGGTCTGAAGCTTGAGCAGGCTACCATCGAGATGCTCGGCACCTGTGAGAAACTGACTGTCACAAAGGACAACACCACTATTGTGAACGGTGCAGGTGACAAGCAGGCCATCAAGGACCGCGTGAACCAGATCAAGAATGAGATTGAGAACACCACCAGCTCTTACGACAAGGAGAAGCTGCAGGAGCGTCTGGCTAAGTTGGCAGGCGGTGTAGCAGTGCTCTACGTGGGTGCCAACAGCGAGGTGGAGATGAAGGAAAAGAAGGACCGTGTCGATGATGCTCTGTGCGCTACCCGCGCTGCTATCGAAGAGGGTGTCGTAGCTGGTGGCGGCACTACCTATATCCGTGCTCAGGAGGCTCTGGCCAATGTGAAGGGCGACAATGCCGACGAGCAGACGGGTATCAACATCATCTGCCGCGCCATCGAGGAACCCCTGCGCCAGATTGTCACCAATGCCGGTGAAGAGGGTGCCGTAGTAGTACAGAAGGTACGCGAGGGCAAAGGCGACTTCGGTTACAACGCTCGTCTCGACAAGTACGAGGATTTGCGCGAAGCTGGTGTCATCGATCCTGCCAAGGTGGCTCGTGTGGCACTGGAGAACGCAGCCTCTATTGCAGGCATGTTCCTCACCACTGAGTGCCTCATCGTTGACAAGCCAGAGAAGGAACCTGCCATGCCGATGGGCAACCCGGGAATGGGTGGCATGATGTAATCTCAGAGAAGAGACAAACCAAATAGCAACAGGCGAGGGGGCTTAGCGCTTCCTCGCCTGTTGCTGTTTGGGTTAGTCTTCCAAAGAGTAGTTCTCGGGCTCTGCCTCTTCGTCGTGCCAATAGGCAGTGAGCTCTTGAGCGCAGAGTGGAAGGTAGTCGACCTGTCCCTCACGGAAAATGTCTTCCGATTCTTTGATGGACTTATAGCCGTTCAGCTCTTCCTCGTACTCAATTGTGAATTGTCTTGGATCGTAGTCGTACTTTTCAATCCACAAATAGTCGTAATAGGTGCCGTAGGTGATGCTGGCAAGATGCTCTGCCTGCTTGCCCCACCATGCTTCTTCAGGATGGCCCAGGGCGCGCCAAAGATCGCTTCTGCGACGGGAGAGCAGTTCGCATTCCGCTTCAGAAACCACATCGGAGAGCCTCACTCGATCAGTGTTGAAGTGCACGTAGCGCCAGTCGTCCCAGTCCTTTGATTCAATCAGCCGTTCCGTCAGTTTCCACACTTTCATGGCCCACTGGAAGTGGCCTGTCTCGGCGCAGAGGTCGCCTATGCGCATGCCCTTTTGATACTTTCGTTTGCAACTCTCCGCGCAGCGGATGGGGTGGATTTCGCTGTTGACCAACTCCTTGAGCAAACGGGCCTCAAGATGAGTCACGACACCATTGGGCATGCAACGGCACACCCGATAGGGAATTCTTCTTCTCATCATGTGTTTAAGAAAAAATAAGAATGTAACAATATAAAAGAACGCTTTCACCAGTCACATATAGTGGCTGATGGGGTCAGGTCTCGGTGACCCTATTGTTACATTGCTTTCAAGCGGATTCTTAACTATCTCATTTTAATCCTGTTTGTGGAGCTGGAGGGAGTCGTAATCGACGAAGTCGCTTTGCTTGCAAAGAACCCTCACGAGGGTGAGTCTCACTTCAGCGGAATCTTAGTGGAGCTGGAGGGAGTCGAACCCTCGTCCGCACAAGGAAACCATACGCTTTCTACACGCTTATCCCAGCCTTCATTTTCGTGTTTTGGCAAGACCTGGGCCACCAACCAAAACCTTATCTCCTAAAACTTCATCAATGTATCGGAGCCTGCACTGACTATTTCCGATTTAATCTGCGCCGCTTGTTCTTCGGATTCGGAACCAGATCCTTGGAGCGACGTCTCGTTTCCTCACCTTGTGAAGAAATTAAGCTCGTAATCTACTATACTTCGATTAAGCAGCGAGAGCATACTCATTGTTGCCAATTAATTTTCCTACAGAAGAGATTAAGGAGCCTCCCATAGTCCAGCTCCGCGTGCTTACGTACCATTTCGTCTTGCCGTCAAATCCAGTCAACCCCAGTTTGGCGAAAAACCCCACGTTGGGTGGGGGCAGGCCGCTTTACAAGTGCAAAGATATGAACTTTTTCTGATAAATACATCTTTTTTCTGAGAAAATATGTAACTTTGCAATAAATTTGACATAAAAGAGTTATTATAATAGCATAAAAACCCTGAAAAAGTAACTTGCGTAAGAATGAAAAGATATATACTACCTTTCTTGATGCTGTTGTTCTGCATGGCAACAATGGCACAGTCATCTATGACCGATGACCAAATAATAAAGTTCGTAATTAAGGAGCAGAAGGCCGGCACGTCCCAACAGGAGATTGCCGTGAAACTGATACAGCGCGGTGTGACCCCCGAGCAGATTAAGCGCGTTCAGAAGAAGGCCGAGCGCCTGAAGAAGGAGCAGGGTCTGGGCACCGTGGCCGGCAAGACCTTAGGTGCCGACGAGAACCAGGGCCGCCAACGCAAGAACAACGGGCAGGACAAGACCTCGCAGAAGGTGAAGGACGCGAAGAAGTCGCGCCGACTGCTGACTGCCGAGGAGGCGAAGGAGGAGAGCGACGAGGACACACGCCTGATCAAAGACGATCTGGACGAGTTCATGCCCGACTCTTTCGACATCTACGACCGTGAGGTGATTCGTAAGTACCTGAAAGCCAAGGATGAATACGAGAAAAAAGATAAGAAGAAGATTTTCGGCCACAGCCTGTTCCAGAACGAGGAACTGACGTTTGAACCGCCCATGAACCTGGCTACTCCGCAGAACTATGTGCTGGGGCCTGGCGATGCCATCTATATTGATGTGTATGGTGCTTCGCAGAAGACCGAAGAGGTGACGGTGTCGCCCGACGGCTATGTGGTGATTGAGGACTTCGGCCCCATTCAGGTGAGCGGACTCACGGTGGAACAGGCCACTGCCCGGGTGCGCTCGCAGTTGGGTGCTCGCTATAACAGTTCGAAAATAAAAGTGTCGTTAGGACAGACGCGCACCATCACCGTGAATGTGATGGGCGAGGTGAAGACCCCCGGTTCCTACACGCTGTCGGCCTTCGCCACCGTGTTCCACGCCCTCTACATGGCTGGAGGTCCCAGCGAGATAGGTACGCTGCGAAACATCAAGGTGTATCGCAACAACCGTCTGGTGACTACGGTCGATGTATATGACTACATTCTGAACGGAAAGCTGAGCGGCAATATCCGACTGGCTGACAACGATGTGATCACGGTGGGCACCTACGACTGTCTGGTGAACGTCACTGGCAAGGTGAAGCGCCCCATGTACTACGAGATGAAGCGTAGCGAGAGCATGAAGACACTGATTACCTATGCAGGCGACTTTGCCAGTGATGCCTATCGCAAGTCGGTGCGCGTGGTGAGAAAAGAGGGCTCGCGCTATGCCGTCTATAACGTGGGCGAGTTCGATCTGGGGTCGTTCCGTATGGCCGATGGCGACTCAGTGAGCGTTGACTCGCTGCTGAACCGCTACTCCAACATGGTGGAGGTGAAGGGTGCCGTGTTCCGTCCCGGCATGTACCAGATAGGTGGACAGATTACAAGCGTGAAAAGCCTGCTCGAGCAGAGTGAGGGCGTGACCGAGGAAGCCTTTACCGCCCATGCCGTGATGCACCGCATGCGTGCCGACCGCACGCTGGAGGTGGTTCCTGTAGATATTGAAGGTATCATGAGCGGCATGGTGAGCGACATTCCTTTGCAGAACGAGGATGTGCTGTTTGTGCCTACCCGTCAGGACGTGCATGAAGAGCAGACCATCACCATTCATGGCGAGGTGCTCTATCCGGGTGTGTATAAGTATGCTGCCAACGAGACGCTGGAAGACTTCGTGCTGCAGGCAGGCGGACTGAAAGAGACAGCCTCGATGGTGAACGTGTTTGTGTCGCGCCGCATCGTCAATCCCAAGGCTACTGTGGCTGATTCCATTGTGGGACAGTCGTTCATCTTCGCCCTGAAAGACGGCTTCGTGATTGATGGCGAGCCAGGCTTCGTGCTGCAGCCGTTCGACGAGGTATTTGTGCGCAAGAGCCCCGGCTACAATGCACAGCAGAACGTGCTGGTGGAAGGCGAGGTGCAGTTTGTGGGCTACTATTCGCTGACCAAGCAGAACGAGCGCCTGAGCGACCTGATAACCAAGTGCGGCGGTGTGACCAGCTTTGCCTACGTGGAGGGCGCTCGCCTGGAGCGCAAGCTGAACGAGGCCGAGCGCATGCGCTATGAGGAGTCGGTGAAGATGCAGCGCCAGCAGAACGAGCAGACCATGATGGAACAGGCCCTGAAGAGCGGTCGCTCGGTGAGCGAGATTCAGGCAGGCATGACCGCCTCGCAGGAGAAGCTGCAGATACCCGACACCTATCCCGTGGGCATACAGCTCGAAAAGGCACTGGCCAATCCGGGCAGCGACTACGACCTGGTGCTGCGTGAGGGCGACCGTCTGATTGTGCCGCACTATACCAATACGGTGAAGATCAACGGTGAGGTGATGTACCCCAATACCGTGAGCTATCAGGAGGGCAAGCCTGTGAGCTACTACATCAACATGGCCGGTGGCTATGGCAGCAAGGCCAAGAAGCGCAAGACCTACATCATCTACATGAACGGCGACGTAGCCAAGGTGGGCTGCAACACGAAAGTACGCCCCGGCTGCGAGATTGTGGTGCCACAGAAGGCCACACACCGCATGACCACAGCTGAGACCATTACCATAGGTACGGGCATCGCCTCAATCGCCACTATGATTGCTACACTTGCCAATATCCTGAAGAAATAAGCGTAGTAGGGTATTAACAATTTTTTTTGAACTCGGGAACTATGGAGCAAAACAAAGTCCTAAATATAAATGTCGTGGATGTCATCAGAATGTTGATGGCTGATCGACGGAAGGTATGTATTTACTCTTTTGTTGCAGGTGTCATAGGAGTAATTCTGGCTTTTGGCACACCAAAGATATACAAGTCAACTGTTCTTTTGGCTCCGGAAGAGTCGGGCGCAGGTTTCTCAGGCAGTTTGTCGTCGTTGGCCTCCATGGTAGGTATGAACATCAAAGTGGGCCAGACAGGCGATGCATTATATCCGGAAATCTATCCCGACTTGATGGGATCGACTGACTTTATCGTCGGACTGTTTCCCATAAAGGTAAGAACCGACAAGACGGGCGAGGAATACGCTTACTGGGACTATATTCAGAATCATCAGCGTATTGCGCTTCATGAATATCCCTTCGTGTGGATGGCCTGGTTGAAGGAAAAACTTTCGTCTGACGATGCAGGAATAGGACCTGGCCATAAGACAGATCCTTTCCGCCTGACGAAGAAAGAATTTGGCGTGTTGAAGGTAATAAGCAGTAAGATAACATGCACAGTTGATAAGAAAACGAATGTAATCACCATTACGGTGGAAGACCAGGACCCGCTCATTGCAGCTACGATGGCCGATTCTGTTCAGATGCACCTGCAATATGCCATTACCGATTATCGAACGAAGAAAGCACGCATAGACCTCGACTACATGCAACAGCTGTTTGATGAAGCGCAGGCGCAATACAAACAGGCCAGCCATGCCTATGCAACTTGTGCCGACTCCTATCAGGACGTGAATCTTCAGAAATACGCCCAAAAAGTGGAAGACCTTGAGAACGAAATGCAGTTGAAATACGTTATTTATCAGCAGATAAGCGAGCATCTTCATCTGGCCAAGGCCAAAGTTCAGGAGCGCACTCCCGCCTTCACTATTGTGCAGGGAGCATCTGTCCCCATCAAGCACAGTAGCCGTCCGAAAATTGTGTCGCTGGCTATATGGATGATATTTGGCTTCATACTGCGCTTCAGCATGCTGCTATGGAAAAATCGCCAACAGTTCATCAACATCTAAACATCGCCTTCCTTGAAAAGACATCCTTATATTGTCGCAACCATGATAGCCACACTACTTGCTATGGTAGTATGGCTTTTGGTGCCTAAGGAATATACGGCGATTATAAAAGTAAGCGATGAATATAAAGAGGTTGATATAGCTATTGGACTTGACAGGATAAAGGCTCAAATCAAAAATGTATCAGGTGGAGCAAACAAGGGAATCAATGAGATTGGAGTATATGCAAAGATTCTGGAAAGTAGAGATTTTGCCCGTACCCTGTCTCAGGCGAGGATTCCTGAGAAAAACATGACGTATGGCGAGTATCTGAACAAGAGAGACACCATAGATGCCATTCTGGATAACATCAACTACAATATAAGCTACAAAGAACAGACACTCACCATCAGCTTTACAGACCGTGATCCCGTTGTTGCTGCACAAATGCTGGACAGCGTGACAGCGAATCTGCAAGCCACTATCACAGACCATCGTCACCAAGTGGCAGAGACCGCACTGAAAAATGCCACAGCCGAACTGGAAAGGGCGAAGAAGGATTATCAGGAGATATGTCATAGATATAGTGCTTTTGTTGACTCACATCGTGATTTGCTCACAGAATCGGAGATTCAGAAAGAAAAGGCATTGAAAAATGATTGTTCGCTCAGTTATGATCGCCTTAGAACCGTTGCAAATGAATTTGCACGAGAGAAGGCCCTCAAGCAACGTGCGTATATGTCGTTTGCTGTGATAGAGGCCAATGCTGTTCCTGTCGAGAATAATGGACATGTAGCAAGTTTTCTTTTTGTATTTATTATTATTGCACTATTTGCTACTGCGGCCTTCCGCCAATACTCTCAAAAGAAAAAAAATGGTACATTGACCTTTGAAATGGGCGATTTCTTTTCTCCCTGGAGTCTCACTTTTGTCATTTGGGGAGGTCTGTTCGTCTTGTACTTCCTGCAAGGCACATTAGATCCCGTCGGTCCATTATTTGTTACTAATTTTTTTCTATGGATAGGCACTTTTATTCCAACATCACTACTTACTTTTATACTGACAAGAGATGATAGCTTGCCAAGACCTGTAGAGCGCGGAAAAAGTATTGACGTTAATATGCAACTGTTTTATGTCCTTTTAGTCATCTCGCTACTCTTTACAATACTTTATGCAAAATGGATCTATGGAATAGTAAGTCAGTTCGATACAGAAGACTTGTTGTTTAACATCCGTCTGTACGCTGTCTATAAGACCGACTCACCAGGAATCTTGATTCTCACTCAGGGATTGAATTTTTCTTTGTTCTTAACCGCAATTTGGCTTTATCCTAAAATATCGAAATTAACCATAGCTCTTATTGTCGCAATTAATCTGCTTTTGGAATTCTCCATGATGGAGAAAAGTGGTATTCTCATCATGGTTTTGAGCACACTATTTGTATTGTATGAGAAGCGAACCATCAAATTGCGCTCCATAGGTATTACTCTCCTAGGCATCATTGTCCTATTCTTCTTCTTTAATATGTCGAAAGAAGCCCAAGAACAAGATTCTGTTGATTTTATGGACTTTTTGGGAATATACGTTACGTCGCCCATAGTAGCTTTTGAGAAGTTGAGGATAACCATTACCGATGGCTGGGGAGGGAATACCTTCAATGACGTATTCCCTTATTTACGATACCTTGGCATCCAACTTGAGAGTATCAATCGTCTTCAGGATTTCGTGTATGTTCCTGTCCCCACGAATGTATATACCATCATGCAGCCTTTCTATAACGATTTTGGAAGCATGGGAGTTGCAGTCTTTGGCTTACTCTACGGCTGGGGTGCCGGTTATGTCTATCGTAAGTTTTACGATGGTAGTCAAACGTATAAATGCATTTATACTTTTTTGGTGGAAGTCATTATCATTCAATTCTACAATGAGAACCTACTACAGCAATTCCATATTGTTGTAGAGACATTCTTCTTTATTGTCCTACTGACCGCTACCAATTACAAATTGCTTATTAAAGCAAAAGCAGATGAAGTTATTTAATGAAAATGACATAAGGAGCAATAAGATATACAAGAATGTAGCATTTTCATTCTTGTTAAAGTTAATTGCCACTATCATCATGTTTGTGATGGTACCTCTCACTTTGACCTGTTTAGGTAGCTATCAAAATGGTGTCTGGCTAACTATCAGCAGTCTTCTTATTTGGATTGATCAGATGGACATTGGCTTAGGGAATGGCTTGAGAAACAAGTTGTCAATCAGTATAGCTCATCAAGACATGGATGAGGCTCGCAAAATGGTTTCATCCTGTATGGCGATGCTAACGTGTATCATTATACCACTTGCAGCCCTTCTATTGCTTCTCATTCAAGTAACAGATGTGTATTCATTCTTCAATGTTGAGCCAGATCGCATACCAACACTTAGAACTGCATTACAAGCCGCTGTTGTTTTTGTATGTATGACTTTCATCTTCAAACTGATTGGTAATGTGTATATGGGTATGCAAGCCCCATCCGTTAGCAATCTTATCATTGTATTAGGACAAGGCTTGGCTTTGTTTTCCACATGGATTTTACTTAAGATGGGAAATGCCACATTCCTTAATGTGGTCATAGTCAATACGGCAGCTCCATTGCTCATTTATATTGTCGCCTATCCCGTCACCTTCTACAAGGTGTTTCCCTCATTACGTCCTTCTTTATCTCTTATCAACTTACGTTCTGCTCTGTCTTTAGGCAATCTTGGCGTTCGGTTCTTTTGGTTACAGATAGCAGGTGTCATTCAAATGATGACAGCCAATATCCTTATTTCCAATCTCTTTTCTCCAGAAATCGTTACACCTTACCAGATAGCATATAGGTATTTTAGTTTGGTCTTAGCTGCGTTTACTGTCATTTGCATGCCTTTTTGGAATGCCACCACAGACGCATACGAACGAGATGACATTCAATGGATTCGAAAGGCTGACAAGCGAATGGGGTATGTCGTTATTCTGTTGGGACTGTGTATCGTTTTAATGGTAGCCATCTCACCCATGATTTATAATTTATGGATTGGCAATAAATGTGAGGTGCCGTTCGGAATAACGTTGATGGTGGCTATCTACACCTTTATTATTATTGCAAGCAGCCGATATTCATATTTTCTAAATGGTATCGGTGCCCTTCGTCTTCAAATGTACATGACGGTAACCGTATTATTCTTTATACCACTGGCATGGCTGGCAAGCCACTTGACACATGACATCAATTATTTCTTGGCTGTTATGTGTCTATGTATTGCACCAAGCTGGATTGTCAACAAGATACAGTTCAATAAAATCATTAGTGGAAAGGCAACTGGCTTATGGAGAAAATAAAAGACAAGATATCCATTATCACAATCTGCTATAATTGTGCTTCTGATTTAGAGCGCACTATTAAGAGTGTACTCGTCCAAACATATAGTGAAATTGAGTACATCATCGTGGATGGCGGAAGCACCGACCACACTCCACAAGTCTTAGACAAATACAAAGACAGTATCGAATGCATCATCAGCGAGCCTGACGAGGGAATCTATGACGCATTGAACAAAGGTATCAGAAAGGCTTCCGGTGAATGGATTCTATGCTTAAATGCAGGGGATGTTTTGCGTAACGACCATGTGCTGACAGATGTCTTCTCTAACGAAATCCCTGCTCATATTTCTTTTCTATATAGTGACTATGTGCTTACTTACGAAAACGGGAAAACAGAAACACGTTCTTGCGACAGAAGCAAAGGAATTGTCCATCATCAGAATTCCATATACAGGCGTGACTTGCATGAAACTTATGGATATTATATTGTAACGCATCCGTATATTGTTAGTGACTTACTGTTTTTTCTGGCAATTCCCGAGAACAAGTTCCTGAAAATTAATACAATTATTGCGAATGTTCAGTTTGGCGGCGTATCTAATGGACAATGGTGCACATTACAGCGATGGGCTGCTCATATCATTTATGGCAAAGAAACATTCCCAAGCGTTTTCAGGCAATATGCTCTTATGAAAATCAAGAATTTGGTAAAGCTCATATTACATATCAAACATTAACATTCTATATGGCAGAAGATTTGCAGAAAAGCAAAATAACCGTACTCATGTCCACCTACAATGGAGAGAAGTATCTTACGGAGCAGATAGAAAGCATTCTCAACCAGAGAAATGTTGATGTCAACATACTCGTTCGTGATGACGGTTCTACAGACCAAACACTAACCATACTGAAGAAATATCAAGAAAAAGGTGCCTTAGTGTTTTACACGGGCGAGAACCTTGGTCCACAGAGAAGTTTCCTGCATCTGCTGCAAAATGCTCCACAATGTAACTATTATGCCTTTGCCGATCAGGACGACGTGTGGTTGGAAGACAAGTTGTATTCAGGGATAAAGGAAATCAGTTCTTATGGCAATCACCCGGCCTTATATACCTGTCAGACCCAGATGACCGATCAATATTTGGAAAGGATACCAACTCCCCAGCTTCATCCTCGTTGCACCTTTGGCGAGTCACTTGTTTACGCTTATGCAAGTGGCTGCACAATGGTATTCAACCATGCTCTGAGAACTGTCATTACAGCATATCAACCAGCCTTTATTGACATGCATGATTGGTGGATTGTGAGTATCGCTGCGGCCATGAAAGCACATATAGTCTTTGACCATAGTGCGCATATCCTTTATCGCCAGCATTCGAGAAATGTCAAAGGACTGAATGACTCGAAGTTCAAGGAGTGGAAACAAAGAATACAGCGATTACTTCACAAACAACAAATACGTTACCATAGTGCTTTAGAACTTTATAAAGGCTATTACGCTCTATTACCACAAGAAAGCAAAGAGCTGATAGATCTTTTTATTATATCAAAAAAGAGTTTCAAGCACAGACTGCGCTTGCTCATGGACTCACGCTACAAATGCGGAGATAAAAAAACGTGGGTTCTATTTAAACTATCTGTATTGTTGAATACATATTAGGCCAGCCCCCTGTCAGTCCTGGCTGTTACCACCATCTGGTCAAGGCATAGCGCACTATCCAATAGCGGTATGCAAGTTTCTGATACAATGACAATGGACTCTTACCTGTTGTCAATGCTGAGGTGTTGTCACCATGCCGACGATAACGCAGCAACTTGTCGGGAATATAGGTTGTCTTATAATAGAGATCGGCTATCTGGCCTATCCAGTAGTCATGCATCACGATGTGGGGAGGAAAAGGCAACAGCTTCTTCAATATGGTCCTGCGGAATGCAGTGCAGCAGCCAATATAGGTGGTATGGTAGAGCGTTGGCCAAAAGCCTTTGTGAGGCTTGCAGATATCGTAGAGGGAGACACCTGTACTCACAGCTTCTTTGTCGGCAATCCACGCATCACTAATGACCAGGTCTGCGTCTTTCAGTGCCGTAACCATCCGTTCTACTTTGTTAGGCTCCCATATATCATCCTGATCCGACAGGAACAAGTAATCGCCTGATGCATTTTTTATAGCATTCTCGAAGTTGTAGGTCAGTCCACATTGTGGGCCGACAAAGACCTTGATGCGAGGGTCGTGAAACGAAGCTAAGACCTGAAGGGTAGAATCAGTTGATCCGTCATCAGAAACGATGAGCTCATCGTGCTCGCTCAACTGTTGCAAGATGGAAGAGACTTGCTCTTTGATATATCTTTCACCATTATAGGTGGCCATGCACACACTAATCATATCGCAAATGTACTCAAAAAATAGAGGAAGGGAGGTAATATTCCCTAAATTATTACAATAAAAAGCTATTTTTTGCGTTTTTTTTAAAAACTTAAAAATGAAAATCTGCATACTGACTCCAAGATTTCCCTTGCCTGAATGTGGCGGCGACTTGCTGAGAATAAATTATATTGCCCGGCATCTCAAGTCGCAAGGCCATCAGCTGGTATTGGTATCATACACTGAAGAGTCGGCTGATCTTGAAGCAGCGAAGGAACTATATGACAAGGTCTATACAGTAAAACGCAGCAAGATTGCCTCAGCGTTTTATTCTGCTTTGTTCATGCTGACGGGACATCCCATCCAGTGTGGCTACTATTATTCGTCCACATTCAATAAGCTGTTCCAAAAAGTAGTTAAGAAAGAAAATCCCGACTTATACGTTTCTCATCTCTTACGCATGGTGCCTTTCTTAGAGAAAGCAAAGTTAAAAGAGAAGTCTATCGTTGAAATGACCGATGCCTTGTCAAAGACCTATGCGATGGTCAGTGGAGCTAAAGGCAATACCTTACTTGAGAAAGTTTATCAGATAGAGAAATACCTGATAGCCAAGTATGAGAAATATGTCATCAGTCATTATCCCAAGGTGGTGCTGGTGTCACAGGCTGATATCGATTTCCTGAGCAAGAGCATGGGAAGCCAGCAGTCACAGTCTCTGGAGCTTCATACCAATGGAGTGGAGTATCTTTCGCAAGTCAATGACTACGTTGATACCAAGAAGATTTGCTTTATTGGACACATGCAGTCGTTGCAGAATCAGGATGCAGTCATTCACTTCGTCAACGATATTTTCCCTCTTATATTGGCCAAAAAGCCTGATATGAAATTCTATGTTGTGGGAGCACATCCCCCCAAGGTCATCCAGAAGTTTCACAACGGAAAGAACATCTTTGTCACAGGCTTTGTAGAGGATCTCAACAAGTTCGTGGCTGACTCCTGCATTGCCGTGGCTCCCGTTCAGATAGCTGCAGGCATTCAGAACAAGGTGCTGGTGGCTATGGCCAATGGCATTCCCGTTGTTCTCACCTCACTGATTGCCAAGGCCATTCCAGAGTTACACGACGGTGAGAACTGTTTCATTCGCGACGATAACCAGTCATTTGCTGACATCTGCATTGAATTGCTTGACAATCAGCAGCTTCGCTCTGCAATAAGAGAACAGGGACGCAAGGTGGTCATAGAGCATTATTCATGGGAAGAAAAGCTTAGAGGGTACGAGCAAATAAAGAAACCACATACGCCGTGATACAGAAATAAGCATTCGCATTAAGAATAGTTTAGTTGAAATCATGCTTTCATGCAATAATGTAGTTTTTTTTCTGTTATATATATAAAGTGTGAATATATGACAAATAATCTACTACTGATAATTGCTGCTTTTTTTCTAAGTGTAGTTTGTGGATTCGTATCCATTCCCATTATCATGAACTTCTGCAAGGAGAAGAATATATACGACATTCCCAACTCCCGTAAGATGCATAAGACAGCCATCCCCCGATTGGGAGGCATTGCCTTTTTGCCCAGCATGTTTCTGGCTTTCTTGGGAACCGTGTTTGCCTATGCCTATTCTTCTGTGAACGAACAGGAAGTGACGCTCAGCCTCTGGTCGCTCTATTTCTTCGTGAGCCTGGTGCTGATCTATGGCGTGGGACTGGTCGATGACCTCATTGGCCTGAATGCCAAGACCAAGTTCCTGTTCCAGATCATGGCTGCTGTGCTCATGCCAGCAGCTGGGCTTTATTATAATAATATGTATGGATTCTTAGGCATCCATGAGGTGCCCTACGCCATCGGAGCGCCGCTCACGGTGTTCCTGATCGTCTTCATCACCAATTCCATCAACCTGATCGACGGCATCGACGGGCTTGCCGCCGGGCTCTCGTTCATAGCCTTGGGCGGATTCCTTGTCTGCTTCATGGCTGAAGGCATGTGGCTCTACGGCATTCTGATTGCTGGGCTGATGGGGGTGCTGGTGCCTTTTTGCTATTTCAATCTCTTTGGTGACCCCGAGAAGAACCGCAAAATCTTCATGGGCGACTCGGGCAGTCTCACACTCGGGTTCATCCTTGGCTTTCTAGCCGTAAAGTATTCTATGGACAATCCCAATGTGATGTTCTGGCGTCCCGACTGTCTGTTGCTTTCCTACACGTTTCTGATCGTGCCTACGTTCGACGTGGTGCGCGTGTCGGCCATACGCTTCAAGCACCACACTCCTGCGTTCAAGGCCGACAAGAATCACTTCCATCATAAGCTGTTGCGTGCCGGGCTCACTCAGCACCAGGCATTGATTGCTCTTTTGTTGCTCGCCCTGTTCTTTATCGGCCTTAATCTCACGCTCAACGGAGTGCTTTCTTCAACGCTCATCGTGGTTTGCGACATTGTGGCATGGGTGCTCGTTCATCAGGTGGTGAATGCGTTCATTCGGAAAAGGGGAGAGCAAGTGTTTAAGTTTAATGTGAATCCATGAATAGTCCTTTCAAGCGCATATTCGACTTCCTCGGGGCAATGGTGGGACTGCTGGTGTTCTCACCCCTCCTGCTCGTCATCTATATAGGGCAGAAACTTACCTATAAAGGTCCCGCTCTCTATACGCAGGAACGTATAGGCAAAGGCGGCAAGCCTTTCCAGATCTATAAGTTCCGCACAATGGTGGTCAACAATGAGAACGACGGTGTGCCGCAGTTGGCTGAGGCTGACGATGAGCGACTTACGAAGTTTGGCAAGTTCCTGCGCTTACATCATCTTGACGAGCTCCCCCAGCTGTGGAACGTGATGAAGGGCGACATGTCGTTTGTAGGCCCCCGCCCCGAGCGGAAATATTTCATTGATCAGATCATGGCGATAGACCCGCGCTATGAGCGACTGTATGCCATCCGGCCAGGAGTCACGTCATACGCTACACTCTATAACGGCTATACCGATACGATGGAGAAAATGCTGCGTCGGCTGGAGCTCGACCTCTATTATATGGAGAACTACTCATGGTCTTTCGACATTCATATACTCTGGAAAACATTCTTCAGTATCGCTTTCGGAAAGAAGATATGATCAGGGAGTAAGAAAGCAGAAAAACCAAAAATGTTAGGAAAAATAGTGCGAAAATGAATAAAAAAATCAAAAAAAAGCATATATATCATTTTTTTTCTTACCTTTGCAGCGTAAAAAATATATGATGTTATTAAATTGAAGGCAAAAAAAGAGTGAAAGTGCTCTGGTTAATCTAGTAATCTATGGGAATAGCTAATAACTTTGCAAATTGGTATTTTACCAAGAAGGCATTACCATATTGGTGCATTCTATTGTTGGATGTCCTTATTACCTATTTTTCTTACGTTGTCACTTACATACAGTTCCGTAGCATTGTCGAACTGGGTGAAGACTTTACCAACGTCTTTCTCAATGCAAGCGTTTACATGATATTCTATGTCATGGGCTTCCGCATGATGCGTACCTATTCGGGCATCTTCCGCTATTCATCGTTTGTCGATTTGCAGCGTGTGGGCTATGCTATGCTCATGGGCGCAGTGGTGGCCTATCTGTTGCATCACGCCTTCGTAGATGTCGATTTGTTCACCCATCTTCGTGGTCGCGAGATTCTTGTGAGCTCGGTGTTGGCCACATTCCTCATGTGGGCTATACGCATGTCGGTGAAGACGGTTTACGAGGTGTCCTACAATAGCGTTCGTGCCAAGAGTACCTTTATCTATGGTATCAAGAACGGCGGCATAGGCATTGCCAAGCACATTCGCAACGAGAAACCCACGAAGTTCCGGCTCAAGGGCTTCATCACCGACGATCCTTCGTCAACCGACTATATCCTGATGGGTGTCAAGGTTCATCAGCTCGACGACAATCTCGTGCCGCTCATGCAGAAGCTGGGCATTCAGGCCATTATCGTTTCACCTTATCGTTTGCGCGCTTTCCGTAAGAATGTGCACTTCCAGAACCAGTTGATTGATGCTGGTATTCAGATTCTCATCACCCAAGAAGAGAAAGACTGGGAGGCAGCTGAGACTACCGAGGTGAAAGAGGTGAGCGTGGAAGACTTGCTGCCACGCGACGAGATACAGGTTGACATGGAACTGGTGAAGGAACAACTCACCGGCCACTGCATCATGGTCACAGGTTCGGCAGGCAGCATAGGTAGTGAGATGGTGCGCCAGATAGCCAGCTACAACCCTTCTGAACTCATCTTGGTCGATCAGGCTGAAACACCACAGCACGACATCCGTTTGATGATGCAAAAGCAGTGGCCTCACATCAAGGCAGAGATTATCGTGTGTAGCATCTGTGAGAAAGAACACATGGAGTACCTCTTCAAGAAGTACAAGCCCCAATACGTGTTCCATGCAGCTGCCTATAAGCATGTGCCAATGATGGAGGACAACCCCTCAGAGAGCGTTACTAATAATATAATAGGTACGAAGGTGATTGCCGACCTGGCAGTGAAATACGGTACGAAGAAGTTCGTGATGATTTCTACCGACAAGGCTGTCAATCCCACCAATGTGATGGGCTGCTCTAAGCGTATCTGCGAGATTTACGTTCAGTCGCTCAACAATAAACTGGACAGCGACCCAGCACTCAAGGACAATCATTGCCAGTTCGTGACGACTCGCTTCGGCAATGTGCTGGGGTCGAACGGTTCGGTGATACCTCTGTTTAAGGAACAAATCAAGAATGGTGGGCCCGTCACGGTGACCGATCCCAACATCATCCGCTACTTCATGCTCATTCCTGAAGCTTGTAAGCTGGTGCTTGAGGCTGGCACGAAGGGCAATGGTGGCGAGATATTCGTGTTCGACATGGGTGAGCCCGTGAAGATTTCCGACCTGGCTATGCGAATGATTCAGCTCAGCGGATTGAAGAACATCAAGATTGAGTACACCGGTCTGCGCCCAGGTGAGAAACTCTACGAGGAGGTGCTCAACGAGAAAGAGTCAACCAAGCCTTCGTTCCACGAGAAAATCAGAATTGCCACAGTGCGCGAATATGACTACGATGAGGTGTGTGAAGCCATCGATACGTTAGCGAAGACTGCAGTGGCTTACGACAATATGGCCACAGTGAAGGAGATGAAAGCCATTGTGCCAGAGTATAAGAGCAACAACTCCATCTACAGCCGGCTCGACTCAGAATCGGGGGGGTAAACTAACCCCCAAGTGCTGATACAGTCAAAAATGCAATATAGGGATTTTCCTCTGCTCGTTTAGGGAAAATCCCTTTTCTTTTTGTCGTTTTCGCCATAACTTTGCATCAGAAAAAAGAAATGTCGAACCGTTAAAAACTTTACGATTATGAAAAAGATGATACTTACCCTGATTGCAGTCGTGGCTATGGTCCTTCAAGCTAATGCCATGAGTTATGAGCAAGCTCGTCGCGAGGCCCTGTTCCTGACGGACAAGATGGCTTACGAGCTGAATCTCTCAGATGCCCAGTATGAAGCTGCCTACGAGATCAATCTCGACTATCTGATGGGGGTGACGGGTCGGCATGATGTGTTTGGCACATATTGGGAGCGTCGCAATGCCGACCTCAATTACATTCTCTATAGCTGGCAGTGGGACCTCTTCCGCGCAGCCACCTACTTCTTCCGTCCGCTCTATTGGGAAGCTGGCTACTGGCACTTTGGCGTATATGGCCGCTATCCTCATCGCGACTACTTCTACTTCGGTCGTCCTCACTTCTATGCCTCTTACCGCGGTGGTCACAGCTGGCATAGGAATGGTGGTAGGAGCTATTACCAGCATCATCACGATGTCTATCGTCCTCACTCCCACCGCGACCGCCACTTTGGCTTGCGCGATGGATGGAACCGTGGCGACTATCGTTCACATCGTTCTGGCAACAGCTCGACACGTATCACGGGACGAAGCGGGGCTGGCACTCACAATCACGGTCTGAATCGTCAGGACAATCCAGGCAGAAGCATTAACGGTGGACGCCATTATCAGGGCAATGACAACCAAGGCAATGCTAACCACGGTGGTGGCAATCATGACTATTCCAACCAAGGCGGTGGTAATCATGGCAATGCCAACCAAGGCGGTGGCAATCATGGCAACGGAAATATGACTGCAGGTAGCGGTCGTCAGACATCGCCTCGCACGGTGAACTACCAGCCGGCTCGCTATTCGGGTGGAATATCTTCCTCGGCAGTGCGCTCTTCAAGCGAGGCATCAGCTTCTCGCTCTGCCTTAGGCACTTCAGGCTCACGTGGTTCTTCCTACTCTTCAAGTCGAGGTACCAGTTTTTCTTCCTCTGCACCGCGAAGCGCCTCATACGGCAGAAGCTCGAGCCCCTCTTACAGTCGTGGCAGCAGCTTCTCAAGCAGCACCCGCTCAACAGTTGCTGGCAGCCATGCATCAGGGGCAAGCCGCTCTTCGATGAGCAGCCATTCGGGTGGTGGCAGTCGCTCTTCAGCAAGCAGCCATTCAGGTGGTGGTCGTTCTGGTGGTCGTCGCTAAACAGAATGCTTAGCCGAAGTCTCTCCAATCACAATTTTCTGCGGAACAATCTTACGATACACCTTGGTGTCGCCTGCAATATGGCGCAACAAGAGCTGACAGGCAGTCTGACCCATGAGGCCAGACTGATCTTTTATGGTAGAGAGTCGGGGAGTGACGTAGCTGGCATGCTCGTCGTCGGTGAAGCCAATGAGCGCTACATCGTCGGGAATGCGCAGATGTAGCTGTTTGATGGCACTAAAGGCAGCAAAGGTGATGATGTCGTTGAATGCAAGAATGGCATCAGGCCGTTTGCCGCTTTGCAGCATTTGAGTGGCAGCCTGTAGCGCCACATCGTAGTCTATTCGGTCGCATATCACAAGGTCGCGTTCAATGGGTATCCTGTTCTCGCGCAGTGCCTCCAGATAGCCGTGCTTACGCCGGCGCACCATGTCCAGGTGGTTGGGGCCGCCAATGAAGGCTATTCTTCGTGAGCCTGTGTCTATCAGGTGTTGGGTGGCTTGTTGGGCAGCTTCATCGCCATTGGCCGTGACGCAGGAGAACTGCTCCGACAGGCAGGTACGGCCAAAGAATACAAGAGGGATGCCCATCTTTGAAATCTCTTCGAAGTGGCTGTAGTCGGTAGTGTCCTGAGCTAAGCAAGCAATGATTCCCTCCACATGCAGGCTGTTGAAGTTGTCGATGGCACGTGTCTCGTCCTCTTTCGACTCATGGCTGTTGGCGCTGATCACGCTGTAGCCGGCCTTTCGTGCTTCAGTCTCTATGCCGTCGAGCACCGCTGCATAGTAGTGTGTCACCAGATTGGGCACCACGACGCCAATGATGCGTGGAGCCTCACTGCGCAGACTCTGTGCAAAGGGGTTCGGCCTGTAGTTCAGTTTCTTTGCCAGTGCCTTCACTTTCTCTTGCATCTCCTTGCCTATCTCAGGACTGCTGTGCAGGGCTCTGCTCACGGTTGCTATGCTGACGCCCAGCTGTTCGGCCAGATCCTTCAGTGAAATTCTATGTGGAGCCATATTGAGTAGTATTTGTTTTAGTTTTTGGCAAAAATACATAAAATCATTCTAATTCGCAAACGTTTACGTGCTTTTTTTACAATTAATTCATTGCTGCACGGGAAGTTGTGTTTATCTTTGCATTCGCGAAACACTTATGAATAAGTAATGAATAGTTGATAATAAGTTAGTTAGAAAGTAAAAACCGAGACTGTCGTGATGACACTCTCGGTTTTTGTTTTTCTGATAAGTAGGGTAGTGTGTCGCCCTTTTCTTTACTGGAGCCTCTTGTCGGATTCGAACCAACGACCCCGAGATTACAAATCACGTGCTCTGGCCAACTGAGCTAAAGAGGCGGGGTGGGCAAGCGGTCTGCATCGCACCGCTACAACCAAGTACCTTTGCTACGTTCCCGTCCTGGAGGATTCCGAGGGAGCTGGTCGTACAGGACTTGCCCATGTTTCGAGTTTTGCGGGTGCAAAGGTAATAAAAAAAAAGATAATTGCTGTTTAGGCTCTGCAATTTATTTCGTTTTTAACTTATTTTTATACCCATACAACCCTAATCTGATATAAATTGCGTAAATTTGCAACGAATTATTATACATTATCTTCAATGACTTCTGCAGAACGTGTACAACTTGATGCTTTTGCCCGTGTGGACGGAGCGATGCTGGCATTGCTGTGGATAAGCAGTTTCGCCTGTTACATAGCAGGCCTGACGAATAATGTGCTGGGGCTGGCAGCCATCATCTTGGCGGTGGCCTCGCCTTTTTTTGTTGCCCGCAGGCTGCGCTCTTTCCGTGACTATGCGCTTGAGGGTGTCATCTCCTTCGGGCGAGGTTGGGCCTACGTCATTTTGGTCTTCTTCTATGGTGGCTTGTTGTTTGCCCTGGCCCAGTTTGCCTACTTTGCTTATCTGGATCATGGCTATATGGCTTCTGTCGTAACCCAAATGACGCAGACAGCCGAATTCACTGAGCTCATGAAACTGTATGGCATGCAGAACACATTCCAACAGGTGCTGGTCGAATTTCAGCAGTTGCGCCCCATCGACTTGGCCCTTCAGGGTCTCAGCACCAACATTGTCGTAGGCATCATGCTCGGGCTGCCCATTGCAGCACTCATGCGTTCCAAGAAAAAAATACATTAGAAAAACCATGGATATATCAGTAGTAATACCTCTTTACAATGAAGAAGAGTCGATAGGCGAGCTCTTCCAGTGGATTGAGCGTGTGATGGATGAACATCATTTCAGCTATGAGGTCATCTTTATCAGTGACGGTTCTACCGACCGCTCATGGCCCATCATCTGCGAACTGAAGGAACGGTCAGAGCATGTGCACGGCATCAAGTTCCGTCGTAACTACGGCAAAAGCCCTGCACTTTATTGCGGCTTTGCCAAGGCACAGGGTGATGTGGTCATTACGATGGATGCCGACTTGCAGGACTCGCCCGACGAGATACCCGGGCTCTACCGCATGATTATGGAAGAGGGCTACGACCTTGTGTCGGGCTATAAGCGGAAACGCTACGACCCGCTGTCGAAGACACTGCCCACCAAGCTCTTCAATGCCACCGCCCGTAAGGTGAGCGGCATCAAGAACCTGCACGATTTCAACTGCGGCTTGAAGGCTTACGCTCGCGATGTAGTGAAGAACATCGAGGTCTATGGCGAGATGCATCGCTACATTCCCTATCTGGCTAAGAATGCCGGATTTGATAGGATAGGTGAAAAAGTGGTGCAGCATCAGGCCCGCAAGTATGGCGAGTCG
>JAEEPT010000164.1 GCA_016284895.1 Prevotella sp. | reverse complement strand
TTATCCTCAATCTTCGCCCCTCAGGCGACGCTAGTTTGTCATTCTATAATTGCTATAAACTTAAAAAATTGGATAATGATAAGCAAATCAGTATGATGTATGCCCGCAATGTCTCCAATATGTACTATCGTTGCGAGTCGCTGGAGAGATTGGATATAGCAGGGGAATGCTCAAATGCCACAGATTGGTCGTGGATGTTCTATGGGTGTAAAAAACTTAAAGAATTGACAATTGGTCCAATGTTCAATCCAAGCAGTGCGAAGTATTGTAGCAATGTATTTGGTGATATCAAAAACAACCAAATCAGGGTTTATGTGCGTTCCACAGATAATAATGTGTTTGAAAAAATTAAGGGATATGTGAAAAAGTTAGGTTTCATAGAAGGAACCACGGGATACTTTGAACACTAACGTAAAATCTATATTTATTTAGATATTAAGCAAAAAAAGAGACAAGACAATGAATTATAAATCGAGAATACTTGCCATGGCGATGCTTGCGGTCTGTACGACTGTCCTCGCTCAAACAGAAGGAACGGGCAACCCGCATGCGACAGTGAAGCAGGTGAGGGAGCTGCCCTTGGTCACCACAAAGATTAATCTGCTGACGCGCACCTACGGCGACAGCATCGTGCTGCGGTGGGCTGCCGAGGACTATGTGTCGTGGAAATATCTCTGCGAATACGGCGTTAACGTCCTGCGTGTACCTAAGGGCGACAGCATCAGACGACTGCAGATCGACACACTGGCCTATGGTCTGAAGCCGCTCACACTGGAGCAGTTTCAGGCTAAGTACCCGCCGGAGGACTCACTGGCCCTGGTGCCCCAGGGCGTGCTCTACGGCGATGCCGAGAACCGCAAGACCGACAACTCGGTGATGGGGCGCACGCTCGAATACAACAACGAGCAAGACATCTCCTTTGGCTTCGCGATGCTGGTGGCAGAATGGCGCAAGGATCTGGCCACGGACATGGCGGTGAGACTCGTTGACCGCACGGCTGAGCCCGGCAAGACCTACGACTACTACGTGCAGCCCACACAGTGGGAAAACGACGGCGTGCTCATCTTTGAGCCGGGGGTGGCGGAGAACGTGGTGAACGTACCCTACAAGCCCGAGGCCTACAACCCGAGGATGACCGACTCGCTGTCGACTCCCCACACGCTGACCATAGGATGGTGGGACGGCCAGCACTCCAGCTTCGAGATAGAGCGCCGCTACAGGAGCAGCCTGATGGGAGAAGAAAGTTACTCAGCGTGGGAGCGAGCCACGCAGAGGCCCTACGTATCCATGGTGGAGCAGCCAGAGGGCGAGGACTACTGCCTCTTCGGCGACTCGGTGCCTGAGTTGGGCATCTGGGAATACCGCATCCGGGCCTACGACGCCTTCGGCGACCTGACAGAGGCATCGCCGGCACACAGCATCTTGGTGCGCGACATGGATCCGCCCAGGCCACCGATGCTGAAATACATCGTACTGGAACGTCCCGAGACCAATCCCTCGGCTAAGGTCATCGCACATATCGTATGGGAGAAGAGCACATTGGAGAACGACCTGGCAGGCTACCGCATCTACTACAGCAGCAACAGGCAGCAGAGTGAGTCGTGGCGGCCACTGAACCAAGACCTGCTGAGCCCCCATGACACACTCTACACTGCAGACGTCACCCGGATGGGAACGAGCATGGTCTATGTGGCTGCCTACGATGACTGGGGCAACGAGTCGCGGTCGTTCGTGCAGATGATGAGGGTAGACGACTATGAGGCACCGGCACCACCCGACAACTTCAAGGCTAAGGTGGAGAAGGACGGACGCGTGATGCTGACATGGGATGTGCCAGCTGAGGATGTCGAATACTATCAGGTGGCTTTCGCCAACGACACCACCCATCAGTGGAACATCCTCAGTAAGTCGGGACTGACACAACCTATGTTCACCGACACGCTAGCCATGGACCTGAACCAGAAATACATCTACTATAAGGTGCGAGCTGTTGACTACTCCACCAATGAAGGAGAGTGGTCGAAGACGTTGCAGGTAAAACGCCAACCATTCCTCATTCCCGCAGTGGCACACCTTGACAGTGCGTGGGTGGATACCGACGGCATACACATGGAATGGGTGACGGGAGCCGACGAGCAAATGAACCGGCACTATCTCTACCGCTGGCAGGAAGGTGATAAGCAGCGAACCGTGATAGCCCGCTGCAATGCCGACTCAGTGAAGGCACAGGGGAACATCATACGCATAGACGACGCCCCTCCCTACGACCGCAACAAACGCTACTACTATGCCATGGAGTCGTTCAACACGTCGCATATCTCAAGCGGACTGAGCTTGGTGTACAGCGCAAGGTTCAGGCCGCCGCTCATGGTGGAGTGCAAGCTCGATCTGGCAGGCGACTTCCTCGAGAAGGAACAAAAGGCACAGCTGGCCTGGACCATCAGCAGCATGAAAGACCAGGACAGTGCCGACTACTACCTCTGCATCTATCGGCAGGGACAGGATGAGTCGTTCTTCCGCAACATCAAAACGGTGGCAAAGGACACCGTGGAGTACGAGGACACGACGCTGAAGCCGGGACAGCAGGCACAGTACTACATCCGACTGATGACGAAGGACGGACGCACCAGCAAGGCTTCCAACATCGTCACGGTCACAGCACCAAGGAAAGATTAGAAACGCACATCGTTCATTCATATAAAAACGGAATCATTATGAGGCACTTGGGCAGATATTGTTATCTTTTCATTCTTGCAGCCGCGCTGACGTCGTGTGGCGACCTTTTCGAGTTCGAAGGCTATACCTCCGATCTCAATAAGATCACACTCGACCGCGACTCCCTCTACCTCATGGTAGGCGACACCTATCACTTCACCACAACCTTCGACCCTGACACCTTGCGCAACGATGCTGTCTACTGGATGTCGGACGATGTGAACATCGCCACGTTCCGCAACGACACCCTCATAGCCGTCAGCGAGGGAACCGTCACTATCACAGCCATCAGCATCGAGCACCAGTGCTATGCCACGGCCCGCGTCTTCGTCAGCTATGGATGGTATATGATGGAGAAATACTATCCCTTCGACATGGTGGTCAACGCCAGCGTCACCGTCGACGGACAGCCACTGAACGAGCACCAGCAGGTGGGAGCCTTCGTGGACGATGAGTTAAGGGGCATCGGCGTTGCACGCACGTTCCACGATATCAGCTACACCGAGTTCCGTATCTACAGTCTATATAAACCTTACGACCCAGGAAAGGGGCTCTATCCCATATATGAAGATGATGCTCCATCCGACCCTGAG
Organism: Prevotella sp.; assembly: GCA_016284895.1. GTDB lineage: Bacteria > Bacteroidota > Bacteroidia > Bacteroidales > Bacteroidaceae > Prevotella. Next base: position 4,693 of record JAEEPT010000164.1, on the reverse strand, counting down.
AAAGTGGTGTTCCGCGTCTACGACCGGGAGACTAAAAACCTCTATGAATCTGCCGATTCACTCATCTTCGACGGAGAAACTCACGGATATCCCTCCAGATTGTATGACATTGCCCTATGAATCACCTAACACCCTACGACGCTATGAAACTACTTCGCGTTTTTACAACCATCCTGCTGACAATGTTGACAATGTCGGCCTGTACACTCATGGACAATGACCTGCGTGACCTGCCAGACGATGTACTCGGGTACAAGGAAATCGTGCACGAAGAAACAGATGAATACACGGCAGACTATCAGTACCAGCCGTGGACGAAGATACTGGACGAAAGGTATATGCCGTATATCCATTCTATCGATTTCGAGAATTATACTCTTTATTTCTATGACTTCATACCAGATGACATGCTGCCCAGAGAAGGTGACTGCCTTGCTGCAAAACCATGTGAGAAAATTAAGTGGGGATTATCACATAAGGTATTGTCAGTCAGGCGTGAAGGCTATTATTATGCAGTAGATATGGTTTCAGCGAAACTTGATGAGGTTTTTAAGCATTTGGTATATAATCAAGAAGCAGAATATGTACTTGAACCAGAAGGGGGAAGCGTGTCTAAAAATGACAGCACACGTAGCCTTGCCTGGACAAGAATGACGGAACCCATCACAAGGGCTGACGAGCCTAAAGACCCCAACGATCCCACCTATCTATGGGAATTGTCAAAACCTGCACCTATCACCTTTGATCTGGTGCCTACGCTGATTAATACTGTAGCTGCCTTGGCACTAAAAAAAGATAATTTTGATGCAGAGACATTCAAGCAATTAGTAGGACTCAATGCCAGCGCGTTTATCGCTACAAATCTCCCTGGAGTAGGAACTGTCCACGACGTACATATAGACGTAAACAATGGAAAGTCGTGGCATATAAAGATTGATGCGGAAGTTCAGCTTGAAGTAAAAGTCACTCCCATACTTAAAACGAAAAACTTTATAGACATTGATAACGACCGGATTGACATTTGGGCTGAAGTCGGCGGCATCATCGAAATAACGACAGGTATTGGCGGAACTCTTACACTTAATCTCGATTTATGGAAATTACTCGGGCTTCCACAACCGAAACCAGTGTTGGTTGGAGCGCCAATCGGTGTTCCTCTATGGTTTGAAACGGTATATGGTTTAGACTTGAATGCTTCTTTTGCGGGTTCATTTAATTATAAATATAAAAAGGAATTTTCTTCTACCGTTGGTTTTAAGTATGGAGTTGATGGGGATAATGGGCCTTGGGCGAAAAAGAACGATCCTAAAGGAACTTTCCATAAGAATGGATTATGGCCTTATCAATACAATAGAGAACTTGCTTTTAACGCAGGACTCACATTCAGTATCGCTCCTACTATAACATTGGGCGTTCCCAAAAATGCTGATGAAGTACAATGGATGGAAGAAGCCAAGAAAATGTTAAATGATCTAAAAATGCCTCGGCTCTATTTGCAATATAAGCCATCAATTGGAATTGAATATAGCCTCAAAACAATATCGGATCAAATTACTCATGGTGACGTTGTACATGGGCTCTATCTCCCATTGAAATTTGCTGATTTGAATCTTGTACTTGATGTCACAGACCATCTCTCTTTCGACTGGAATATTGGCAAAGCCATAGCCGAAGCTTTTGGCGGAAAAACCGAATTGAAAATCCCATTGGGGGAATGGAGGTGGTATCCTTCCGTTGACAATTTATGTGTTGCCTGTCTGAATCCAACACAAACAGGCAAGACGCCTGAATTCCAAGTCGACTTCGACATTAATGACTTAGGACTTCAAGTGGATGGAACTCATACGGCAAGGCCCGTCCTCAGCATCATCCCCGAAGGTACTTCTTCAACGTCTGCACTTGTTAAGTATGACGACTTTGGTTTCTTGAGTCTCTCCTCAAAGGGAAAACACTTTTCAAAAATAATAAAGAGCGACAAACTTAAACGTGATGTTTCCTATCAAGCAATGATTGAATTCGTTGAGCCAAAAGAGGACGGATCATACGGTTCTTTATATTATAAGACTTATTCTTTTTCTTCCCTGTCACCATCTGCTTGCATCGCTGGTGACACTATCACCTATCAAGCAGGTCATTTCAAGCAAATCACTCCCGACAAGGACATGGGCATTGGAAAACCGCGATATTCTGACTGGACATTCAGAACGTTAGTGCAACTGATGGGGTACAAGGACATTGATGAACTAGGCTTCTATGTCGGCAAGAAGAAATATAGGGTTGAAGGAAAACCTGCTTCTCCAAGTGTTCTCGTGATCTGGAATCTGAAAAAACAGAAAGAAGCCAGAAAATTCTCCATCAGACCTTACGTAAAGGTTGGTGAGGTTGAAAACATTTGGCCTAGTCCGTACAACATGGAACTCAACTTCGGCAAGAGGTATCAATGGAACGACCCGAACTTCGGGGGCAATAAACCTTATAAAGGATCCCCTTACGGTGAATTCTACGTTTTCGGTTATGACCATGAGGGTGACTTTAAGAGTGATAATGACATGACACTGACGGACAGTTTCAAGTCGAGGCGGAAGTACGATCCTCAAACAGAAGATGAAGGCGTCGCTATCTATGAAATAGAAATCACCGATGACGCCTTCGATGACTCAGATTCATCTGATAACCCAACTTAAGAATACGTGTCATGATTGGACATACTTAGAAAATTAAGAAACTAAAGTTTCCCACCCTCAGAAAGTCCCAATAAAATAACGATTTCTCGAAAATTTGTTGTATTTTTGTATTCGCTAAAAGTACAATATACACAACGAATTAACAGAAACCGTTATGGATGCAAAATTAGACAAAATTTCCGAGTTGAGCAACATTTTGTGCGAAAAAGAGAGTCTTGGGCAGAAAATAGTTGCCGTAAGCCATGAGTTTGGCCTTGGCAAGCTGATGCGACAGGCACATATCACGAAGGAGCAGGGTGTTCCATGTTCGGCGTTGCTTGTCTACCTTCTGCTCATCCGCCTGCTTGAGGTCAGCGTGTTCTGCTTTTACAAGTCCAAGTGGTTTGGACTGTTGAGTGCAGAGGTTGGGAAGAACTGCTTCTATCGTTTCCTGTCCAATCCTTCCTATAACTGGCGCAGCCTGCTTTTTGGTGTTGCCAAGCAGTTCCTCCGCATAGTGGAGAGGCGCGGGGGCACCTGCGATGACACGCCGTCCTTTTACATCGTGGATGACACGACACTGGAGAAGACCGGCCACCACTTTGAAGGCCTGAGCCGTGTGTTTGACCATACCGACGGTAGTCACAAACTTGGCTATAAGCTGCTTACGCTCAGTTTCTTTGATGGAAAGAGCAGCATACCGCTTGACTGCTCCCTCCATGCCGAGAAGGGCAGGAAAGGCGACTACAGCCTATCCGCAAAGGAGCGTAAGGGCCTGTTCCGCAAAAAGCGCGAAGCAGACAGCCCGGGTTACAAGCGGAAGGGGGAACTTGAGGAGGAGAAGCCGCAGGTGGCAATACGGATGGTCTGCCGCGCATGGAAGAGGTGCATCCGCGCATCCTATTTCCTCGCAGACAGCTGGTTCGACGGCATCGACTTCATTAGGAGCCTGCGCGAGATAGCCGGCGGTGCAATCCATGTCATCTGCATGACAAAGAACGGGAACAGGAAATATGGGGACGGCAAGTCTAAACATACAGGAAGGGAACTGGTCGCCCTGAACGAGCGGAAGGCCATGACATGCAGAAAGTACAAATGCCGCTATTTCAGGAAGGACGTGGTGTTTGAGGGCATGGAGCTCAGGCTGTTCTTCGTGCAGTATGGAAAGAACACTACGTGGGACATCCTGCTCACTACCGACAAGGGGCTTTCGTTCATAAAGGTCTTTGAATACTACCAGATCCGCTGGAATCAGGAGGTGATGTATCGCGAGAGCAAGCAGTACCTCGGACTCGGAAAGTGCCAGTCAACAGACTTCGATGCACAGATTGCAGACTGTACACTGGCACTGGCCACATACACGATACTTACGCTTTACAGGAGATTCGGGGAATATGAGACAATGGGGGAACTGTTCAGGCAAATGCAGGCGGACCTGATGGCACTCACGCTATGGCAGAGAATACTACCGATAATGGCGCAGATACTATACAGGCTGTGTCATCTGCTTGGCGCAGATCTTGAGCAAACAATGCAGACTCTGCAGGCTGGTGGAGATGAGAGTGAAGAAATTATGCTCATGATAAGCATGCTACCAGTCCTGAACAAGGGAGAATGAGCAAAAGTACTGAGATTAACGTATTTTTGACAAATAGAAATCGACGATAAACAGACGGACCTCAGCATAGGTTACCACTTTGAAACATCATAAAATCAGGGGTGGGAAACTTTAGTTGTCTAAGTTGTCTTTTAAAAGAAAAATGACTCCCAATGCCCACTAAAAGTGAGCAAATCCATGGTAGTCTCAGGATTTTTTCGTACCTTTGCAGAGCATTTGAGAAAGATGCACGCGCAAGCAGATCCACCAGAAGCATGCGAGGCGAGTACCAACGTCGCGAAAGGTACGGACCGGACAGCTTACGGTGGGCAACCGGAGGCAAGCGAAGTGGCCACCGCGAGAACCACGGGATGCACTGCAAACGCGCTAGGGATTAACATCCTTTAACACTTAAAACACAACACAAACACTA
>JAEEPT010000163.1 GCA_016284895.1 Prevotella sp. | reverse complement strand
TGGCAGTTCATCATACTTCTGCTGACCTCCTTATTTGATGCGCCTGATACAGCCCCTCAGGAGCCCTATACTCTGGCGACCCTTATCCTGCATATATTCTCCTTCTCCATCATCGGCCCCATTGCAGAGGAACTGTTCTTACGGAAATGGTACATATCCGTGATGGAAAGAGCCTCTTTCGGCAAGATTGCGATTGTCGTTTCCAATGCACTCATCTTTTATGCGGCGCATGTGGGTACAGGTGTTTGGAGGTTAGACACACTGATTATGGCGGTTATTCTTTGCCTGATGTATATGAGAACCAGAGATGTTCGCTATTGTGTGATTACGCATGTTACATGTAATCTCCTGGGAATCTTCTCTGCTTATTATTTCGTATAACCTAATAGCCATATAACGTAGGTCGTCGGGGAATGAAAGTGACCTAAATTCGAAAACAGTTGCAAAACATCTGCTTCCGTCTGTTTTGCTGTTAAGTGGTTGACTGACAGCGTGTTGTAAGTATGAAACAGATGAAACAGATGTTTTGCAAACTTTTTGCGGAATGCTATAGCTCTTAATTTGTCATTTTACAGTCGCTTAATCAGCTTTGCAGGGATGCCCCCCACGACGGTATTCGCTTCAACGTCTTTGGTTACCACCGATCCTGCCCCGACAATGGCATTCTCGCCAACAGTGACACCAGGAAGAATCGTTGCACCAGCTCCTATCCAGCAGTTGCGTTTCAGCACAACAGGCTTGCAGGTCAGTATCTGATGCTCTTCTGGGTCGTGGTTGTTCGATATTATCTGCGAATTGGCTGCCACCAGCACATCGTCCTCAATGGTGATGCCTCCGGCACTCATAAAGAGAGAATTATTCATCACCACCACATTTTTGCCAATCCTCACATTCTGTCCTCTCACTACAGTCGTTGGCACCATCACTCTGCTTCCCTCTCCTATCTCACCGAACAGTTCTTTCACCAAGTTGTTGTAATCATCGGTAAAGGGCATCGTATGATTCAACTTGAAGCAGAGTTGAACCTCCTTCACGCCTTGCGCCTGCTCCTCTGGAGTCTGTTTGCGCATGTCAATCCTAATCTCTTCCATATATATATCGCTAATAGTTACAGACACATTCTGAAGTTTTATGATTTATTATTTTATTATTCGCACTGCAAAGTTATGGAGATTTTTCGATACTTTGGTTTCATAAATAGCGCTACGATTTTCACTTTTTTCCGAAAAGTGATTCTATTCAAACATTTTTTCATATCCGAGGGTTGCCATTAGAGCTGTATCTCCAAAAAAGAGGTGATTATCCCAGATTTTTTAAATAAGGACATCGTAAAAGCCGCCGACAGACCCTTTGGTCCTGTCGGCGGCTGAACATGTGTAATGTGACCGTGTGCGAGATGGTTATTTCACAATAATCTTCTTTCCTCCACGGATATAGATTCCTTCGGGCAGGCCTTCGGTTGTGGTGGCATCTTTGCGCACCAGACGACCGCGCAGATCGTAGATGTCATTCGTGTTCACAGTGTTGGTGGGCAACTCGTTGATGCCTACGCTGATGGCCTTCACAAAGAGCAGACCCTCGCTCAGACGGCTGGTGTCCCATGTAATGCCTTCTTCACAAACCACTGTGGGATTGCCTACGAATGAATTTGCCTTCCAGATGCGGATGCTATCGCCAACTGCCAGTCTGTTTGTCTTGGTGGGAACAATCCGGATGGTACCGTTGATGGTCAGCGTACCGATGCCCTCAATGGCAGCGCAACCATTGCTGGTAGCTGTTGCACTCCTTGATGTTCCAATCACAAGCATACTGTTCTCGTTGAACGTCACATTCTTAGACCCGAAGTTGATGACACCACTCGATGCTCCGTCGTATGACCCTGGGCGAACCGTTCCGTTTACTTCGACTGAAGAGTTGGTGAGTGCGTTGTTGCTGGCCGAAGTTCCAGAGAGGATAGCGTTTGCGCCTACCGTCAGTTTACCTGTACCCAGGCGGCCATTGCTACCGAGGCTGATTTCACCTTCCGTGATGTTGGTCGTACCGCTGTTGGTGCTGACGGCATTCCATGTAATCTTGCCTGAGCCTAACTTCACGAGGTTGGCATTCGAAGTCACTCTCACTGAGTTAGACCAGTTCTCATCGTTACCCACCTGCCAAGTGTTGACTCCTACGCTGCTTCCGTTGCTGAAAGTACAGCTACCGCCAAGGGCACCGTTGCCAGTAAGCTTACCGATACGGAAGGTTCTTCCGTTGTTCTGCACCTCCACTTTCTCGGCAATCTGCATGGTTCCCTTAGGCATGCCTCCACCGATGTTGAGGGTGAAGCGGAGCACGGCAGGATCGTCTTGACTTGAGTTGGGGATGAGTGTGCCTTCGAAGTCGCTGAAGTCGCACTGGACTGGGGTACGTGTTGCATAGTAGTTCGTACCTTTCTCAGTAGTGCAGTAAGCTGTCAGCGTGCCTTGTCCTGTCACTTTGTTCGTGTAGGTAGAACGGTTAGCCATATACCATGTGCCTTTCTTTCCAGCAGGTATGTTGATGGGGTAGCCCGTACCCGTGTTCTCGCGCAGTTCGCCGCCTTGGAATTCTACGGTCTGTGCAGGAGTGTTTGTGTTGATGCACTGCACCGTTCCTGCTGCGATGACCAGTTTCTGGAGTGCAGTGTTGCTTACGTTCAGTTTCATCCATCCAGAACCTTTCTTGGTGAGTTTCGTTCCGCTCATGCCACGTTCTGCTATGAAGTCGGCTGAATTGTTGATGACACCGCCAGCCTCGCCCTCAAATCTGATGAACGAACCGTTGGTCACAGCTGCTGTAGTGCGTAGCTCGCCACCGTTTTCTATCACAAATTTTGCTGCTGTCGTTGTCACACCGCCCAGATTACCTTTAGCCTGAACGCTGTTGGCCAGTGAACTTACGATGACTGCACCTCCTGAGATGCGGTTGCCTCCTGTATAGCTGTTCGTGTTCTTGATGGTCAGGTTGCCTTTGCCTCTCTTCACCAGCGTGGTGTTGCCTGTGAAGGCTCCGTTGCCTTGGAAGGTGTAGGCTGTGGTGTTCTCCACGATGACGGTGTCGGGCTCCAAGTCGTTGTTGATGTTGACGGTGAACTGTTGCGCATCGTCGCCGAAGTACACATCGTCGTGTGTCACGAAGGTTGAACTCTCGTCACCCTTCTTGAAGTTGGCTGTTCCGTCCAGATCCCATACATTGCTTTCGTTGCCCATCCATTCAATGGTGGAAGCCGAGCGCATGCCTTCAACCTTGATATAGAGTTTTCCCTCTTCGAGCACCAGACTGCCCTTCATGGTCGTGCCGATGCCCTCAATGCGGATGTCGCTGATAGAGCCCTGCATGTTCTCCACCTCTCCGATGAGATACTTGCCCGGGTCGATGGTCTCGCCAGCTCCGTGATGTACCACCTCGAACACAGGCATCATGTATTGCGGTCCGTACTGCCAGTTCTTGGTCTCTATGGTGAGCAGTTTGGTCTTCACTTGGTCGGCTGAGAGACTCTCATCCTCGCTATAGAGGTCGAAGATGACGCGTGAGCCGAAGCCCAGCAGCAGTGAGTCTGTGGTGATGGTGCCACGGTTGTTGGCGCGTCCGGGACGCAGTATCGAGGCATAGTCCATCTTGATGCAGCGGAACTGTCCGCCGTTAGAGTTCAGCTCGGCGAAGCGGTTCAGCCAGAGTGTAGAGTTCTTCAGCTGTCCGTCGAAGTTGACCGTTCCAGCCCAGATGTTGGTCTCGCCTGTATAAGTGTTGTTGGTATTGGGCAGGTTCAGTATGCCGTCGCCCTGTTTCACCAGTCTCATCTTGCCAGTGAAGGCAGCACCTGTCACGTCGCATTTGTAGTAAGTGCGGTTGATGAGTGGATTGCCAGTGGTGATTGTGCTGTTGGTTCCCTGAATCCATGATGGCACGTTAAATGTCACCATGTAGGGCTGTGCGCCCTGGGCCACCGTAATCTTTGTGTCGTTTGTCTCACACACTAAGACGTGCTTGTCGTTCTGAGCTGTTCCGATGGTGCCGTTGTTGGCCACCTCGGTGCGTCCGGTCATGGTGAGGGGTGGGGGAGCAATGGTGATGCCTTCCAGTTCACCGATGAAGTAGCTGGCGTGAGGTGGCTGGTTGTAGCCCATAGACTCCCACACCATGCCCTGACGGTACTGGTGGTCGTGCCACAGTGTGTAGTTGCGCCATCTGGTAGGTATATTAGTAGTATATACGCGTACATATTTATTATCGCTCGTGCGTGCGATGATTTCCTCTCGCCAGTCGCCCAGCACATCGCCTGTTGCCGATGGTGTGTTCTTCGTCCAGTTGCAGTTGGCGGTTCCGTCAGCCGTGAACACGATGGTTCCGTCGGCCTTGAACACGCGGGCTGCTCCTTCACGCGAGTTGGCTCCGTCGAGTCCTTCCTCCAGCAGGTCACCGTCCCAGTAGATGCGGAAATTATTGGTGAAGCCACCAGGCCCGCCACTAATCACCTTGTCGCTCACGCAGGAGATGGTTCCCGACTGCGAGCTGTGGCCAATGGCACCGGGATAGTCGTTTGAGAAGTTGCCGCACAGTGCGCGTCCGTCATCGCTGGTACTCACCAGGCGGTAGTATATCTTCGAAGTTGTGCCATCACGGTAGTTCATGGCTGGATGATCCTCGTTACAGGTGAAGATTTCCTGTCCGTGACGGTAGGGGTCGAAGTCGCTGCAGTGCTGAGCATCACCGTGTCCGAGACCAGTGGTAGAGAGACCCTTGCCGTTGTCATCGATTACCATCGAGCCGAAAGTAATCTCATCGCGTCCGTCCCAGTCCACATCGGCAATGCCGAAGTTGTGGAATCCCTGTCCATAGTATGGGCTACCCCAGCCATTATTGTCTTCCCACGACCAGTACAGTGTCAGCTTGTGGGTGGTGGGGTTCACGCTGAATGCCTTCATCATGTGGCGTGTATAGCAGCCTCGTCCTAAGAAGATGAAGGGGTGGCGACCATCAAGGAACGGTGCACCGAAGTAGTGCTTTGTTGAGCGGTGACCGTAGCCGTCGCCCCAGTCGTTGGCATTGCCTCGGGGCAGGGGATAGGCCATCCAGAGTGGGGTAGAGCCCGAACCTATCTCGTAAGGCTTTCCAGTGGCACCCTCCAGATAGAGCAGGTACTCATTGCCCGTGTTGGTATAGGTCATGTTGGCCGTCTGGTTCACGGTGTTGCGCGTGTTTACGCTCATGTTGCCGATGTTGGTCTTGGTTCCGTCGGCATGATGGATAATCATGTTGTCGGCACCGCGCAGCAGGATTTCTGCCTTGCCGTCACCGTCCCAGTCGTAGCCCACGGCATCGTACTGCTCATCGGGACCAGATACCATGTTCGGTCCCAGGTCAATGTACCAAAGGCGCTCGCCTTTCAGGTTGTAGCACTCCAGCAGGTTGAAGGCCGTGGCTGCAACAGAACTACCATCTACATAGTTGCGCTTCATGATAAACTCGCTCACCCCGTCGCCATCTACGTCGGCCAGGGCGATGTCGTTGATGCTGTAGTCGCCGGTGATGTCATTTCCGTTGCGGTCAACAACGTTCTTCACGGCAAACTGAATGTACTGCTGGCTCAGTCGGGTCACTGCGGCACACTTCTCCTGTTCCACGCCGCGTACTACGGCTGCCACCTGATACGTGGCTCCTGCCGTTCCTTGTGCATCGGTGTAGTTCGATACCTTCAGCGGTGTGGCATTCAGCTTCACGCCGTTTCTGTAAAGGTTGTACTCCGTGTCGTAGTACTCTTCACCGAAGATTCGCCAGCTCACGAAAGTGCTGCTTCCCGAGGGAACGGCTACCAGTCCGCGATCCAGCTTGTCAGTGGTGCGTTGTGCGTTGGCACTCATCGCGAGTGTCAGCAACATGGTCGTTAGTAAAAAGAGTTTCTTCATAATAGGTTTGGTTGAAAATAGTTTATGGATAAAAATGTTGTTCAATGACTAGTTTAGTGAATGTAACAGGCTCTTACTGAATTTCCCAGCCTACAGCCGAAGCCCCCAGCACCGCAGCCGATGCACCATCGAGACCGCTGACCAGGAACTGAGCCCTGCCACGGAATACGGGCATCACGTGGGCATCGTATGCCTCGCGGATGGGCTTCATAATCAGTTCGCCAGCCTTCACCAGACCACCGAAGAAGATGAATGCCTCGGGTGAAGAGAAAGCGGCAAAGTCGGCACAAGCCTCGCCCAGCATCTTGCCTGTGAACTGGAATATCTCGTTGGCCAGTTCATCGCCCTTGCCTGCTGCTATTGATACGTCGAGCGACGTGATGTCCTCTGGCTTGATGTTGCGCAACAGTGAGGGACGGGCTGAGTTGGCCAGCATCTCACGGGCCGTGCGAGCCACGCCCGTGGCCGAGCAGTAGGCCTCCAGACAACCTTTCCTACCGCATCCGCAGCTGCGGCCTTCTTCACCGCGCACCATTGTCACGTGACCCAGTTCTCCGGCAAAACCGTCGCAGCCGTAGAGCAGCTGACCGTTGGCCACGATACCAGAGCCTACGCCCGTTCCCAGCGTGATGACGATGAAGTTCTTCATGCCGCGGGCCACGCCATAGACCATCTCGCCCAGTGCTGCCGCATTGGCATCATTGGTCATAGCCACAGGTATGCCGCCCAGACGGTCGCTGAACATCTGTCCCAGTGGCACTATGCCTTCGTGAGCCCAGGGCAGGTTCGGCGCAAACTCTATCGTACCCTTATAGTAGTTGGCGTTCGGGGCACCAATGCCCATCGCCTTGATGGTTTCCAGTCCGCCCACCTGCTCAATAACGGGTTGCAGTGCTTCCACGGCAGCATCCACATACGCTTCAGCTGTAGTGTAGCCTCCCGTCTTGATAGCGGTGGTAGCCTTGATTTCACCGCGTGCATCAACGATGCCGAACACCGAGTTCGTTCCCCCCAAGTCTAAGCCAATGACGTATGGCTTCATAGTTGGTTGTGAGTTCATAAATTCCTTTTATTTTGTTAAGTTAGTATGATTGTTCTGATAAACTGCTACAAAGGTAGTAGAAAAAAAGCGAATGGCCAATTATTTTCATAAAAACAGCTTTTTGCGGCATTTTTTTTCTCGTTTTTAGGCCGAAAAAGAAAAAATGATACTTTTTTTTCGTTTTTTACTCTTTTTATTTGTATATTTGCCATTGAAATATGAAATGACCTAAAACCTAATGACGCTTATGAATAAGGAGGATAAATTTGTTATCACCATTAGCCGTCAGTTTGGCACTGGTGGACACGAGATTGGAGCAGAACTGGCACGTCGTTTAGGCGTGAAATTGCTCGACAAGCAGATAATAAATGAGGTGGCCAGCCGTTTCTGTGCCGTTGAGGAGGCCGTTGAACGCATTGAGGCGCGCAATCCCTTGTGGCGCGACGACTTCACCAACTTCTACCGTCAGTACATGGCAGGTGCCGAGTACAACGGGCAGGAGCAAGATGAGACCTCACATCAGCTGTTTGAGGCACAGGCTCGTGCCATTCGCAAGATTGCAAGCGAGGAGTCGTGTGTCATCATCGGTCGTTGCGGATTCCACATTTTCCGTGATCATCCCAACAGCCTGAAGATTTTCATTCATGCCGATTTTGATTGTCGCAAGCGACGCATAGGTCGCAAGTACGACATCTCGGAGAGCGATGCAGGCGCGATGATTGTTGACAACGACTATTCGCGTGAACTCTACACCAAGACTTTCACAGGCAGTGAGTGGCAGGATGCACGCAACTACGACATCTCGCTCAATGTGCGAAAGTTCGGCGTGAATGGGGCAGTCGATTTCATCATGAGCTGCATAGAGTAAGAGGAGAAGTGCGTCGGCACTTCTCCTCTTACTATTACAGCGGCTACGGTCTTTCCTATGGTTCCCAGACTCAGACTGTCGGATAGTGACTGTAGCGAATGGCGCTTGTTCGTGGTTTCGATGTACCATGTCTGATTAGCTGTGGGCGCACTGGCGTTACCTTCCTTTTTCCTGGCGTTATTTACTAAATTGGAATTTAC
>JAEEPT010000162.1 GCA_016284895.1 Prevotella sp. | reverse complement strand
ACCACGTCAAGGCTCCGCGCACCCTTTAGTTACTGCATAGATGACTGGCTCTGTGGTTCAAGCCTTGAAATCCGCACCCACTCAACGGCATTCCCCATCGTGGACGGATGCAGTGTCTATCCTCAGTTTGACATCATCCCCGAACTGAAACGCAACGGCTTTGACGGGAACTTTCACAAAACCCTGCCGTCTGCCCTCTTCGAGTCCCTGCTGACAAATGCCAAGACCGAGACACTTGTAAAGGCTGGCTATCACGAACTTGCCCGAAAGTTCATCTACGACCAATACAGAGACATTGACCTCTATTGGGTATCCGTGAAAGTCTGCATCCGTAACCATTATGCCATCAATGACGCATCCGTTTGGTGTGACTATATAGACGCACTCCGCTATTTCGGCAAAGACCTGCATAATGCCAAGTATGTATGCCCAACAGACCTCAACGCAGAGCACGACCGATGGATGGAGAAGAAGGAGAGGAAGGAGACAGAGCAAAGTATCAATGACAAGATAGAACAAGCCTTAAAGGATGAAGAGAAGTTCCGCAAACTCAAATCCCGCTACTTCGGCATCCATTTCACTGACGGCCTAATCTGCGTCCATGTCCTTGAAAGTGTTGAAGAATACTTGCAGGAGGGCGAACACATGCACCACTGCGTTTACAGCAACAAGTACTATCTGAAAGAGGACTCGCTAATTCTTTCCGCCACCATAGACGGCAAGCGTGTTGAGACAATAGAAGTATCACTCACGACCTTGAAGATACTGCAATGCTATGGTGCATGTAATCAGTTCACTGAGCACCACAAGCGAATCATCAGCCTTGTGAACAGCAACGCAGACACCATCCGACAGAGAATGAAGAAAGCAGCATAAGTATAACCAAGGTGGGAGGGACTGCAAGGAACCTTCCACCACTAAAAAACAAATTTGATATGAAAGCAGTTCAAGTTTATTACCAATGCAAGGGAACACCTGCGATAGTCCACGCTGACGTAGAAGAAATTCCCTGTAACGAGAAGAGTATTTTTACAAGTCGGGAGTTCCGTTGCCGACATTGTGGAGAAAGATGGGTAGAGGCTATTAACAGCCCGATAATTCTTGACCAAGGTGTAGAAGACCATTTGGACGATTATTTCAGTAACATCATGTATTGTCAACAGAAGAAGTGACATTCCCCGTAAATCAAACAACAAAATATAAAATACAATGACTGTTAAGATTGAAAGCATTATTTGCGAGTGGGACAGCGACACCGCAGCAGTTATCGTGAAGTTCATCAACCTCCTTATGTTGAACAAGACACGCAGGGAACTGGAAATCGCTCTTGACTTCACACCATTCAAGAGTCTGTATCAAAAGCACCTGCTATGGGGATTCGGCAAAGGTCACATGTGGTGCAATCAGAAGAACCCCTATAATGGGCAGGTCATGGAGAGACGTTTACTGATAGTTGAGTTTTAACCATTCAAGAAGAAAGAGATTATGCAGTATATTGGCAGATACACAATCCCTACATGGGCTATTGCAGCGATTGAGGACGCAGATTTCAGTGGACTTGACGATATGGACACCGAACTTGTACAGGCATTCATTGACGCAAACTGCAAGGGAGGCTACTACGTCGAATGGGTAGGCATTGACAATCCTTATTTCAGCCGTTACCCCGACATTGGAGGACTGGCTTCAGAAGTAGTTGAAGCAGACTTCTATCACGCATAAGTATTAACCACGGTGGGAGTGGTCAGCCATTCCCACTCTTAAACAGTAAAAAACTATGGCAACAACAAGAGCAATCAGCAGGACACTGACAGCCAAGACAAGGCAACTTCAATTCGTTTGGAGGCATAAGATGATGGCAGAGAACGGACAGACAACGGACGGGAAAGCCGTTGAGGTAATCGATGCAGGACTATTCAACCGCAGAGGTAAAGACCCCGACTTCTTCAATGCCAAGTTGAAGATAAACGGCACACTATGGGTAGGCAACGTGTCAGTGATGGAGAACGCATCCGACTGGTATCTGTACGGAATGGACAAGGACAAGGCTTTCGACAATGTTATCCTCGCAGTGGTGGGCAATGCCGATACAGACATACAGAACAGCAGGGGCGACTTTATCAGCGTCATGCCGATGGAAGTTCCGCAGAATGTGGCAAAGCGGTATTTGATGCTTGCATCCGACCAAGGGCAGGCACTATGCCATCAGAACGTGAAGGAGAACTGCACACGGCTCACCACCCACGCATGGCTGAGTGCCATACAGACGGAGCGTTTGGAATGGCAGACTGAGGAAATAAGACGCAGGGCAAAGGAATACGGCTCGTGGGAAGCTGCCTATTTCGTGACCATTGCCCGAACCTTTGGGATGGGCGTCAATGGTGACTTGATTGAGCAGTGGGCAACCTCCATGCCGATGCAGGTAATAGAGCACCATACCGATGACCTCTTTCAATTGGAAGCCCTCTTTCTCGGACAGGCAGGACTTCTTGACATCGAAACTATCCCCTGCCAGTATCACTACAATGCACTGAACGAGGGCTATTTCGCCAAACTCCGCAACGAATATCTGTATCTTGCCCACAAGTATTCTCTTCATCCCATTGACGGAATGCTGTGGAAGCCGATGGGGAAAGGATGCAACCGCAACCCTCACTCCGCTTTCTCTTTCCTCGCCAACATGGTCTATCTGCGCAAGACCTCACTGCAGACAATGCTTGCATGTGAGACCGCCAAGGAGGTGACGAGCCTGTTGGAAGTGTCCGCCACACCCTACTGGCAGATGCGCAGCCACTTTGGGGCAGAGTGCAAGACCTGTGCCAAGCGTCTGAGTGCGGAACGGCTCAATCTGATAGTGATTAACGCAGTCGTGCCGATGCTCTTTGTCTACGGACGCAGTAAGGGGAACGAGGTCTATTGTGACAGGGCATTCGACATCATTGAGCAGTGCAAGGCTGAGAAGAATGCCATCACCAAGCATTGGGCGCAATACGGCATCAAGGCAGAGACCGCAGGCGACTCGCAGGCACTTATCCAGTTGCAGCGGGAGTATTGTGACAAGTGCCAGTGCCTACGCTGCCGTTTCGGATATGAGTTTCTGAGAGGCAGGACGAAGATAGAGGGCTACAGGAACTTAGCGATAGAAACCGACCTTTTCGCAGAATTGTATTAACCACAAAGAGCCGAGGACAGCAATCCCCGGCTTCCGTTTCTTTCATGAGCAGGCGGAGAAAGAAACGGAAGCGGAAAGAAACCCGACTGAAACAACAGCCCAGAAGTTATTTTCCAATTACATGCAAAGCAATAGCCCCTAACAGGATGGCAATAGTGAAACTCGACAGAGTGCCAATCATTACATACTCCGTTATCTTCACCTCCCTTGCTTTCGTCAACTCTCCAAAGCGGAAGATTGACTTAGCCGCAAGTAGGAACCCTATGCCCTCCATACATCCGACCAACATAAAAGTCAAAATCAAGACTCTTTCAAGATAGCCAATCCATGCACCTGCATTGGGCAGGCTGTTCTTTTCGTTGTTTGCAGGAGTCCACTTTGCAATGAATGTCCCAAGTAAAATAGATGCAGGCTTCAAAGCCAGCATGTAACACAAGGCAACAATCCATAACCGATAATCCGACAGCCATTCTGCATCAATACAAATATCTGTATCTGTCAGCCAAACCCATAATCCGCAAATAACGGCCAAATGCAGCACTTGGTCTGTAATAAACATCCAAAGCGAGCCACGATCAATAGCAGATTTGATGTAGTCTATAAGATAATGTGTGAAGAATATGATAACTGGCATTTGCCAGCAATCCCAAAGCCCCACCAGGGCATAAGCCAACAATGCATTGATGCCGCTATGAATGGCGAGATAGAATAGACGTCTGGCACCTTTTGTATATTTTCCATCACATATTTTGTCCGTCTGAAGAAAGAAGTCGCCAATGACATGGGCGGTAATCAGTTTGACAAGAATCAGAATGTTCATTGCTCACAATGTTTAGTAATTAGACTTTCGTAACGATTCAAGTAGCGTGACAGTAATGGCTCTTTTGCTGCATTCAGGGTCTTACTGATATTCTGCTGAGACTTACCTGTCCTGCCTGCTATTTCCACTTGTGGAAGTTCTTCTGCTACGGCAAGATAAAGTAGTTTTGCCTGATTCCTGCTGAGACTTGTGATAAGATTATCCACAAATCCAATACTGGCATCTACCTCTTCATTCACTTCATCCCAACAAGTCGCTACAGTAAGTCTGCCTTTTTCAATACTGTCAAGCCCTCGTCCGGATAGTCTGAATGCTTCCCCGTCAGATACCACAATACTTTCACCCTTATAATCAATGGCACCAATGCCAATTGAGATACGGGCATCCCAACCGTTCTTCTCATCCTCTGGAGCATTTCCAATGAGATATGCCCGAATCATCGAGGCAATTCTGAGTGATTTAACAGGATTGTCAACGATAATCTGGAAACTGTCACCACGATATATTTCCATTTTCATAGAACTATGGCGTTGCAAGTCTTCATGAGCACATCGTAAAGTCTTGATAAGGTCATCCCGCTTATCCAGTCCAATCGATTCTGACCGAACTATGTCACCCGTAATAATTGCATGTATTTTTCTATCCATATACGAATTATTTGCTAATCGGGTACAAAGATACGTAAATAATCTGAAATAACAACTTTTTTCGGTTGTTTTTTGAAAAACAACTAAAAATGGTTGTTTCTGAAAATACAACCAGATTTGGTTGTTATGAATAAATGGTGACCATGATACGAGCATCATAGTCACCATCATAAAGAGATTATTTCACAAAGAATAGGTCGTACTCTACCTGCCTACGGAACTTAATGGACGGCACTTGTCGGCCATGCCAACGGCAAAAGGATATGTAGTCGTTATAGATATTCCTGTCACCACATTCAATCTTGCGCAGCAGTCGGCTCTTTGGCCGTTTGGAAGTGCCGAGTATCGCGTATGGGCCGACGTTGTAGGCCAGTACCGAGAGCAAAAGCGCATCTTTGCCGTACTTGCGGAACAAGTAGAGGTTGCGCATCAGGTCAAGCCGTAGCAACAAGTCACCCTGTGCCTTTGTCATTGTTTTGGCAGAATATCGTTCCCCTTTCTGTAATTGGTGACCATATCCTACGTAGTCTTTCATGTTGTGCCATCCCTCGAAATGCTTGATACAGGCGACGGCCATTTCAAACTGCTTATCGGTGAACGGCAAATTACTGGTTTTGGGTGTCGCCCTTGCCAAACCCACTGAGCAGAGGCACAGCAGGGCAAGTAGCCTAATCCTCATTCTCATCCTTTTTGTTCTCGTTGTTGAAGTTGAACGTCAGCGTCTGGCTGTTGCCATTACTGTCCTCCACGACCACAATGAACTTGTGCGCATCCGTACTGGCCGAGGTATAGTAAAGCCGGAAGGTCTCGTTCTCCAGCAGGTAACGGTCGTTGGGCTGGAGGATCGTCCCGTTCTCCATCCTCAGCGAACCCGTGCCATCGTAAAGGAACCAGCGGATGGTATAGAGCGTATTCTTGTAGTCACCTTCTTTGTTCAGATGGCAGCGGATTTCCATCGTCTGCCCACGCAGTACCTTCGTTGGCACCGGCATCACCTCCACCTCAAAGGGATAGCTGGTCTGAAAATCCAGGTCATCCTCGCAGGAGGAGAATCCAACCAGCGCTGCCATCATGGTAGCGCACATCATCACTTTATTCAATAGCTTCTTCATAATGTCAAATTCGTTTGTTGTTTGTTCGTTAATTGTTGCAGATACTCATTCACATCCTTGCAGGGACGGAACACGAAAGAGAAGTCTTTTACCTTTTCGCCATATCGTTTTTGGAGGGCTTCGAGGCATTTCTTTCCCGCATCGTCATTATCGAGCCAACATTTTATCTGGTCGTAGCCATCCAAATGTCTGTATGCTTTTTCTCTGTTAGCAACAGAATTGAGCACTAGATTGTCCTCCGTCCTGCCATAGCCGAGAGTTAAGCCCGAAAGGTAGTCCATAAAGCCTTCATAGACATTCACGGTAGCCGAGCCGTTTCTTATAAGCGACACCGCTTTTGGTGGGATGCTACCCTTGAAGAACTTGTTGCGAATCTCATACCCGCCGTTCTCATTAAAAAATCCAATGGCGAAATATTGCTTATCGTGCAGTCTGTAGTGAATCTCCACGCAGTTCTCCGTTGCAATGTCCGAGGGGATGCCCCTTTCCCGAAGGTATGCCAGCAGTGCGGGATGGCCCAAAGCCTTCACCTCTACATCTGTGAACTGAGGCACAATTGGCTCTGGCTCATACTTTGGAGGCTCTGACCGCTCAATGGGATTGTTCGTTACTTCACCGATATACCGTGCCTGTGCCATGAAGTCGGTGGAGTTGATCATCAGCCCTGCCAGCGTAAAGATGTCGCCACCCATCCCTGCCCCGAAATCATTGAAGATGTTCTTCTCTGTATTTACACAGAAGGAGGGAGTCTTGTCTGAGCGGTAAGGCGCATGGAACCACACTTCGTATCCTCGCTTTTTGGTGGACTTCATCCCCAATTTGTGCATGAAGGTCGTGATGGGCATATCCCGTATTTCCTCTACAGTCATGCTCTGTCAGTTAATAATCAGTTTCAGCCCTATGCCATACTGTGAATGGAAATGCCCCGTGTCATTACCCCACAGACAGCGTTCACGTACATTTCCCGTCAGTGCCAGACGGTCTGACAGATACACCTCGATGTTCAGCGTCAGCGCACCTCCATAGACGAAAGCATCCCTGTCCTGTAATGTGGCACCGTCAGGCAGTAGTGTCTTGCCCCAGTTAACTGTTTCATAACCTGCCAAGGCAGAAACACCACCATAGATGAACACTGTCTTACTGGCATCCGTAAGCAGTTTCTTGTAGTAGCCACCCTCTGCCGTGAACTGAGCGACGGGGATAGTCATGTCCTCATCATAGGCGTAATTACGCTGGAGGTATTCGCCGCCGAACACCCACTTGCTGCCGTTCTTCGTATAGGTGGAAAGGGCTGCACCGCCACAGAATGCTGCACTCAGTGGCTTACCGTCCACGCAGGAACTATTTATCTCTATGCCCTGCATTTGGGGCAGACATCGCTGTGCGGAGGCTTGCCCCATAGTCAGGGCAAGCACTCCAATCATCAATAGTTTCTTCATTATTTCTATGTTGAATTTTCAATTCGACTTTTCTCACACTCAGCATAACAAGTAAACTTGTTCTGCCTTTGCTTAATCGAAAAGTTCCGTTTTTGTTCCGACACTACTTCACTTTGAGTTCACTGATTAACTTCGCACGTACCAGGTCTGAGTTCTCAATGACGAACAGCTGATTACGCCCACCGTTCTTCTCTGCCAGTTCCACTACTAGGCACTTGTCATCAGGCAGTGTGAACTTATCTATCGTCCATACCGTGCGCTCTGACGAGTTGCCCGATACGTTCAGCACGAAGTTCTGAGTGCGCAATGGCTGGATCACCTGCTCCTGAATGGCAGTGCGCTTCACAACCTTCTTGTCCACGATCTTCCATGTGATATAGTCCACGTCAAACGGCACATTGCTCGTATTCTTGATTTCCGTGTGGAAGTACAGCAGTCCGTTGTGAGTATAGATGCCCTTCAGCAAGAAGTGAATCCCGAAGCCCTTGCTTCCGATGTGTTTTACTATTCGCTCATTCTGCTTCCAGATACTCTTCATCACCAGTCGCACTAATACAGGACTCTCCGAGCCGAGTTCCTTCAGGTAGATGTCCATCGAGTTATTCGGTCTGTTCACCGCAGAGCCGTCATGGATGAAGTCCTTCATCTCGATGTTCAGTTTGTCCGGCTCCTTGGCGTACTTCACGTTGAATGCATAAAAACTACCATCTTCCGTGATAACGCTCATGTTTGTCTCGCCCTTGAACCATCGCTTGGTAGCCTTGACTCGAATCACATTCTCTGCACCGTCAGCCTTGCCAGCCATGATGTTGGCAGAACCCAAGTCCACGTAGGTTACGGAGGCAGGGAAGATA
>JAEEPT010000161.1 GCA_016284895.1 Prevotella sp. | reverse complement strand
CTGGTTTCCAAACAGGGAGCTCACCTTGGAGTAGGCCGAAGCCAGGTTGAACACCCAGATGGTGCTCTGCAGGTTGCGCTTGCAACTGGTGGTCAGCAGTTTCTGTAATGCTTCCACCTTGAGGGCTACGCCACCGTCGTTATGGGTGTCGGAGTAGTCCTGCACATAGAGTGGTGCCGTGGCATTGGCTGGTCCCACGATGCTACCGCTGGTCTGCCGAGTCCAATCAATATCGCCCGTCCAGCCTTTGAAGAATCCGCCCACGGGTGTGTCGGCATAGCTGTCACGACTCAAGAGCAGAATCTTGCCGCGCACATCCTTCAGCTTCAAGTCTTTACGGAAGCTGACAAAGAAGTCCTTCAGGTCGTCTTCACCCAGCAGCGACAGCAGTCGGTCGGCATAGTTGCCACTGCTTGGCTGGTCGCCCTCATCAGCATGAAGCAGGTGAATGACGGCAAACTCGGAGGGGTTGGCCACGAGTGAGTCGCGTAGCATGCGCAGTGCATTGTTGAGACGCAACTTGGTGGGCACAATGCCGTGATTGATGTTGATATAGTCGCTGTACAGGGAGGGACGCATGTCGAAAGCGCGAATGCCCAATGCCCACTGGTCAGGAATCTTCACATCCTGCGTCTTGGCATAATCGTCACCAAAGGCCCCAAAAAGTGAGTTGGTAAACCCGTGGCCCGTGGCCGAATCGTGGGTGCCGGGAATGGAAAGTACCGACACCAGCGTATTGTCGGGCAGTCGTTTCATCCAGTTATCAGCATGAAGCGATAAGGTTGTGGTTGCAAATGCAAGTAGCAAAAAACATATTTTTTTCATCTTTTCTGACACTGTTTTGGGTTTTTGCGGCAAAGATATGAATTAATTCATGAATCACCAAACATCGGGCATTCGTTTTGATGTTCATCTCACGATTTAGGCTATTCCGTCATGCCGTTTAGGCTAAATCATCTCACGATTTAGGCTAGATCATCTCACGATTTAGGCTAGATCGTTTCATGATTTAGGCTAGATCGTTTCGTGATTTAACCTAGATTATCTCACGATTTAGCCTAGATAATATTGTAAAATATTCTAAACGATGCCAAATAACGGCTGCAAAGGGGTGATAATCCGTGTTTTAAAGAAAATTAACTGTCGCGGACTGCCATTTTATGCTTTATTTCGTATCTTTGAAGCCGAATAAGCGTAAATACATCATGAAATGTGTGTATTGTGGCAAGGAACTCATTTCTGGCATGTACCAGAAAGACGTCTATGGGAATGTAGCCCATGTAGGATGTTCTCATTTATGTTTTTGCTGTAATAGACTGGTCACGTCAAAGGACGTGAAACTGCCCGACAACCGGTGGTGGTGCGCCGACTGCCAACAGAAAGCGGTGGTGACCAATCAACACATAGAGTGGGTACATACACGAGTACGCAAGATGCTGGCCGTGCATGGCATTGACGACAAGAAATGGCCGAAAAGCCTGACGATTAACATTGTGCACCCAAAATTTGTGCCAGGACGCGAGCCCACTACCGCCCATAAGTTCGGCGACACCCAGTACTCGCGTTCACTCTTCAGCAAGAGCTACAACGTGCGCATGCTCGACCACCTGCACCGCATCGTCTTTGCCGGAGTGCTGGCTCACGAGTTGCTCCATGTGTGGCAGTTCGAACAAGGCATCAGCCTCAGCAGGCAAGAGCTGACCGAAGGGTTCTGCAATCTGGGCTCATGGGTAGTGTATGAACAGATGAACACACCGCTATCAAAGGGCATGATGCTACGGGTGGAAAACGACCCCACACCCATCTACGGACCTGGATTCCGACTTGTGAAGGCTGTTTACGACAATCTGGGCAACGGCAGTCTGCCCGATGTGATGAAGGAACTGATGAAGATGTAGAAAACATATCAATATTAAACTTAAAAATTATTACTACTTATGAAACATCCTAAATACGACGCAATGGTTGTGGTAGCCTACTGCTCGCGCAATAAGCAGCCCTACGGCATCACAGCCATCAAGCAAGGCAAAGACTGGGTGTTCGACTGGTCATTCAAACTCTCAGAGAAAGCCTTGAAGCACGAAGGGTTCAGCGCGAACAAGGTGAGCGGCAACATTTTCCATGCCGAGAAATTCCCTGGATGTCCACATTGCGGCAATCAGAGCTGGGTTCAGTGCGGACAGTGCGGAAAAATAAGCTGCTATCCGGGCGAGGGCATCTTCACATGTCCGGTGTGCGGCAACTCAGGCGAAGTGTCAGTAGGCGACAACTTCGACCTCAGCGGCGGAGGCTATTAATATTGTTCACATCACCCACAATAACCTACATCACCCACAATAAAAAACAACAACTATGTCAGAACTATCAAAAGGCACAAAGGTGAAATTCACCAACGGCAGCAGCTGCACCATCAAGAAAGAACTGGGACGTGGCGGCCAAGGCATCGTATATCTGGTTGACTTCAACGGCAACGACTATGCACTGAAATGGTATCACGTGCCCTACCCCGATGCATTCTATACGAACCTGAAAAAGAATACCGAAGCAGGGGCTCCCAGCGAGTCGTTCATCTGGCCACTGGCCGTCACCGAACGACAAAACGAGAGCTACGGCTACATGATGAAACTGCGTCCGCAGGGCTACTACGAATTAGGAGCATTCATGCTGGCCAAGGTGAAGTTTGCCAACGTCGATGCAGTGATTGCAGCCGCACTGCAAATATGCACCAGCTTCCAGAAACTGCACATACGCGGACTGAGCTATCAGGACATGAACGACGGCAACTTCTTCATCAACCCGCAGACCGGACACGTGCTCATCTGCGACAACGACAACGTGTCACCAAACGGAGTAAACATGGGCATTGCAGGCAAGGTGGGCTTCATGGCACCGGAGATTGTGGAGCGCGAGGCACTGCCCAGCCGACCCACCGACTACTTCTCACTGGCCGTCACCCTGTTCTTACTGTTCTACATGAACAAACCGTTCGAAGGACAGTTTGCCACACAGGCGCCCTGCATGAATGAGGATGCCGAGCGCAAGCTCAACGGCAAGGAGGCCATCTTCATCATGGATCCTACCAACCCCAAGAACCGCCCTGTGCCCGGAATGCATAAGAACGTGATTCGCCGATGGGGATACTATCCCGACATACTGAAGAACGAGTTCATCAAAACCTTCAGCCACGAGGCCATCATTGACCCATCAAAGCGCACCATGGACCGCACCTGGGAGCACCTGCTCATACAGCTGCGCTCGCTCTGCGTGACCTGTCCCTTCTGCGGCAAGAAGACATTCGTCAACGGTGAGACTGCCACCAACTGTCAGGACTGCGGCAAGCCCCTCACCAAGCCCGCCAACCTGAAGTGCGGCAAGTACATCATACCACTCGTTCCTGGACAGAAAATATATAAGTGTCAGGTGACCAACGAGGAAGACCACGACACCGTGATGGGCGAAGTGGTGCGCAACAAGATAGACCCAAAGAAATGGGGCTTCTCCAACAAGTCGCAACTCACATGGACTGTCACCCTGCCGAACGGTGACGTACACAACGTGGATCCCGGACAGGGAATGCCCCTGGCCATGGGTGCCAAGATACGCTTCTCGAAGGATGTCACCGGAGAAATCATGAAATAGGCCCCACCCACAACGTCCACAAAAGAAATCAACATTATTTACAATAAAAACCAACAGAAATTATGGGAGCATTTGATGAAGTAGACGCCACCCCGAGGCGCACAATGGTACTTTTCTTTATTATCGACACCTCCGGCAGCATGTCGGGTGACAGAATCGAGAGCGTGAACACTGCCATTCAGGAAATCATGCCGCTTATCAACGACATCTCGGAGAACAATCCCGACGCGCAAATCAAGATTGCCGCACTCGAGTTCTCAAGCGGATGCGAGTGGATGTATCCACAGCCCATGGATCCGGGCAGCTTCAGCTGGCGAAAGCTCGAAGCCGGCGGCGTGACCTCACTGGGAGCGGCCTATCTGGAGCTGAACAGCAAGCTGTCGAAGAAGGCCTTCATGCAGGATGCCGTTGGTTCTTATGCACCAGCCTTCATCCTCATGAGCGACGGTGAACCCACCGATGACTACAAGCACGGACTCGAGAAGCTCAAGGGCAACCCCTGGTACAGGGCCGGCGTGAAGGTGGCCATCGCCATCGGTGAAGGAGATAACCAGGAAGTGCTGGCCGAGTTTACGACCACAAAAGAGGCTGTGCTCACCGTACACAACAAGGAGCAGCTCAAGGACATCATCCGCTTCGTCAGCGTGACCGCCTCACAGGTGGCAAGCACCAGCTCGTCGGTTGGCTCAGACGCTCCGCAGAGCAAGCAGGAGGAACTGACCGAAAAGATTCAGGAGACCGTGAACAACGACAAGCAGTTCGAAGGCGTCGATACAGGCACCGACGTAACATCAGGTGCCGACGAATGGGACACTGGCTCTTGGTAAACAGCAACGGCCTATGAGCAACAGCATCATCGTATTCAACGCCACCAAGCGCGGCGCCAGCCACGTGAAGAAAGGCACCGTGTGTCAGGACTATTCGCTCAGCTACAATAGTCCCGACGGAAACGTGCAGGTGGCCATCGTATGCGACGGACACGGAGGCGACACCTACGTAAGAAGTGACGTAGGGTCGCGCCTGGCCGCCGAAATTGCACTGGCCAACATCCAAGGCTTCGTGGCCAACACACCGGCTCAACTCTTCCTCGGAAAGAAAGGGGCAGTCACCTCACATCCAAAAGACGAGGAGGCCGCACTCAATGCACCGAAGAAAGATCCCGCCAAGATGACCGAAACCGAGCTGCAACGCTATCAGCAGGAACAGGACTTCTTCAAACAGGTGGCCGACCTGCGCGATCAGGATCAGCAGATGACCATGCTCTTCGGACGCATCTACATGCAGTGGCTGCAAGCCATCGAAAAACATGCCACCGAGCACCCGTTCAACGACCACGAGCAGACCATGCTCGGCTCCATCTACCAGAAATGGATGATAGACCGTCAGAACGGACTGTCGGGCTTCGGAACGCGCATCGTGAAAGCTTACGGCAGCACACTCATGGCCTTCGTGCGTACACCGCTCTACTGGTTTGCCTTCCACATAGGCGACGGCAAGCTCATGGCCTGCAATGAAGCACTCGAGTGGTTCGAACCCGTGCCATGGGACTACCGCTGCTTCCTCAATGTCACCACATCGTTATGCGACGGAAGTCCCATCGGAGAGTTCCGCTATGCTTTTAACGGACAGGGCGACTTCCCTGTGGCTGTCATCATGGGAAGCGACGGACTCGACGACTCATGGGGCAACTTCGAACGACTGGCTAACTTCTACTCCCAGACTCTGGGCATCTTCCACGACCAAGGCAAGGACAAAGCAGTCAGCGACCTGGAGGAGTTCCTACCTAAACTCAGCGCCAAGGCCAGCCAGGACGATATGTCAATGGCAGGCATCATCGACACCGACCTGCTCAAGACTGGTGTAGAGGCCTATCGCAAGGAGCGCGAGATAAGGGAGTTGATAGCCGAGCGCCAAAAGCGAACTGCCGAACTCGACAACGTTAAGAAACAACTCAGTGACCTGGACCAAAAGCTCACCGCCATCACCGAGGAAAAGGCAAAGGCCGAGAAAGAACGCTTCTCCATCATGAACTTGCTGAAAAAGCATGACAACGACATGCAAGAGATAGAGCAACGCATCAGCGAGGCAACCTCACAACGCGACCAGGCGCAGGAGAACCTGCAAATGGAGAACGAAGCTTACAACAACTGGGTGAGCGAGAACCAGCAGCGCTTTGATGACCTCAAGAAAGAAGTGGAGGAAATGAAGGCCAACGCCAAGAAAGAAGGCCACCACGTGAAGCAAGACTGGGAAAGACTGAGTGAGCAATATCTGACTGACGACAACCAGCGCAGAATGGAAGCCCTGCAACAACGGTCGCAAGACATGGAGGCCTACACCGAAGAAGCCCTCGTCTTACTCAATAAGGATCCGGAAGAACAGAAAGAACCCGAGGAGACCACTGAGCTTCCACCCTCACCAGAAGATCCGGTCACACTAGAGAATCTGAATACACCGGAAAATCCGGACATTCCAGATATTCCGGATAATCCGGACACTCCTGAAAATCCGGAGGCCCCCAACCCCTAGCTATGAAGCAAGAACAAATGCTGCTCTACGAAGTGATGCGCTCACTTGTAGAGCAATTCGGACAAGATGTTGTTGGTGAGACCCGTTTGCGTGGTCTCATCAATGATGTCATGCCCAACGACCGCGTCAGCAGCCAAATCATACAGTGCGCCGTTAACAGTCACCTTGGCGCACAGCTGCTCGAGCTACAGGGCCTCGACGATGACCTTTATACCCTCCGACTGGCCAGTATCAAACAAACCTTCCAGGAACGCAACTTCCTGCGGCATGGCGTGGCCGACTACATCGTCGACTGCTTCCTCTATTCGCTGGAATGGAGCGACGACATACCCAATGAGATTCCCGAAGAACAGAACGATGGCGGCCCTAAAGGCGAACTGTCGTTCGAGGAAGAGCCTAACGGCATGTACTATTGTGGCAACCGTAGCAAGGAGGGTGAACGTTCAGGGTTCGGAGTGGAGCGCTCAGAACAAAACGACTACTATGCAGGTGAGTGGAAACTGAACATGCGCCACGGCATCGGCATTGACGTTGACAAAGAACAAAACAAATATGCCGGCGAGTGGAGCATCAACCGACAGAAAGGCGTAGGGGTTAGCATCCTTGCCAACGGCTACAGATATGCTGGCGAATGGAAAAACGGCAAACGAAACGGAGCAGGCGTACTCTACCTGCCCGACGGAAAACAGATTTGCGGCATCTTTAAGAACGGAGAACTGCAAGAGGGCGAAGGCATCTGTTACCTGCGCGACGGCTCTTACCTCATAGGGCGCATGACAATGGAAGGCCCGGACGGTCCCTGCCAGCACTTCTACCCCTCAGGCGACATAGAACAGGAGTCATGGGAACACGGACAGCGTCAGTGACCCCAGCAATAAATAAGAAAAAAATCATCAACCCCCCAAAAAACAATACCACTATGGGAATATGGCCTTTTTATACCAAAGACGATGACAAGAAACCATCGGCTGCTCCCGAGCAGCAAAAGGATGAGAGAACCACGCAGACTGAGTCGGCCACATCGACTGACCCTACGTTGCAAACAGTAACTCCTGCCGAGACAGAAACGGTACAGCAAAAGCCGGAGCCACAACAGACTGTGCTGGTGGAAGGTCGGCCTGTCGTCATAGATGACCAGACCACCGAGAATCAACCACAAGCCTCAGCTCCCCACAGTGTGGAAAGGGAGATTCCCGTGACTGGCGACGAACCAGGCTCCCCTAAACCAGAGCCCAAAAACGAAACAGAGCCAGAGCCCAAACAAAGAAAGGAGTGGCCCCATCAGCAGCATCAAGAACAAGCTCAAACGCAGCAGGGACAGACTCAAACTCAGGAACAGACTCAAACGCAGCAGCAGGGACAGGCACAAACACAATACAGGCAAGGCGAGCAAGCTGAACTGGCTCGTGCCTTGCAGATGGCCATGCAGAATGCCATGCAATCGGTAGTACGCCACATGGACATGAAACTGGACAGCATTCAGCGCTCCAACGATGATCGCCAGCGTTTGCTGAACGAACAACTGGAAGAGAAGGAAAACATCATCAAACAACAGCACAATCAGTTGCTGAAGTTCCAGGACGACGTGATTTACAAGACGCAACACGGCATTATCATGGAGCTCATCAGTATAGCCGACAACGTGCGTACTATTCTCAAATCACAACAAGAGAAGCCTAATTACGATGAACTGCTCGACGACGTGCAGAAACTGCAAGGATGGATTGACTCATCACTCAAGGAGAGCGGCGTAAACAAGTTCGAAGAGGCTGCCACACTGGGCTTCAATCCCAAACGACAGACCATCGTTGACTCGCAGCCAGCACCTCAACCCGAGCAGGCTGGCACCTATATCACCGAGCAACCCGGCTACGAGTGGTCTATACCTTACGTTGTCATTCGCTCCGATGTTCAACTACAGAACTT
>JAEEPT010000160.1 GCA_016284895.1 Prevotella sp. | reverse complement strand
ATCGTATCAGACAGGTTATGCTGGGTGGTGAAGTTCCTGACACCTATGGAACTGCATATCAGCCAACTGCATTTTTCTGCCGTAGCAGAGCGTAATGCGCGGAATTGATTCAAGAAAGTCCTGACCATCTGGTCGCCATCATTCAATGCCGAAAGCGACTCCAGTAAGACAGTTAACTCATCAAATACAATGAGCGTGTGATTGTCCAGCACATTCAGCACTTCTGCCAGTTCTTTAAAGTCAAGATTGCTGGAGCCACCAATCTTGACGGTTGCCTTGACAGGCAGGTTTGCTGTTGAGATTTCCACTCCCGATAGCCATTTCTTCAATCCTGAAGTTATCTTGTCTTTTAGTTTTACTTCAGATAATGTCATCAGTTCGTCATAGAAAGCCTTGAAGAAGTGCTCAGTATTAGTAATTTCCTCCAAATCGATAAATATGGTGTTCCATCCTTTTGCGCTTTGTACCTCCATCAGCCTTTTGGCAAAAGAGGTTTTTCCAACTCTTCGAGGGGCAGCCAACATCAGGTTGTTGTCTTCTATCAGCGCTTCGGCTTTCCGTAATTCTGCATTTCTGCCGAAAAAATCATCACCTGCTACAGGCGAACCAATTTTCAATTTCAGTGCCATCGTTCTATGATGTTTATTGTAATTCTATGTGCAAAGATATAAATTGATGTGCAAAGATACAAGAAAATTGCAAAAAAGTTATATTCGAATCTGAAATTTACAACAAATAATCACTGTTTTTATGCAGTTTATTGGATATTTATTTCAAAACAGAAATATTCAAACTATTGTAACAGCCTACACCTTTTTCTGTTCGCCAGCGACGCATCAGAGGGTGAAGATGACTGCATTTTTGCTCTCTGCCGACGAGGGGGCTACGCTGACGCGATACTGGCCTGGCTCAACGGTCCACTGACCTTTCTTCACGGAGAAGAAACGGAACATATCGTCGGTGAGGGTGAAGCTGACGGTCTGCGTCTCACCGGGCTGCAGGGCTATTTTCCTGAAGTCCTTGAGCTCCTTGACGGGACGGTCCTCTGAACACTTCATGGCACCGATGTAGAGCTGCACGGTCTCCTTGCCTGCACGACTGCCCGTGTTGGTGACGTCGATGCTGACGGTGCGGCCATTGAGCACGGGCTTGCCGTAGCGATAGGTGGTGTAGCTGAGACCGTAGCCGAAGGGGAAGAGGGGCGACACGCGCTGCTTGCCCTTGGCCGTGGCCATGCGCTTGTCGAAGCCGCGATAGCCCACGTAGATGTCTTCCTTGTAATAGACCTGACGGTTGACACCCGGATAAGCCTCGGCACCGTAGGCAGCATAGGGATAGTCGCTGAGCTGACGGGCAAAGGTGACGGGCAGCTTGCCACTGGGATTGACCTGACCGGTGAGCACGCGGACGAGCGCGTTGCCCGACTCACTGCCTAAATACCAGCAGTGCACAAGGGCCGCCACTTTCTGTAGCCAAGGCATGGCATAGGGGTTGCCACCAAAGGTAACGACCACGATATTGGGCTGAATATCAGCCAGTTCACTGATAAGCTCGTTCTGACCGAAGGAGAGGTCGTAGCCTTCGCGATCGCCGTTCTCACAGTCCTGATGGCGGTTCTTGTTCATGCCGCCCACATAGATGATGAGGTCGGCCTCGCGTGCCTTGTCTAATGCCTCGGCCTTGAGACGAGCCTGTTCTACAGGCGACACGGGATCGACGTTGTCGTAAAGAGCGCGACCAGAGGCGTAGCCGGGGGAAAAGTGAAAGGTGAAAGGTGAAAAGTGAAAGGTGAGGGCTTCGAGGGGTGATACTTCGTGGAGGGGCTTGAGCTCGGATGAGCCGCCGCCACGGGTGAGCGAACGGGTGGCATTCTCACCCACCACAAGGATGTGCTGGTATTTCGAGAGGTCAAGGGGAAGCAACTTCTCACGGTTCTTTCCTTTTTGTGGCTGGGCGTTCTTCAGCAGCACGATGCCCTCTTCGGCTATCTGCCGACAAGCCTCAACGTGGGCTTCGGAACAGAGGTTACCAACGACCTTACGGGGATTCATGGAGGTGCGGAAGATGGTGCGCAACACGCGGCGCACTTTGTCGTCGATGACCGACATGGGCACCTTGCCCTCCTCCACCATCTGCTCTAAGGGCCGGGCCATGTAGTAGTGATGATAGACCTCGGCAGGCTCGCCCTTGTAGCCGCGCGGCTCGGTGCCCATCTCAATGTCGAGCCCGCCCGTGGCCGCCTGCCACGTGTCGGTGACGGCATTCCAGTCGCTCACCAGGGCGCCGTCGAAGCCCCACTCCTGCTTCAGTATGCGGTTGAGCAGCGTATCGTTCTGCGAGCAGTGAACGTTTTTCCAGAGGTTATAAGAGCCCATGATGGTATAGACATGCGCCCGCTTCACCGCCTGCTCGAAGGGATAGAGGTATATCTCGCGCAAGGCCCGCTCGCTCACGTTCACGTTCACCGTGAAGCGGTCGGTCTCCTGATTGTTGAGTGCGAAGTGCTTCAGACAGCAGGCCACGCCGTTCTGCTGCACCGCCTCGATATAAGGCACCACCATCTCGGCAGCCAGCAGAGGGTCTTCGCCCATATACTCGAAGGCGCGCCCGTTGAGCGGTGTGCGCTGAATGTTGACACCGGGGCCGAGCATCACGTCCTTGCCGCGATAGGCGAACTCCTCGCTCACCGACTTTCCATAAAGGCGCGCCAGGTCGCGGTTCCACGTGGCGGCCAGACAGGTGAGCGACGGGAAGGCCACGCACGAGTCGTTGGTCCAGTTGGCCGTGCGCCATGCGTTCCAGTCCAGCTCCTCGCGCACACCGTGAGGGCCGTCGTCCATGTTCAGCTGTCGGATGCCCAGTCGGGGCACGCCAGCCGAGGTGAACTTGCTCTGCGCATGGAGCACACCTATTTTCTCGTGCAGGGTCATCCGGCCCAGCGCATCCTCTACGCGTTGCTCTATCGGGGCCTGCGGGTCCAGATAGATTTGTCCTGCCGCACCCATCACTGTGAGAGACAGCAATGCCAGGAAAGTCACTCTTTTCATCATCGTTCTGTATTGGTTAATAAAAATAAGGTGAACATAGTTTTGGCAAAAATACGATTATTCCGTTTAACTGCCAAACAAAAACATGACTTTTATGCCCGTAAAACTCGCAAAAAAATCAGCAGCTCCTAAATCGCTCTGAAATTTGCGAGTTTTGAGCATTTTACAACAATCTGATTTTCAGTAGATTGCAAAACAAACCTCTCGAAAAGCCCTTTGCAGCAAGGGTTTTCAGCGATTTAGGCTGTTTCACGTTGCCTCGGCGAATAGATCATCACACCATTTAGGCTAAATCGTGATGCGAAATAACCTAAATCGCAACGTGACATTCCCTAAATCGCGTCGTGTTTTTGGCTAAAACTCAGCGTTTTTCTGTTGAAAAAGGGGTTTAGAACAGTTGCAAAAGTGAGCAAATGGAGGCAATCAGATGTAAAAATATGTGAAAAATGCGACCTTTTTGACAGTTGGAAAGACAAATCGGACAGTCTCCACAGCGCTTTACCCATAGAAAAACGCCCGATTTTTCTCTAAAACGACATTTTCATTTGTCTTAAAAATCGAAAAGAATCGACCTGCGGTTGAAAAGAATTAACTCACTTCCCATCCCAATAATGAACGTTAAGTTATTAGTACGACCGTTACTGTTGTTGTTAAAAAAAGAGTGTATTATTTTGGGAAATCAGAAATTACCATTATCTTTGCAACAAGTATTGACTATGTAATTGTCCCAATTTATTTACCGTTACTTAAGATAAAGAGTATTATTGTTTATGTGGTTGATCATCTTCATGGTGCTTCCGCTTTTAGGAATCGCCTATATAGGCTGGCACATCTGGACACTCGTGCCGCTGTCGGCTCTCTGGCGCAGCCTCATCATCGGCGGGTTGGTGTCATCGTTTGGCCTGCTGTTTCTGAACATCGGGCGCAGCATTGACCACATGCCCTTATGGCTGGCACGCTGTAGCTACGACGTAGGCTCAAGCTCCATCTTCATCCTGCTCTACCTCGTCATGACATTCCTGGTGCTCGACTTGTGCTGGATGGTGGGACTGATGCCAAAGGCATGGCTGCACCACAACGTGTACACCACTTGTGCCATCACGATAGCCCTGTTCTTGGTGTTCCTGATGGGCAATATTCACTACTACCATAAGGAGCGCGTGGAACTGCAACTGACCACTGCCAAGCCACTGGCAAAGCCTGTGAAGCTGCTGCTGGCCAGCGACCTGCACCTGGGCTATCACAATCCGAGGAAGGAGCTAAAACGGTGGGTTGACATGATCAATGCCGAGAAGCCCGACCTGGTGCTCATAGCAGGCGACATCATCGATATGAGCATGCGACCGCTGAAGGATGAGAACATGGCCGAGGAGATGAGGCGCATAGAGGCACCCGTCTATGCCTGTCTGGGCAACCACGAATACTACAGCAACGAGCCCGAGGCACAGCGCTTCATGAACGAGGCAGGCATCACCCTGCTGCGCGACAGCTCGGTAGTGGTGGGCGACCTGTGCATCGTGGGGCGCGACGACCGCACCAACCAGCGCCGACGCAGGGTGGTAGATTTGGCAAAACGCGCCGACATGCAGAAATACGCCATCCTGCTGGACCACCAGCCCTACCACTTGGAGAAGGCCGAACAGGCAGGCTTCGACTTCCAGTTCAGCGGACACACCCACTACGGACAGGTGTGGCCCATCTCGTGGATTACCAATGCCGTGTATGAGTGTGCCTTCGGTGAGCACCAGCGCGGCAACACGCGCTACTACGTGAGCTCAGGACTGGGCATCTGGGGCGGCAAGTACCGCATCGGTACACGGTCGGAATATGTGGTGGCTACCATCAGTGCCGAACATTGAAATTGAAAAGGAATGAACTATTACTAACAATTTACAAATAAAAAAAGAAGAAAACTATGTTCAGAAGAAGTTTGATTACAGTGTGTCTGATTGCCATGACGACACTAACAAGCTCGGCGCAGGAGTTCTACGACCTGACTGAGTACTATCTGCAGAACAGCCTGTTCGACTCGAATTTCGACTACACTGCCTCGCAGACGGGCAACGTGGCCGAAGAGCAGTTGCCTGTGGAGGGATGGACAGCCGCCCACACTGCCGGCTACACCATCACGGGCATCTATCAGATTGGCACGAAGAAGACCTTCAACAATGCCAGCGTGCCTGCCACCAATGTTGACGGCACGAATGCAGGCGGCGTGCTGGCCCTGAGCACCGGATGGGAGCAGTCGCTCATCTTCCAGCAGTCGATGAGTCTGCCTGCCGGTACCTACAAGCTGGTTTCAGCCTACTACAACGGCGATGCCTCGAAGACAGCAGGATCGAGCCTACTGGGATGGATTCCCTCCACCGGCACATCGACCCTGTCAAAGGTGGCATCGTTTGCAGTGGGCAAGTGGGTGACTGACACCCTCACATTCACCCTGACAGCCACTCGCGCCGGAAAGATCCAGATAGGCTTCAAGGGCGCTGCAGGAGGTTCGGCCAACTCAGCCAAGATTTCAGTAGATTACGTGAAGCTGATGCGCAACACGCCTTTCGGCGACGCAGACATCACGGTCTATAAGGCGAAGCTGAACACGCTCATCTCGACCGCCAGAGGACAGTATGGCACTGGCACCAAGCGCGGCGCTGCTGCCCTGAAGACAGCCATCGACAATGCACAGGACGTGTATGACAATGCTTCGGTCACGTTTAAACAGATTGATGACGTGTATAACAAGCTGCAGGCTGCCATCGACACCTTCAAGGCACTGCAGACAGCCGACAGCGCTCTGAAGGCACTGCTCACCACAGCCAACGCTACTGCCAACAAGGCTGCCGAGGGCGAGGCTACCGAACTGATAAAGGCCATAGGACTGGCTCAGGCAGTATATGACAATGCCGACGCCACCGTGGAACAGCTGACCGCTGCCACTACGGCCCTGCAGACAGCACTCGACACCTACAACTACAGTCACCCCACAGGAGCCATCCCCACGGTGACGACAGACAAGCGCTTCGTGCGCGGTGCAACGATGGCCTTCGGCAGAATGACCGTCAACGCCAACGGTGCTACCATCAAGACGCGTGGCTTCTGCTGCTCGGAGAATCCTGAACCCACCATCAACGACATCGTGTCGAAGAAAACGCTTCAGAACAATGGTGTCATCTACTGGCTGCAGGACCTGAAGCCTGCCACGAAATACTACATGCGCGCATACGCCGTCACTGCTGGCTATCAGGTGGCCTACGGCGAGGTCATCAAGTTCTACACCATCCCGATGGGCAATGTGACCTATACCTACAGCAACGGAGGCGACGCAGCAACCAATGACCGCATCAACAAGGCACTGGAGCAGGCCTGCTATTACTTCAACAACATGATTTACACCGCACGTAAATATAACATTGACTACAGCCCCGGCACTCCTACCGCCGACTGCAACTATACGACGGTGAACCACATGAACATAGGTCCCAATACCTCCTACCAACGTTGCGGAACCGTCATGCACGAAATGGAACACGGACTGGGACTGCAGAACTACAGCACACAGTGGAGCAAGAACATTCTGCGCTCAGGCGACGGCACTGGCTACTGGCTGGGCGACCGCGTGGCTGAAGCCTTACACTTCTGGGACAACAACACCACGACCCGACTGAACGGCGACAAGATTCACATGTGGCCCTACGGCATCAACGGCGCCAACGAAGACAATGGCTCAGAGGTGCTCTATCTGGCCAATGCCATGATTTGTCAGGCTCTGGGCGAAGACGGACTGGAGCACGACTATGCACGACATGCCGACCCCTACTACGCACTGGAACAGGAAGACGACGTGAAATACTACCTCACGAACGAATCGGCTTCGCGCGGACTCTACACCGCCTATCTGAAGCCTACTGCCGCAGGCGTGCTGAAATGGGTGGAGATGACGGCTGAAGAGGCTGTACAGAACGACTCGGTGGCCTGGTACTTCACCTTCACCCCGTCGAACCAGTACTATCAGATCAGAAACGCTGCCACAGGCCAGTACATCACCTACACCAACGGCATCAGAACCGCCACAAAGAGCTCGCTCACTGCCAATGAAAACTGGCATCTGATGAAAGGTCGCGTGGATGTTGACGGACAGCGCGGCTACTGGATCATTCATCCCACATCGAACTGGACACCTCCTTGTCTGCAGGCGAATGCGAACGGTGCCACGGGAGCCGTCACCTTCAACATCGCCAACTCAGCTGAAGCACAGCGCTGGCTCATCATGACCATGGACGAGACTCGTGCTGCCGAGGTAAAAGCGATTGCCAAGGCAAAGGCTCAGGCTCAGGACTTACTGAAGAAAATAAAGGAACTGATGGCCGTGCCTCACACCGAGAATGTAGCTGGCACGGATCAGGGCATCAACAACACGGTAAGCACCTTAGAGGCGCGCATCAACACTGCCAGTACTACCACTGAACTGAACACAATCATCAGCGAGGCACGCACCGCTACCACTCAGTTCTTAGAGAACGTGACGGCTACTGACCGGGAGAAGCCCTTCGACCTCACCTATATGATGAACAACGCCTCACTGACCGACGGCACAGAGGGATGGAACGGCGCAGGTACATTCAACTACGGAGCCGTGGAGTTCTATCAGGCTACGTTCGACTTCAACCAGACCGTCACGCAACTGCCTGCCGGAACCTATCAGTTCTGTGCACAGGGCTTCCAGCGCCCCGGCACCACGGCCACATCATACAGCGACTACAATTCCGGAAACAACAACGTGACGGCCTATATCTATGCAGGCTCGAAGAACCAGAAACTGTGCCACATCTGCGACACGATGCTCAACACTAAGGTTGGTGTCGGAAATGAGTCAACCGCTGGCGGAAAATATGTCCCCAACGACATGCAGTCGGCCTCAGCCTACTTTGCCAAGAAACTGTATGAGAACCGCCTCGCTACGGAACTGACCACCAGCAATGCTTCGCTGAAGATGGGCATTCGCTCCAGCAACATGGGCACCAGCTATTGGGCCATCTTCAATGACTTTCGCCTTTACTTCTACGGCAAGATGAGCATTGAAAC